>CAIYTE010000169.1 GCA_903929045.1 uncultured Hyphomicrobiales bacterium
ACGTCCGCTCCGCCGCGCGGGGATCACCATTGCCGAGCCCCAAATCCGCGTCGACGATGCCCACGAGATTGAGCTTCGGAAAATGGTGTCCTTTAGCGACAAGCTGCGTGCCGATGACGATGTCGAAACGTCCGGCGGCGACGTCGTCCAGCTCCTGACGCAACCGCTCCATCGACTCAACGAGATCGCTCGACAGAACCAATATGCGTTTGTCGGGAAACAGTTCAGCCGCTTCCTGCTCCAGCCGCTCGACGCCGGGGCCAACCGGCGCGAAGCTTTCCGTGGCGTGGCACTTCGGACATTCGTTCGGCGTGCCGCAATTGAAGCCGCAGTGATGGCACACCAGCCGCTTCTTGAAGCGGTGATCGACCAGCCAGGCATCGCAATTCGGGCATTGCATGCGGAAACCGCACGCTCGGCACAACGTCAGAGGCGCGTAGCCGCGGCGGTTGAGAAACAGCAGTGCCTGCTCGCCGCGCTCCAGCGTGAACTGCACGGCTTCCGCGAGCTTCGGCGCAATGAAACGGCCGCGCGGCGGACCTTCGCGCCGCATGTCGATGGCCTCGATCGACGGCAGATGCGCGCCGCCGAACCGCTCCGGCAGATGCAACTGCTTGTAGCGCCCGCGCCGCGCATTGACTTCGGATTCGACCGACGGCGTCGCCGATGCCAGCACGACCGGAATTTTCGCGACGCGGCCGCGCACCACCGCCATGTCGCGCGCGTGATAATGCGCGCCGTCTTCTTGCTTGTAAGCAGGATCGTGCTCTTCATCGACGACGATCAAACCGAGATCGGCATACGGCAGAAACAACGCCGAGCGCGCACCGACCACAACCTGTGTCTCGTTCGCCGCCACCGCGGCCCACGTTCTTGCACGCGTGCGCTGTGACAATTGCGAATGCCATTCTGCCGGCCGCGTGCCGAAGCGCGTGGTGAACCGGTCGAGCGACTGACCGGTGAGCGCGATCTCCGGCATCAGGATCAGCGTCTGCCTGCCGCGCCTTATATTCTCGGCGACCGCTTCAAAATAAACCTCGGTCTTGCCCGAGCCGGTGACGCCGTCGAGCAGCGTCACCGTCGCACCACCTTGATCGACGGTCGTACGTAGCGCGTCGGCCGCGGCCAACTGGCCGAGCGAGAATTCAGGTTTGCGGAAATCGGGGTCCGGCTGGCGCGTGAGTTTTTCCGGCGGCAGCACCAACGTTTCCAGAGCACCTTCATCGATCAAGCCATCGACCACACCGACACTGACGCCCGCTTCCTTCGCCGCATCGCCCTTGGCGCGCACAAGACCATCGGAAAACAAGTGTAGCACGCGCGCGCGTGCCGGCGTCATACGCTTCGGCGACGGCCCACCGAGCCGCACGCCGACGCGCTCGCGTCCCGGGCCGAGATGCTCGCCCATACGCAGCGCCATGCGCAGCACCATGCCGCGCGACGACAAGGTATAGTTCGACACCCAGTCGACGAACTGGCGCAACTCGTCCTTGAGCGGCGGCACATCGTGCTTGGCGACGACGTCCTTCATGCGGTTGTGAAAGCGCGGATTGGGATTGTCGTTCTCGGCCCAGACCACGCCTGTGGTCTCACCGCGCGCACCGAGCGGCACAGTCACAACGTCGCCCGGCGCCAGCTCCAGTCCTTCCGGCACCCGGTAGGAATAGGTCTGGTCGAGCGCCACCGGCACCAGAACATCGACGACACGTGCTGCCATAAGGATAGGTCTGTCCGATTCCGCCGGGGGAAGGAAGGATTAAAGGTTCGGTGCAAAAGTCTCGGCCATGGACACCGCCTTCACCCAGAACCCCGAGATTTCGGCCGAAATCGGCCGGTGGCTGGGGTTTCTGGGCGCCGAAAAGCGCATGTCCGAAAAAACCGTGGAAGCCTATCACCGCGATGTCGCCCAGTTTCTCGGCTTCCTCGCCGAGCATATGGGTGGTCCGCCCTCGCTTCGCCAACTGGCGAAGCTGACCCCTGCCGATGTCCGTGCCTTCATGGCGTCACGCCGCGCCGGCGGCGCAGGCAGTCGCACCTTGATGCGGGGTCTGGCCGGCGCGCGCTCCTTCGCACGCTTTCTCGAACGCAACGGCAAGGGCAAGGTCGGCGCGCTGGCCGCGGTCCGTGCACCCAAGCTGGCGCGTTCGCTGCCGAAGCCTTTGGCCGTCAAAGATGCCAAACGCATCACCGATACCGACCTGCGCGAAGGCGAGGACCGCGCACCGTGGATTCTCACCCGCGACGCTGCGGTGCTGTCACTACTTTACGGTTCAGGCCTGCGTATCGCCGAAGCCCTGGGCCTCGCGCGCAAACAGGCGCCCGGCACAGGCGACACTCTGACCGTGACCGGCAAAGGCAACAAGACCCGCATGGTGCCGGTGCTGCCGCAAGTCACCAAGCTCATCGCCGATTACATCGCACTGTGCCCCTACGATCTGCCGCCCGATGGCCCGCTCTTCCTCGGCGCCCGCGGCGGGCCGCTATCGCCGCGCATCGTCCAATTGGCGATGGCCCGCATGCGCGGCGCGCTCGGCCTGCCCGACAGCGCGACGCCGCATGCCCTGCGGCATTCTTTCGCAACGCATCTGCTGGCGCGCGGCGGCGACCTGCGCGCCATCCAGGAATTGCTCGGCCACGCGTCGCTGTCGACCACGCAGATTTATACAGCGGTTGATTCCGAACGTTTATTGGAAGTTTACGCCAGCGCTCATCCGCGCGCGTAGCAAAACTGGCTGCAAATCCGTCATATTGCCCTTTCGGCGGACTTGCGCGCGGCGCGCTTTGCCATCATCGTCTGCCTTGATTTGGGTATGAGGGGGCACCGATGAGCGCACACGAAAATCTTGAACACGCTGAACACGCCGAACATGCGTCGCATGGCGGCAACAAGAAGATCGCGCTTCTGATCTCGATCATCGCGCTGTTTCTCGCGTTCTCCGAAACGCTCGGCAAAAGCGCGCAGACCGAAAGCATCAGCCTCAACATCAAGGCGTCCGACACCTGGAATTTCTTTCAGGCCAAGACCATTCGCCAGACAATGTTACGCGCGCAAGCCGAAAGCGGCACGGCGCAGATCGCCGGCATCACCGATCCTGCGGCGAAGGATGCGATGGCAAAGCAGGTCGATGCCTGGAAGGCCACGGTCACGCGCTACGAATCCGATCCGAAGGAAAAGGACGGCCGCAAGGAATTGCGCGAGCAGGCGCACGCCTACGAGCACGAACGCGACACCGCACTGGCGCGCTACCACCACTATGAAGTCGCCTCGGCCGCATTTCAAATCGGCATCGTTCTCGCGTCAGCAGAGGTCATCACCGGCATGGTGATCCTGGGCTGGCTGTCGGGTGGCCTGGGTATTCTCGGGCTGATCTTCATGGGCATCGGCCTGTTCGCGCCGCATGCGGTGCATCTGGTCTGATCAGGCTGGCCGGCCGCGATAGGCGTTGCGCCGCAATTTCATGAAGCGGCGCAAAAAACGGCCGGCGCGTTGCGGCTTCAACAGCCACACGACCTGACGCATGCGCTCCCGCACCGGTGCGGTGATGGTGTGCGACCAGACGCGGGCCCACAGGAACCACTCATAGACGCGGCGGAACCACGCCATCATCAACAACTTGTCGCGCGTCACATCGAAGATGAACGCCGTAATGCCGAGGCCGATGAGCTTGGCAAGCACCAGCACGATGCAGGCACCAACCCATTGGTGGGTGGCGAGCAGATAGACTTCGAGAAATTTGACCGGCAGCAGCAGGATGAACGGCACGGCGAAGACGATCAACGTCGCCCAGGGCGGCAGATCTTCTATCAAAAGCGCCAGACGAACCTTGAGCTTCTTCCACGGAATGAGCCCGACGACCCGCGCGACCAGCGGCTCAAGATGATCCCACAGCCAGGCTTCCGCGAGGAAGACCAACGCAAGCAGGATCCAGAAGGGGCGTAGCCAGGTCCGTCGCATACCCAAGGATATAGGGGGGTATCCGCTCAGAAATAAGGCCCGGTTCCTCCCTGCTCATGCCCGCGAAAGCGGGCATCCAGAGCCAAGACCTGGGTCCCCGCTTCCGCGGGGACGAGCGGAGCTAACTGCGCACCCGCCCGCCGTCGACGTTGATGGTTTGCCCGGTAATAAAGGCCGAATCGTCGCTGGTCAGGAACGAGGCAATCCCGACGAGATCGTCCGGCTCCTCGATGCGCTTGATCGCCTGCAATTGCGCCACGGCCTTGAATTCGTCTTCCATGGTGGCGAAGCCGGCGCGCGGCGGACGTCCGGTCGCGCCCGGGGTGCGGGTGAGACCCGGCTGGATGGCGTTGACGGTAATGCCGAACGGCCCCAGTTCAGTCGCCATCGCGCGCGTGAAGCCGATGATGCCAGCCTTGCTCGACACGTAGGGCACAAAACCCGTCGCCACCGAACCGAAGGTCGACGACGACATGCTGACGATGCGGCCCCAGCCGCGCTGCTTCATGCCGGGGATGAACGCCATGCTGACAAGGAACGTGCCGTCGAGATTGACGCCGAGAATGCGTTTCCAGTCGGCGAAGGTCAGTTTGTCGAGATCGGTCTGCGGAAAAATGCCGGCGGTGTTGATGACGATATCGGCGGGGCCGAAGGTGTCGTGCACCTTGGCGGCCATCGCCTTCACGGAGTCCTCTGAGGAGACATCGCACGTGATGGCGGCCGACTTGCGGCCCGCGGCTTCCACCGCTTTCGCGGTCGCGGATGCGTCGGCGATATCGACACAGGCGATGTGAACGCCATCCTCTGCAAGCCGCTTGGCGAAGGCTTGACCCAGCCCATTCGCCGCGCCGGTAATGACAGCGACTTTGTCTTTGTGACCTTTAGCCATTTTCACTCCCCGAAATTATTGTTTCGGGGAGTATATCACATATGGATCGCGCGCTTGGCGACGGCCATCGCCGCTTCCTTCACCGCCTCAGGCAGCGTCGGATGCGCGTGGCAGGTACGCGCGAGGTCTTCGGCGGAGCCGCCGAACTCCATGAGCACCGCAGCTTCCGCGATCATATTGCCGGCGTCCGAGCCGACGATGTGCACGCCGAGCACGCGGTCGGTCTTGGCGTCGGCGAGAATTTTCACGAATCCGTCGGTCTGCTGATTGGCCTTGGCGCGGCCATTGGCAGTGAACGGAAACTTGCCGGCGTTGTATGCAACGTTGGCAGCCTTCAAGTCTTCTTCCGACTTACCGACCGAGGCGATTTCCGGCATGGTGTAAACCACCGCGGGGATGACGTCGTAATTCACATGACCGGCCTGGCCGGCAAGAATTTCGGCGACAGCAACGCCTTCGTCCTCCGCCTTGTGCGCCAGCATCGGTCCGACGATGACGTCGCCGATGGCGTAGATGCCCGGCACGTTGGTCGCGTAATGATGATCGACGGCGACGCGGCCGCGTTCATCCATTTTCACGCCGGCTTCGCTCAGGCCCAGCCCTTGCGTGTACGGCACACGGCCGGTCGAAACGAGCACGACGTCGGCTTCGATGGTCTCCGCCTTGCCTTCGCCCTTCGCCGGCTCGACGGTCGCCTTCAACGTCTTGCCGGACGCATCGACGCCGGTGACCTTGGAAGACAGCTTGAAGGTCATGCCCTGCTTTTCGAACAAACGCTGCGCCTGCTTGCGCACTTCGCCGTCCATGCCGGGCAGCACGCCGTCGACGAATTCGACCACCGTGACTTTCGCACCCAAACGACGCCACACCGAGCCGAGTTCGAGGCCGATGACGCCGGCGCCGATGACCAGCAGATGCTTGGGCACTTCCGGCAGCGTCAATGCGCCAGTCGACGACACGATGCGCTTCTCGTCGATCTCAATGCCCTTGAGCTTCGCGACGTCGGAGCCGGTGGCAATGACGATGGATTTGGTTTCGAGCGTCTGCGACTTGCCGTCAGCGCCCGTGACTTCGACCTTGCCGGCGCCGGTGATCTTGCCGGTGCCCTTGAAGCCGTCGATCTTGTTCTTCTTGAACAGGAAATCGACGCCCTTGACGTTGCCGTCGATGGCTTCCTGCTTGAAATTCAGCATGGCTTTGAGATCGAGCTTCGGCTCGGAAACGCCAATGCCCATCTTGGCGAACGAATGCCCGGCTTCCTCAAACAATTCGGAAGCGTGCAGCAGCGCCTTCGACGGAATGCAGCCGATATTGAGGCAGGTGCCGCCGAAGGTCGGGTTCTTCTCGACCACCGCGGTTTTGAGGCCGAGCTGCGCCGCGCGGATCGCGCAGACATAGCCTCCGGGGCCGGTGCCAATGACGATGAGATCGTAGGACATGAGCAATCACCTATCCGTCGT
This sequence comes from uncultured Hyphomicrobiales bacterium, assembly GCA_903929045.1. Classification (GTDB taxonomy): domain Bacteria; phylum Pseudomonadota; class Alphaproteobacteria; order Rhizobiales; family Xanthobacteraceae; genus Pseudolabrys. The sequence goes on from CAIYTE010000169.1 coordinate 6,305, forward strand.
CATGCCCGGCCTTGTGCCGGGCATCCATGTCTTGCTTGCAACAGAAAGAAAGGCGTGGATGGCCGGGACGAGCCCGGCCATGACGGAGTGTAAAATTAAAGATCCAGAACCAGCCGCGCCGGGTCTTCGAGATTTTCCTTCACGCGCACCAGGAAGGTGACGGCCTGCTGGCCGTCGACGATGCGGTGATCGTAGGACAGCGCCAGATACATCATCGGCCGGATTTCGATCTTGCCGGCGACGACCACCGGCCGCTCCTGGATCTTGTGCATGCCGAGAATGCCGGACTGCGGCGCGTTGAGGATCGGCATCGACATCAGCGAACCGTAAACGCCGCCGTTCGAAATCGTGAACGTACCGCCCTGCATGTCTTCGATCTTTAGCTGGCCGTCACGCGCCTTCTTGCCGAGCGCCGAAATTGCTTTTTCGATACCGGCAAGCGAGAGATTGTCGGCATCACGCACGACCGGCACGACAAGCCCCTTCTCGGTGCCGACCGCAACGCCGATGTGGTAATAATTCTTGTAGACGAGATCAGTACCGTCGATCTCGGCGTTCACTTCCGGCACTTCCTTCAGCGCCTGGATACAGGCACGCGTGAAGAAGCTCATGAAGCCGAGCTTGGCGCCGTGCTTCTTCTCGAACAGCTCCTTGTACTGGTTGCGCATGTGCATCACGGCGCTCATGTCGACCTCGTTATAGGTCGTGAGCATCGCGGCGGTGTTCTGCGCATCCTTGAGGCGGCGGGCGATGGTCTGGCGCAGACGCGTCATCTTCACGCGCTCTTCGCGCGAGGCGTCGTCGGGCGCTGACGGCGCGCGCATCTGCACCGGCGCGGAGACCGGCGTCGGCGCGGCGGCGGCCTTTTCGATGGCGGCGAGCATGTCGCCCTTAGTGACCTGACCGCGCAGGCCCGAACCGGCAACGCCGGCCGGATCGACACCCGATTCCGCCGCAAGCTTTTTCACCGATGGCGGCTGCGCGGTGTTGGTCGCAGCAGCGGGAACGGCGGCGGGCGCAGGCTTCGGCGCTTCAGCGGGCTTGGCGGCGGCTGGAGCCGCGGGCTTTGCAACGGCGCCCGCGCCGTCCTGGATCATGCCGAGAATGGCGCCGACGCCGACGGTCTCGCCGTTCTTGGCGGCGATGTCGCCGAGAATACCGGCGGCGGGCGCCGGCACTTCGAGCGTGACTTTGTCGGTTTCGAGCTCAACGAGCGGTTCGTCAACCGCCACGGCATCGCCGGGCTGCTTGAACCACTTGCCCACCGTCGCTTCGGTGACGGATTCGCCGAGAGTCGGCACGCGGATGTCGGTCATGGTCGGGCCTTTTTAAATACGAAAAGAGAGGCGAAGCGCTTAACCGAGCGCTTCGTCGAGGAATTGCTTGAGCTGAGCCAGGTGCTTCGACATCTGCCCGACCGCAGTCGAGGCCGACGCCGGGCGGCCGGCATAGCGCGTGGTCTTGAACTTGGCGCCGATCTGATTGAGCACCCAGGTCAGGAACACATCGACGAAGAACCACGCGCCCATGTTGCGCGGCTCTTCCTGGCACCACACCATTTCCGCCTGCTTGAAGCGCGACAGCTCGGCCACCAGCGCCTTGGACGGGAACGGGAAGAGCTGTTCGACGCGCAGGATATAGATGTCGTTGATGCCGCGCTTTTCGCGCTCATCGTAGAGATCGTAATAGACCTTGCCCGTGCACATGATGACGCGGCGGATTTTGTCGTCCGGCACGAGCTTGATCTTCTCGTTCGGCAGCGACTGCGCGTCGTCCCACAACAAGCGGTGGAACGTCGTATCCGGGCCCAATTCGTCGAGCCGCGACACCGCACGCTTGTGGCGCAACAGCGACTTCGGCGTCATCAGGATCAGCGGCTTGCGGATTTCGCGCTTCAACTGACGGCGCAGGGCGTGGAAGTAATTCGCCGGCGTCGACAGGTTGGCGACCTGCAAGTTGTCTTCGGCGCACATCTGCAGGAAGCGCTCGAGGCGCGCGGAGGAATGCTCAGGGCCCTGACCTTCATAGCCGTGCGGCAGCAGGCAGACGAGGCCCGACATGCGCAGCCACTTGCGTTCGCCCGACGAGATGAACTGGTCGAACACGACCTGCGCACCGTTGGCGAAGTCGCCGAACTGGGCTTCCCACAAGGTCAGCGTATTCGGCTCTACGGTCGAGTAGCCGTATTCGAAACCAAGCACGGCCTCTTCCGAGAGGCTCGAATTGAGCACTTCGAAACGCGCCTGGCCTTCGCCGAGATGATTGAGCAGCGTGTGGCGGGCTTCGGTGTCCTGATCGAACAGCACCGAATGACGCTGCGAGAAGGTACCGCGCTCCGAGTCCTGACCGGACAGGCGAACCGGGTAGCCTTCCTTGAGCAGCGAACCGAACGCCAGCGATTCCGCGGTCGCCCAGTCGATGCCCTCGCCGGTCTCGATCGCCTTCATGCGGTTGTCGAGGAAGCGCTGCACGGTCTTGTGCGTATTGAAGCCTTCCGGCGTCGACGTGATCTTCTTGCCGATCTCGCGCAACGTATCGAGCGAGACGCCGGTATTGCCGCGACGCGGATCCTCCACTTCGCCGGCAACCTTGAGGCCAGACCAGCGGCCATCGAGCCAGTCGGCCTTGTTCGGCTTGTAGCTCGTGCCCGATTCCATCTCGATTTCGAGATGGCCGCGCCAGTCGTCCTTCATCTTCTGGACATCGGCTTCGCTGACGACGCCTTCGGCGATCAGCTTCTGCGAATAGATTTCCAGCGTCGTCGGATGCGACCGAATCTTCTTGTACATCAGCGGCTGAGTGAACGACGGCTCGTCGCCTTCATTGTGGCCGAAGCGCCGGTAACAGAACATGTCGATAACGACCGGCCGCTGGAATTTCATGCGGTACTCGACCGCGACCTTGGCTGCGAACACCACGGCTTCCGGATCGTCGCCGTTGACGTGCAGGATCAGCGCCTCGATCATCTTGGCGACGTCGGACGGATAAGGCGACGAGCGCGAGTAGCGCGGATAGGTCGTGAAACCGATCTGGTTGTTGACGATGAAGTGGATCGAACCGCCGGTGCGGTAGCCTTTGAGGTCCGACAGGCCGAAACATTCAGCGACGACGCCCTGGCCGGCGAAAGCCGCGTCGCCGTGCATCAGCAACGGCAACACCGCGAAGCGTTCGTCCGGCGGGCAGCCATGCTGATCCTGCTTGGCGCGCACCTTGCCGAGCGTCACGGGATCGACGATTTCGAGATGCGACGGGTTGGCCGTCAGCGACAAGTGAACCTTGTTGTTATCGAACTCGCGGTCCGACGAAGCGCCGAGGTGGTACTTCACGTCGCCGGAGCCTTCGATCGAATCCGGATTGGCCGATCCGCCCTTGAATTCGTGGAACAGCGCGCGGTGCGGCTTGCCCATCACCTGCGTGAGCACGTTGAGGCGGCCGCGATGCGGCATGCCGATGACGATTTCCTTCACGCCGAGATTGCCGCCGCGCTTGATGATCTGCTCGAGCGCCGGGATCAGCGACTCGCCGCCGTCGAGACCGAAACGCTTGGTGCCGGTGAACTTGACGTCGCAGAACTTCTCGAAGCCATCGGCTTCGACGAGCTTGTTGAGAATCGCGCGCTTGCCCTCGCGGGTGAACTGGATTTCCTTGTCCTTGCCTTCGATGCGCTCCTGAATCCACGACTTCTGCGCGGCGTTCGAGATGTGCATGAATTCGACGCCGAGCGTCTGGCAGTAGGTCCGGCGCAGGATGGCGACGATCTCGCGCATCGACGCGAATTCGAGACCGAGCACCTTGTCGAGGAAAATGCGGCGGTCCATGTCGCCTTCGGCAAAGCCGTAGGACTTCGGATCGAGTTCGGCCTCATCCTTCTCGCCTTCGATGGCGAGCGGATCGAGCTTGGCGTGGAAGTGGCCGCGCATGCGATAGGCGCGGATCAGCATCAAGGCGTGGATCGAATCGCGCGTCGCCTGCTGCACGTCGGCGGAAGACAGTTCGACGCCCTTGGCTTTCGCCGTGGCGGAAATCTTGTCGCCGATCTTCTTTTCGGTTTCGGCCCACTGGCCATCGAGCGCCGCGACGAGATCGCCGCTCTCGCGCACCGGCCAATTCGGCTTCTTCCACGAAGCGCCTTGCGCACTGCGCAGCACGTTGGCGCCGTCATCCTTCAGCGCCTTGAAGAAATCCTGCCACTCAGCGTCGACCGAGGCCGGGTCCTTTTCGTACTTGGCGTAGAGGTCTTCGATGTACGCGGCATTGCCGCCGTACAGGAAAGAAGAATGGGCGAAAGCGGAATTGGCATCCTGGCGGGACATGGCAGAGTCCTTGGGCATTTTGCGCAAAACGGCTTGGGAACCGGTTTGCACGGCGGGAATCCACGCGGCGTCGCGGGTTGGAACCCCACGATCAGCGCGCCCGGCGGCGACGAATATGGCGGTTCTTGTAGCGTTATTTATGACGTCTGTAAGTCCACAAAAGACCTAGGAATGAATCTTAAATTCAGTCCTTCAGTCAGATTTTCAGGTTCTTCTTCAGCTCGTAATAGACCTATTTCCGGGATTTTTGAGGTAAAAACCCCGCGATTGACACGAAAAAGCCCGCCGCCGGTGACGGCGACGGGCTCATTCAAACGGGACCAAGTAGCCCCAAAGCTCAAAAATTTTGCTCAGCCTTTGAGGACTTCGACCAGCGTCTTGCCGATGCGAGCAGGCGACGGCGACACCTTGATGCCGGCCGATTCCATGGCCGCGATCTTGGACTCCGCGTCGCCCTTGCCGCCGGAAATGATCGCGCCGGCGTGGCCCATGCGCCGTCCCGGAGGGGCGGTACGGCCGGCGATGAAACCGACCATCGGCTTTTTGCGGCCACGCTTGGCTTCGTCCTTGAGGAACTGTGCCGCGTCTTCTTCCGCCGCACCGCCGATTTCGCCGATCATGACGATCGAGGTCGTCTTGGGATCGGCGAGGAACAACTCGAGCACCGAAATAAATTCCGTGCCCTTCACCGGATCGCCGCCGATACCGACCGCCGTTGTCTGGCCGAGGCCTTCGCGCGACGTCTGGAACACAGCTTCATAGGTCAGCGTGCCAGAGCGCGACACGATACCGACCGAACCCTGCTTGAAGATGTTGCCCGGCATGATGCCGATCTTGCATTCGCCGGCCGTCATGACGCCCGGGCAGTTCGGCCCGATGAGCCGCGACTTTGAACCCGACAGCGAGCGCTTCACCTTCACCATGTCCATCACCGGAATGCCTTCGGTGATGCAGACGATGAGCGGCACTTCCGCCTGGATCGCTTCGCAGATCGCGTCGGCGGCGCCCGGGGGCGGAACATAAATCACCGATGCGTCGCAGTTCGTCTTCTCGCGCGCCTCGGCGACGGTGTCGAACACCGGCAGATCGAGATGCGTCGAGCCGCCTTTGCCCGGTGACGTGCCGCCGACCATCTTGGTGCCGTACTTGATGGCCTGCTCGGAATGGAAGGTGCCATTCTTGCCGGTGAAGCCCTGGCAGATGACTTTGGTATTTTTATCAATGAGGACCGACATTTACGCGGCCTCCTTCACGGCTTTGACAATTTTCTGCGCGGCATCGTCGAGGTCATCACCCGAGGTGACGTTGAGGCCCGACTCCTTGATGATCTTCTTGCCGAGTTCGACATTGGTGCCTTCGAGGCGAACCACCAGGGGGACCTTGAGGCCGACTTCTTTGACGGCAGCAACGACACCTTCGGCTATGACGTCGCATTTCATGATGCCGCCGAAGATATTGACCAGGATGCCCTTCACGCTGGGATCCGAGGTGATGATCTTGAACGCCGCCGTCACTTTTTCCTTCGTGGCGCTGCCG
>CAIYTE010000170.1 GCA_903929045.1 uncultured Hyphomicrobiales bacterium
AGATCACCCCACCCCGTCCGCCTTCACTTCGTTTCGGCGGCCGACCCTCCCCCTCCAGGGGAGGGTAAGAGAAGAAAGCGGGGATGACCGGAGGAGAGAGCCCGGGCCTTGCGCGGACCCGTTGACGGGATGACCGGAGGTGAGAGCCGGGCCCCTCACCCGCCGATCAGCGCCAGCCACTCGTCTTCGGACAGCACCTGTACGCCGTGCTTCTGCGCCTCGGCGAGCTTGGAGCCGGCACCCGGGCCGGCGACGACATAGTCGGTCTTCTTCGACACCGAGCCCGACACCTTGGCGCCGAGACGCTCGGCGGTCGCCTTGGCCTCGTCGCGCGTGAACTTCTCCAGCGCGCCGGTGAACACCACCGTCTTGCCCGCGACCGCGGTGTCCCGCTTCGGTTTTTCGGCGTCGAGAACGTTCACTTCCTTCGCCAGCCGTTCGATGGCCGCGAGATTGCGCTTTTCCTTGAAGTAGTCGGCGGTCGCCTCGATCACGGTGTCGCCGATCTGGTCGAGCGCATCCATCTCGGCGATCGCTTCCGCGTCGCCCTTGGCGACTTTCAGCGCCGCGTCGTGGAATGCCTTCCACGCACTGTAGCCGCGCGCCAGCGACAGCGCCGTCGTGTCGCCGATGTGGCGGATGCCGAGCGCATAGCTGAAACGGTCGAGGCCGATCTCGCGGCGGCTGTTGATGGCGTCGAACAGGTTGCGCACCGAGGTGTCGCCGTAGCCCTCCTCCTCGAGCAGCTCCTTCTTGTGCTTGCGCTCGAGCGTGAAGATGTCGGCGGGCTCCTTCACCCAGCCCTTCTCGTGGAACAGCTCGATCTGCTTTTCGCCGAGGCCGTCGATGTCGAAGGCGCGGCGCGACGCGAACAACTTGAGATGCTCCACCGCCTGCGCGCGGCAGATGAAACCGCCGGTGCAGCGGCGCACGGAATCGGGCCGGCCCGTCGCGGCGTCGTGCTCGCGCACCGCCTCGCTGCCGCACACCGGACATTCGGTCGGAAATTTGTAGGGCTTGGCGCTCTTCGGGCGTTTGTCGAGAACGACATCGACCACCTGCGGGATGACGTCGCCGGCGCGCTGGATGACGAGCGTATCGCCGATGCGGATGTCGCGGCCTTCGCGCAGCGACTCGCCGTTGTTGTCGGTGCCCTTGATGTAATCCTCATTGTGCAGCGAGACGTTCTGCACGATGACGCCGCCGACACCGACCGGCTCCAGTTTGCCGACGGGCGTCAGCGCGCCGGTGCGGCCGACCTGGATCTCGATGTCCTTGAGCACCGTCGTCGCCTTCTCGGCCGGGAATTTGTGCGCAATGGCCCAACGCGGCGTGCGCGACACGAAGCCGAGACGCTCCTGCCAGTCGAGGCGATCCACTTTGTAAACGACGCCGTCGATGTCGTAGTCGAGATGCGAGCGCTCCTCGCCGATCTTGCGGTGAAAGGCGATCAGCTCCTCGACGGAATGGCAAAGCCTGGTCAGCGGATTGGTGGTGAAACCGCATTTCTCGAACCACGCGATCATGCCGGACTGGGTATCCGCCGGCATCTCGCTGATTTCGCCCCAAGCATAGGCGAAGAAGCCAAGCGGCCGCGACGCGGTGACCGTCGGATCCTTCTGGCGCAGCGAACCCGCCGCCGAATTGCGCGGATTGGCGAAGATGGTGTCGTCCGCCGCTTTCTGTCTCTCATTGAGCTTCAGAAAGTCCGCCTTGGTCATGTAGACCTCGCCGCGTACTTCCAGCACCGGCGGAATATGCTTGCCCTTCAGATACTGCGGCACCTGCTTGAGGGTGCGGATATTGGCGGTGACGTCCTCGCCTTCCTGACCGTCGCCGCGCGTCGCGGCGGTGACGAGGTCGCCATTCTCGTAGCGCAGCGACATCGACAGGCCGTCAATCTTCGGCTCGGCGGAAAAGGCGATGGGCTCGTCTTCGGTGAGTTTCAGGAAGCGGCGGATGCGGCCGACGAATTCGACAACGTCCTCTTCGGCAAAGGCGTTGTCGAGCGACAGCATCGGCACCGCGTGCCGCACCTTCCTGAAGCCGCGCGCCGGCGCGGCGCCGACTTTCATCGACAGTGATTCAAGCGTGCGCAGATGGGGAAATTTGGCCTCGATGGCGTTGTAGCGCTTGCGCAGCTCGTCGTACTCGGCGTCGGAAACGCTCGGCCGGTCGTCCTGGTAATAGCGCTTGTCGTGCGCCGCGATCTCGACCTGCAGCCGCGCGTATTCGGCGGACGCCTGCTTCAGCGTGAGCAGATCGACCGGCGTTTTGTCGGTTTTGACTGTGGACTTGGGCTTGGTGGTTTTGGCCATGCTTTCCCGGGACGACAGAGGACGCGCTATATTATTCTTAGTCATTCCGGGGCGCGAGCGTAAGCGAGCGAACCCGGAATCCAGAGGCAAATGCCGTTCAAATGTTTTACGTTTATTTGCTCGCAAGCAGGAAGCAAGGGACGCTTTATCTTGGCGTGACCAAAGATCTCGTCCGGCGCACCTACCAGCACAAGAACAAGCTGCTGCCTAGGTTCACGTCACGATACGACGTGCGCCGCCTCGTCTGGTTCGAGGTCTACGATGACCCCACCAATGCAATCATGCGGGAAAAAGAGGTCAAGAAGTGGCGGCGCCAGTGGAAGATCGATCTCATCGAGAAAGAAAATCCGGAGTGGAAAGATCTCTATCCGGAAATCATCAAGTAGAAACTGCGTCTGGATTCCGGGTTCCGGCCGCCGGCCGGCCCCGGAATGACATCGCGAAATTCAGTCATTCGGGCGCGCTGCGGCGATCCGGAATCCAGAGGCACACACCGAAGCCGCTTCTGGATTCCGGGTTCGCGCCTGCGGCGCGCCCCGGAATGACAGCTACGACGCCGCCTTGATGAGCCGCGCGGCGGCGGCGCGGGCCTCGGCGGTGATCTCGGCCCCGGCCAGCATGCGGGCGATTTCCTCGCGGCGGCGGTCCTCGGCCACTTCCGTGACGCGGGTGGCGACCCGTTTGCCCTTCTCCAGCGCATCCTTGCTGATGACGTAATGCCGGTCGGCCTGCGCCGCGACCTGCGGCGCGTGCGTCACGGCCAGCACCTGCGCGCCGCGACCGAGCCGCGCCAGCCGCTGCCCGATGGCGTCCGCCACCGCGCCGCCGACGCCGGTATCGATTTCGTCGAACACCAAAGTCGGCGCCGAGCCGCGATCGGCCAGCACGACTTTCAGCGCCAGCAGGAAGCGCGCGAGTTCGCCGCCCGAAGCGATCTTCATCATCGGCCCCGGCTTGGTGCCCGGATTGGTCTGCACCCAGAATTCGACGCGGTCGATGCCATTCGGCCCGGCCGCCGCGGCGTCGGTGTCGATCTGCGTGGTGAAGGTGGCGCGCTCCAGCTTGAGCGGCTTGAGTTCGGCGTTCACTGCCTTGTCGAGCGAGGCTGCCGCTTTCACGCGCGCCTTAGACAGAGCCTCGGCGCTTTTGCGGAAATCGGCATCGGCCTTGGCCGCGGCGGCGACCAGCACCTTGAGCCGCGACTCGCCGGCATCGATCAGCGCGATGTCGTTATTGTATTTGCGCGCCAGCGCGGCGAGATCGTCGACCGGCACATTGTATTTGCGGCCCGCCGCGCGTAGCGCGAACAGCCGCTCCTCATTGCGCTCCAGTTCGGCCGGGTCGAAATCGGCGGCGCGCAAGGCCGCTTCGAGATGCGCGCGGGTTTCTTCCAGCGCATTGAGCGCGATGTCGAACGACTTCACCGCGGGCTCAACAAGCGCGGGCGCTTGCGCGCCACGGCGCTCAAGGCGGCGGATGGCAGCGGCGAGATCGGGCACCGAGGATTTGGGCCCGGCGATGACGTCGTGCGCGTCGCGCAGATCGCCCGCGACCTTTTCCGACTGCATCATGATGGTGCGGCGGGTAGCGAGCGTGGTTTCCTCGCCGGGCTGCGGCGCCAGTTTGTCGAGTTCTTCCACCGAATGGCGCAGCCAGTCGCTTTCGCGCTGGGCGCGTTCGACCTCGGCGCGGTGCGCCTCCGTGGCGTCGTACGCGGCGCGGCGCGCCTCCCACAGCGCGGAAACCTTGGCGGCGTCGCCGTCGAGCGTGCCGAAGGCGTCGAGCAGGCTGCGGTGCGTGCCGGCATCGACCAGAGCGCGGTCGTCGTGCTGGCCATGGATCTCTACGAGCGCGCTGCCGAGCTGACGCATGACCTGCACGCTGACCGGCTGGTCGTTGACGAAGGCGCGGGTGCGGCCGTCCGACAACTGCACGCGGCGCAGGATCAGTTCGCCGTCATCGGTAATGTCGTTGGCTTTGAGAAGAGCGCGCGCCGGATGCTTGGGCGGCAGATCGAACGCCGCCGTCACCTGCCCCTGCTCCATCCCCTGACGCACCAGCCCCTGGTCGCCGCGGCCGCCGAGCGCCAGCGCGAAACTGTCGAGCAGGATCGACTTGCCGGCACCGGTTTCGCCGGTCAGGACCGCGAGGCCCTTGGCGAAATCGATGTCGAGCCGGTCGATCAGCACGATATCGCGAATGGACAGACGAGAGAGCATGGCACGGCGAATCCGATGAGGTACGCCATCATTAAAGACACCGGAGACGGGCACAAGGCCGTGTTTTGTGACATCTACCCGTCATTCCGGACGCCGCCTGCAGCGCGTTTACGCGCGTCTGCGACGCGCTAATGGCGGCGATCCGGAATCCAGGGCTAAGCAAATGAAAGTTTCTGGATTCCGGCCTTCGGCCGGCCCCGGAATGACAGGCTCAGCCCAGCCCGACCTTCTTGAAGGCGCGGCTGATCCAGGAGCCCTTGTTCTCGGCGACCTGGCCGCCGCCGGTCGTGACCAGGGTATAGGCCTGCTTGTACCAATCGCTGTCCGGGAAGTTATGGCCCAGCACGGCGGCCGCGGTCTGCGCCTCGTCGACAATGCCGAGCGACATATAGGCTTCGGTCAGGCGCAGCAGCGCCTCTTCGACGTGCCGCGTGGTCTGATACTTGGTGACGACGACTTTAAACCGGTTGATGGCGCCGGTGTATTCCTTGCGCTCCAGATAATAGCGGCCGGTCAGCATTTCCTTGCCGGCGAGCTGGTCGCGCGCGACCTGGATCTTCTGCTTGGCGCTGATGGCGTATTCGCTGCTCGGATATTTGCGCGCCACTTCGTCGAGCGCGTCCATCGCCTTGTCGGTGCGGGCCTGGTCGCGGGTGATGTCGGGAATTTCGTCGAAGTAGGACGCGCCGATCAAGTACTGCGCGTAAGCCGCGTCCTGGCTGCCCGGATGCAGCGAGATGTAGCGCTTGGCCGTCGTGACGCTCTCTTCGTACTGGCCCGACTCGTAATAGGCGTAGGACGACATGATCAGCGACTTGCGCGCCCACTCCGAATACGGATGCTGGCGGTCGACTTCCTCGAATTTTTTGACGGCTTCCCGCGCGTCCTTCTTCTCGTTGAGAAGATAGAGGCCCTCGTTGTAGAGCCGGTCTGGCGGCTCGTCGGGCGCGACGTCGTCTTTCTTGCCGAACAAATCGAGGCTCGAACAGGCGCCGACGCTGAGCGTCAGCAGGGCGACGAACACCGCCTGCGCAATTCGCGACCGCCGGCCGGGCACCGATTTCAAGACAGACTGCATGAACGCGCTCGATCCATTCCCCGAGAAGCCCGGCATCGTACCCGGCAAACCCTTAATACCGCGATGATTTAGATGAAAAAACGCGGTCCCGCCACGGCCTTAAGCAGTCATTCAGCCGGGATTAAGGCGGAACGTTAACCCTGGAGCCGCTTGAGTTTACAGAACTTCCGGGCCGTAGGCCGGAACCGCGGCGCCGATGTCGGCATAGCCGCGCACCACGCGGCGGGCGGGCTCGGCCGCAGCCGGGGCCTCGACCACGCGCCAGGCGCTCCGGTCGGCCATCAAAGCCGACAGCACCATGTGGTTGAGGTTATGGCCGCCGCGGACGGTCTTGTAGGCCGCGAGCAGCGGCTGACCGGCCAGCGCCAGATCGCCGATGGCGTCGAGCACCTTGTGGCGCACGAACTCGTCGGCAAAACGCACGCCTTCCGGATTGAGAACGCGGTCTTCGCTGATCACGAGCGTGTTGGCGAAGTTGGCGCCGAGCGCGTAACCGGCGCTCCACAATTTGGCGACGTCCTTCATGAAGCCGAAGGTGCGGGCGCGGGCGATTTCACGGCGGAAGCTGTTGGGCTCGATGTCGAGCGCCATGGCCTGCTTGCCGATCAGAGGATGATCGAATTCGATTTCGGCCTCGACGCGGAAGCCATGGCTGTAGGGCCGCAGCTCACCGAAAGACTTGTCCTTGGTGACGCGAATGGGCTTGAGAACTTCGATATAGCGGCGCGGCTGGGCGCGCGTGGTCAGACCGGCCTGATCGAGCGCGTCAACGAACGCAGCCGCGCTGCCGTCCATGATCGGCACTTCGGGGCCGTCGATTTCGACGATAACGTTATCGACGTGCAGGCCGCGCAACGCCGCGAGCAGATGCTCGGCGGTCGAGCAGATCGGGCCCTTGGCATCGCCAAGCACGGTCGCGAATTCAGTGGCGGTCACGGCGCGGACGTCTGCGCGCACTTCGCGCTCGATCGAACCGTCAGCCGACACGCGGCGGAAAATGATGCCTTCGTCGTCACGGGCAGGATTGAGCGTGAGTGTGGCAGGCAAACCGGAATGCACGCCGACGCCGGAAACGGCGATCTGGTCGCGCAACGTGGTTTGTTTAGCGCTCTTCATTGATCCCCGTACCCGCCGCACGCTACGTACTTGCAGGTCCCATCCATGACCCACCGGGCCACATTGCTGCCTTCAACTCGATACGCCCGAAGGTAGTGGCGGTAACCCCCAAGGACTCGAAAAGTCCCTTTGACCGTCAGAACTTAGGCCCCACCCGGGCCATCTCCAACTCACGGTTTCTTACCAACTGTTACGCATTTATGCCGCATTTTCTCGACCGTGGGGTGCGAGATACGGATCAATGACGCAAAGGTAGCAGGTCCTCATCCGGGATTGTGACAGAAGCAAGTGACACAGCATGCCACGCAATTGAACTGAAAATATAATTATTTCAATTACTTATCACGATTACGCACGCGTTTACCGGAAAGTATGGCCCGCCCCGGAGACACCGGGGCGGGCCGTGTAACAAAGCTAGTTGGCCTGGCGGCGCAGGAACGCCGGAATGTCGAGCTGATCCTCGTCCGCCGAGTTGTGCACAGTTGATGGGCGGCCGTGGGTGTCCAGACCCTGCGGTGCGGCCCGGCGGGCGTACTCCGAGACCGGGTCAGCCGGCCGGCCTTCGGGCTGGCGGGCGGTCGGGCGCTGCACGGGGCGGTCGAACTGCGGCATGGCGCGGGCGGTCCGCGGCGCCGGTGGGGCTTCCGCCTCCTCCGGCTTGCGGCCGAGACCGACCGAGGCCAGCCGCTGCATCAGCGACATGCGGCGCTTTTCCGGATGATCGTCGGCGACCTCACCGCGCTGCGCCCGGATTTCGTTCTGGCCGGGCATCGGCAGTTCGTCGATCCGCGGCATGCGCGGCTGGCGCAGGGTGCGTTCCGGCGCCGGCGGAATGAAGGTGGCCGGCATCGGCATTTCCATCTGCGGCGCGGATTCGGCGACCGGCTCGAACAGCGACGGCTTCATCGGCATCGGGCGGATCGACACTTCTTCCGCCGAGGCGACGGGCGCCGGCATCAGCGCGGCAGCGACGGCGGCGTGGGCGGCCGATTCGACAGCGACATGGGCCGGCGCAGCGGCTCCGGCCGGCTGCAGGCGCTCGACGCGGTCGGCGATGCGCTTGGTCTCGTTCCGCATCTTGCCGGCGAGTTCCTTAAGCGCGCTTTCGGCCGGCGCCGCGGCGCGCGGCGCGTTGGCGTGATCGATGCCTGTCGCGACGACCGACACGCGAATGGTGCCTTCCAGCGATTCGTCGAAGGTCGCGCCGACGATGATGTTGGCGTCGACGTCGACTTCCTCGCGGATGCGGGTGGCGGCTTCGTCGACTTCGTACAGGGTCAGGTCCTTGCCGCCCGTGATCGAAATCAGCAGGCCGCGGGCGCCCTTCATCGAGGCGTCGTCGATCAGCGGGTTGTTGATGGCGGCTTCGGCGGCGGTGAGCGCACGCTTCTCGCCCTGCGCCTCGCCGGTGCCCATCATCGCCTTGCCCATTTCGCGCATGACAGCGCGGACGTCGGCGAAGTCGAGGTTGATGAGGCCTTCCTTGACCATCAGGTCGGTGATGCAGGCGACGCCCGAGTAGAGCACCTGGTCGGCCATTGCGAAGGCGTCGGCGAAGGTGGTCTTTTCGTTGGCGACGCGGAACAGGTTCTGGTTCGGGATCACCAGCAGGGTGTCGACCACCTTGTGCAGCTCGGTGATGCCGGCCTCGGCAAAGCGCATGCGGCGCGCGCCTTCGAAGTGGAACGGCTTGGTGATGACGCCGACGGTGAGGATGCCCAGTTCGCGGGCAACCTTGGCGATCACGGGGGCTGCGCCGGTGCCGGTGCCGCCGCCCATGCCGGCGGTGACGAACACCATGTGCGCGCCGGAGAGGTGATCGCGGATTTCGTCCATCACTTCCTCGGCGGCGGCGCGGCCGACTTCAGGCTGCGAGCCGGCGCCGAGACCTTCGGTGACCTGCGTGCCCATCTGGATGATGCGCTCGGCTTTGGAGAGCGTCAGGGCCTGCGCGTCGGTGTTGGCGACGACGAAGTCGACGCCCTGGAGACCGGCCGTGATCATGTTGTTCACGGCATTGCCGCCGGCGCCGCCGACGCCGAACACGGTGATACGCGGCTTCATCTCGTGGATATCGGGGATCGTCAGGTTGATGGTCATGTGGTTGCCTTTTGGTATGCACGGTCAGCAGGCTTGAGCGAAGCGCTGGATGCGCAAACGCCGCCGCACGCCACCGAACGGACCGGTCCGCATCCGGCCGATTGGTTGACTGGTTGGTTGGTTGGGTTGGTCAAAAACTTTCGCGCAGCCATCGCCCGACCCGTGCCATGTAGCCGCCCGTTCCCGTCATCAATTGCCGCGTTCTCCGCGGTTCGAAGTGTTCGAGGTGCGCCGCCTGCGGGAAGACCAGAAGGCCTGCCGCCACGGCGAACGCCGGACTTTTTGCCGCTTCCGGAAGACCCGCCAGTCCGAGCGGACGTCCGATACGCACAGGCCGGCGCAGGATGCGCGAGGCCAAATCTGCAATGCCGGCCAATTGGCTGCCGCCACCGGTCAAAATCACGCGGCCGCGCGGCTCCGCGGCAAAGGGCGAGACCGCCAGGCGATCCCGCACCATTTCCAGAATCTCTTCGACCCGCGGCTTCACGATCCGCACCAGCCCTGCCCTTGAAACGAACTGCGGCGGCTCACGCTCATCGTCGCCGACCGGCGGCACCGTGATCATGTCGCGCTCATCCGACCCACCGGTCAAAACACTGCCATAGATCGCTTTGATTCGCTCTGCGTCCGAGATGCGCGTGTTGAGTCCGCGGGCCAAATCCATGGTGACGTGATGGCCGCCAAGGGCAAAGCCGTCGGCATGGACAAAGCGGCCGCCGGAGAAGACCGCCATGGTCGTGGTGCCGGCGCCCATATCGATGCAGGCGGCGCCCAAATCCGCTTCGTCGTCGGCCATACAGGCCAAACCGGCCATATAGGGAGCCGAAACCAGCGCCTCGATGGCCAGATGGCTGCGCTCGACCGTCAGCATCAGATTGCGGACGGTGGCGACATCGGCCGTGACCATATGCATGTCGACGCCAAACTGGTGACCCAGCATGCCGCGCGGCTCGCGGATGCCGGCGGCAGCGTCCAGCGAATAGCCGATCGGCATTGAATGCAGCACGGCGCGGCCGTCGCGCACCACGTGACGGGAAGCGGCGCCCAGCACCCGGGCGATATCGCCATCGGTGACCGCGCCGCCGGACAATTCAACATTGGCGATGAAACGCTCGCTGCCGAGACGGCCGCCCGAAAGCGACACGACTACGGATTCAAGCTGCACGCCGGCCATGTTCTCGGCGATATCGATGGCCTGGCGGGCCATCGCCTCGACCTCGTTAAGATCGATGACGGAGCCGGCCTTCATGCCGCTCGCCGCGGTATGGGCGAAACCCAAAACGCGCACGCCATGGCTGCGGCGGCGCAGAACGTCCTGCGGCGCCTGCGGCTCAAGCCGCGCGATCATGCAGACGATCTTGCTGGTGCCGATATCGAGGCCGGCGACGACGCAAGCCTTCTTGGTCGACACCGGTTTCATCTTGGGGGTCACGCCAAAGCGCAGCACGTTGCTCATGCTTCGGTGCCCTTCCCGCCCTTGGCCTTGCGGGCCTTTTCGGCGGCCTTAACGACTTCGTCGCGCGCGGCCGCCGCGGCGTCCGACTGCCGCACGATGACGCGGTCGGTGAGACGCAGGTCGACGGCGGCGATGTCGCGCGCCAGCAGCCGCTTGGTGCGGTTGAGATCGCTGAGCGTCGTCAGCGCGCGCTCGGCATTGGTTTCCGGCAGCAGCACTTCGACGCCGCCCTTGAGATGCAAATTCCAGCGCCGTTCGGCGACGAGCACCGACGATTCAACCGACGCGGCGATATCAGGGTAGCGCGCCAGCACAGTGAGGAAATCGCGCCCCGACTTCTCGGCGCCGGCGCCGACCAGTTGCGGCAGCGCCGCAAAGCGCCGCGGCACATGCGGTTCGAGCACGATACCGTCGACGGAAATCAGCGAGACGACGCCAGCCTTCTGCCACAGGGCGAAGGGCACGCGCTCCTTGATTTCGATGCGCAGGCGGTTCGGATAAAGCTTGAGCACCGTGGCTTCGGCGACCCAGGGGTTGGCCAAAAGCCCGGCGCGCATCTTGGCGGCGTCGAGAAACAGCAGCGACGAGCGGTCGGTGACGCCGGCCGACGTCAAAAGGTCGTCGCGGCCGACTTCCTGCTGGCCGGTGAGCGCAACCTCGGTGATGCCGAAGCCGGCGACAATGGCGGCCTGATCGCAGAAATCCTGAACCTGCGCGGTGATATCGGCGACGTGGTCGCCTTTGACGGCGCCATAGCTGGCGCTCGCCAAAAGCAGCAAAGCCGCGGCCGACGAACCGGCGCCGCGCGGCACGGGAAATTCGATGATGGCGTTGAACCAGCGGCGCGCGGTGCGCAAAACCGCGCTGTTGGCGAGCCCGCCGGACGAGCGCGGGTGCCCAGCCGCAAACGCGCGGCGTCTCGGCTTTGGGTTTATCGATTGAGCGAGGCTCGCCCGACCATCCATCGCGACCGGCTCTTCAAGTTAGGCCCCTGATTGGGCCGAAAACCTTGGGGCTTGGCGATTTCTGGACCTGTCCGCGCGACGTGCCGCACGGCCAGACGCTCGAAAACGCCGCCACTGCCTAGTCTTGGGGTGCTTTGGTAAACGATTAGTAAAGTTTAACGGAAATTGACGGGTTCCCCGTAAGTTATGGACAGGGTTGAACTATTGCGCCGCCCACGGCCGCCGGGCGCTATGGCGGATATGGATGATTTCGAGCGTTTCCGGCTCGATCGCTGCGTAGAAAATCTTGTACCGGTAGCGTCCCAGCACCTTCACCCGGATATCCGGCTCGGAGGTGCGCTCGGCGCTGTGCGGGTGGACGGCCAAATCCGCGATAGCGGCGTGAATTGACCGCAAGACGTTGTCAGCGCCCGAAGGACTGCGCGGCGCAAGATAAAGATAGATTTTTTCGAGATCGGCTATCGCCCGTGCGCGATAGCGGACCTTCATGAAATGCCGTGGCGCTTCCAGAACGCCGCCACTTCTTGCTCCGATGCGAATTCGCCTTTTCGCGCATCGGCAATCGCCGCACGTTCGTCATCGTTCAGAACATAGACGCCGGTTCGCCGCGCTTCGATCGCACGCGCGACTTCCGCAAGTTCGAGTTGGTCCTCTTCGGGCCATGACTCGACGTGCTGGAGGATTTCTTTCACGGCCGGGCTCATGGCAGAAGTGTAACACAACGGCTCGCGCCGCGCACCGGGGTTGTGGCGAGAGCCGGACGATCCGTAGGCCAGCGCCGCGGCCGTCTGATCTAAAGCAATGTCCGCTTGCCGCACATCTGGATCAGCGACTTGTAGCGTTTTACGTTCAGCGAATCCTTGTTGGTTTTCAGATCCGTCAGAAGTTGATCTTGCTCCCCGGGTTTAAAAATCTTGTTCGCCTCGGCTGACACACAGGCGCAATGGGCCGGGCATTTCGACCGGGAAGAATACGGCACGGTCGGATTTTTCTGACAGCTTTCGACGCAGCTCTTGTCTTCGTTAGGCCCGAACTCGGCAAACGAACTCGATGTCAACGCGCACAACACAAGCGCAGCCACAACGAGCCGCATACGTCACCTCTCAGACCTTGCCAGGATCCGATTGAGCCACGCCGCTCGCGGTCGCTCCATAGCAGCCGATATAAAATCGCGGGCTTGAACGCGGCCGCGCCCGGGCGCGCGCCTGGGGCTCCGATGATTGCCGTCACCAATCTCGAAAACCGGCCTCTGGTTCAGACGTAGATAGCTTCCCGCAGCCAGATCGCGATTCACTCACCGCCCAACAAGAAATCAAAACGCCTTCGGCAATCCAGCCTGCCGCAAAATTCCATTTGCGGTGTGACGGCTCACGATACCAATGGGCACCGGAAAATTTCGATTTGTGATCGGGCTGTGCCAGATTTCGTGGCTACCCTTGCCTTGACGAACGATCATGCAGCCTGCGGCTCGCAGGAGATCACGCAAAGCGCGATCAAAATGGGGCGCCATTCAGGCCGCGGCGGGCTCGGCCTCGCGCAGCGCCGTAATCTGCAAATAGAGCGAAGCGGGATCGGCGTCAGGATGGTTATCCGGCAGCACGTCGAGAGCCATGGCTGACATCTTGGCGAGCAGTTCGTCCAGCGTTGGCGCGTCGGCGGCAGCCGGGATGTCGTCGCAATGCCCGCTCCAGACCGAAGCTTCCTCGTCCCAAACGGCGGAAATTGTGAAAATAGTCGGTTTAGACATCGGCGGACCTTTCGTCGGCGCGGAACAGTCATAGCAGATTTGGACCGCTCAAACATCTAAGACTAGAGTCCTTGAAAAATGAAGAAACCGACCGCCCAATCGATCTCCGCGCCACGGATTTCGATGTCAGCTCGCGCAACATTCAGCGCCTGGTTATCACGGAAAAATGGAACAGCCGCAAAGCGCGCGAGCACAGGCCGCGCGACTGCCTGTCGTGCTTGAGTTCAAGCACGGTCGGCGCAGAGGCCTGTTCCAACTTCGACATGCCAGCGGACCCTGACACGTTCCGCGACGACTTGGCTCGTCGCATCGACGCGTTTATCGCAAGCCGAGCGGAAGATAGCAAAGCAGCGCCGAAACAGCCGCTATCGCTCCGCGGGGGCCTTACGCAGGATGTCGGTCCACTTGGTGATTTCGTTCTGGATGTAGGTCGTGGCGAAGGCCTGGCCCATCTGACGCGGCGGAATGATGCCGATTTCATCAAGCCGTTTGACCAGCGCCGGATCCTTCACGGCCTTGGCCATCGCTTTGTTGATGGCGTCGATGGTTTCCGGCGGTGCGCCCTTGGGCGCGAGCATCGCGACCCAGGTCGCGGCTTCGTAGCCCTTGAGGCCCAGTTCATCGAGCGTCGGCACGTCCGGCATGCGCTTCCAGCGCTCCAGCGACGACACCGCGACCGGCGTCACTTCATGGGCGCCCGCGCCCATCGACGACGTCAGCATCACCGTCAGCCGTCCGGCGATCAGATCGGTGTGCGCCTGCGGCGTGGTCTTGTAGGGAATGTAGCGGACATTCACGCCCGCCATGGCGTTGAGTAATTCGATCGACAGATGACCGGCCGAACCGCGGCCGTTGCTGCCGGTGGTCGCGTCGTTCGGATGCGCTTTCAGCCAGGTGATCAGATCGGCGTAGTTCTTCGCCGGAACCGTGCTGCTGACATAGAGCACCAGCGGCGTGGCGCCGACCATCGTCACCGGCGACAATTCGCGCATCATCGCATCGACATTGGCGGTGGGATAAAGCTCCGCGGCCACGGCAACGCCGGACCCGATGGTCAACAGCGTGTAGCCGTCCGGCTTGGCGCGCGCGACATAATTGATGGCGATGGTGCTGCCGGCGCCGGGCTCGTTCTGCACGATCACGGTCTGGCCCAGTTCCCTCGACAGATAGTCGGCGAACACGCGCGTCGTCACGTCAACGGCGCCGCCCGCGCCCGAGGCGCAGACAATGGTGATCAGGCGTTCGGGATAGGCGGCAAGGGCCGGATGAGCCTGCGCCATCAGCGCGACAAATCCAAACAGCAGTGCAAACACTCTCATCGTCAATTCCTGTTCACTCGAAATCCGCCCCTGCCGCGAGCCTATATCACCTGTCGAGCGAGGCGTCTTCGACCATCCAGCGCACCAATTCGGGGAACGAAACCCCCGCATGCGCGGCCAGTTCCGGCACCAGCGAGGTTTCGGTCATGCCGGGCTGGGTGTTGACCTCGAGGCAGGCGATACCGGCCACGCCTTTGGCGTCGTCGTAGCGGAAATCGGCGCGCGTGACGCCGCGGCAGCCGAGCGCCTTGTGCGCCAGCACGGCAAGGCGGCGGCACTCCTCATAGACATCCGCCGGCACCGGCGCGGGCAACAGATGCGTCGAGCCGCCGGGCGCGTATTTGGCTTCGTAATCGTAGAATTTGGTGTTGGCGATGATCTCGATGACGCCGAGCGGCCGGTCGCCCATCACCGCGCAGGTCAGCTCCTTGCCCGGAATAAACGGCTCGACCAGCACCTGCTCGCCGAAGCTCCAGTCGGCGCGCGTCAGTTCCTGCGGCGGATGCGCCTGATCCGCGCGCACGATGAAGACGCCGACGCTGGAGCCTTCGGCCACCGGCTTGATGACATAAGGCGGCGGCAGGATATGCGCCTTGGCGACATCGAGGCGCGGATAGAGTCCGCCGCCCGGCACCGGCACGCCGCCGGCTTTCAGCACGGTCTTGGCGATGTCCTTCTGCATGGCGACGGACGACGCCATGACGCCGGAATGGCTGTACGGGATGCCGAGGATTTCCAGCATGCCCTGCAGCGTGCCGTCCTCACCGGGGCGGCCGTGCAGCACATTGAGCGCCACGTCCGGCTTGAGCGCACGCAAGGTCGCGGCGATGTCACGATCGACGTCAATGCGGGTAACACTGAAACCGGCCTTCTCGGCGGCATCGGCGCAGGCCGCACCCGAGCGCAGGGACACTTCGCGTTCGGCCGACCAGCCGCCCATCAGGACCGCAACGTGTTTCATGGTGCTGACGTCTCTCCGAATCAAAGGCTAAACTGGGACTACAATTAACCCGACAGGCCTTAAAGCATCTCCGTTCATTATCCCACCCGGGTGACCGCATTACTAAACTAATGCCTATGCGGGCCTAAACGAGGCAGCCAACATGCCGAACCTGATTGAAACCTGGCCGGATCTGCCCGCACCCGGCGTCTTCGGCGTTCTGGCCGCGCTCTATCTGACGAGCGGCGTGCTGATCGCGGTGGTGGCCTTCGGCAGCGGGCCGGCCCCGCGCCTGCAGAAATTCGACGGCGTGGTGGCGCCGTTCTTCGGCGCGGTCAGCGTGCTGTTCGCACTGCTGACGGGATTTCTCGCCAGCGACATCAGCGATCGCAACCGCCAGGCGACCCGCGCCATCCAGGCCGAAGTCTCGGAGCTGCGCAACGTGTTCACGCTGAGCGTTGCCTCCGCTTCCGACATGAAGCAGATCCGCGCCGACTGGGCCGCTTACGTCAAGGCCGTCGTCACCGACGAATGGAAGGCGATGACCGAGGGTGAGAGCGCGCCGTCGGCCTCCGCGGCCTATGACGAAATGCTGCGCGAAGTCAGCGCGCCGAAGATCGCGACGGAATCCGGCGCCGCGGTCCACACCGCATTGCTGAGCGCCGCGGTGCGCGTCGGCACCGCGCGTTCGGACCGTCTGTCGCTCGCCTCCGACAACACCAGCGTGCTGAAGTGGTCGATGGTGCTGATGCTCGGCGTCATGACGCAGATTTCGCTCGCCCTCGTCCATCTGACCAAGCGCAACGCGCAGATGGCGGCACTGACGGTGTTCTCGGTCGCGGCGGTGCTGAGCCTCGGGCTCATCGCGTTGCAGGAACATCCGTTTGCCGGACCGGTGCGGCTCGACGCCGCGCCGCTACAGGAACTGCTGAAACTGCAAGGACCGGAAGCGGCGGCGAAGTAACGCCAACCATCGTCATGCCCGCGCTTGTCGCGGGCATCCACGTCTGAGCGACAAAAGAAGGCGTGGATGGCCGGGACAAGCCCGGCCATGACACTAAACTCCGATCCGCTTGATTTCCCACTCGAGCTGAACGCCGGAATTTTCCTTCACCCGTGTGCGGATGGTTTCGCCGAGCGTCTCGATATCGGCTGCGGTGGCGTTGCCGGTGTTGATCAGAAAATTGCAGTGCATCTCCGACACCTGCGCGCCACCGACCTTGAAGCCGCGCAATCCGGCGGCGTCGACCAGCTTCCACGCCGAGTGGCCGGGCGGATTCTTGAACGTCGAGCCGCCGGTCTTTTCGCGGATCGGCTGCGCCGTCTCGCGATGGTTCTGGACTTCCGCCATGCGCGCGCGGATCGCTTCGGCAGGCGTGATGACGCCGTGATAGAGCGCCGACGTGAAGATCATTGACGGATCGGCGTCATTGCCGCGATAGCGGAAACCCATCGCCGCGTTGTTGAGCGTGACGATCGCGCCGGCGCGCGTCACGCCGGTCGCCGAGACAAGAACATCCTTGGTCTCGCCACCATTGGCGCCGGCGTTCATGCGCAACGCGCCGCCGATGGTGCCGGGAATGCCGAAATAAAATTCGAGACCGCCGATCCCGGCAGCTGCCGCGGCTTCGGCGACGCGCTTGTCGAGCGCCGCGGTGCCGGCCTTGATGCTGTCTTCATCGGCCTCGATGGCGTTGAAGCCGCGGCCCAAACGGATCACCACGCCCGGCACGCCGCCGTCGCGCACGATGAGGTTGGAGCCGACGCCGATGACCATCACCGGAATGTCGTGCGGCAGGTTCGCCAAAAAATAAGCGAGGTCGCTTTCGTCTTCCGGCGCGAAGAACACCTGCGCCGGGCCACCGACGCGAAACCAGGTGAACGGACCCAGCTCTTGGTTCGCGCTCATGCGTCCGCGCACATCGGGCATGCGCGATTTGAGATCGGGGACGATGTCGGGGAAGGTCATTTTCTGTAGCGCTCAGCTATACTGTTGTGAAGGCACGTCTCCCTCCCCGTCATGGCCGGGCTTGTCCCGGCCATCCACGAAGATGGCCTCGATGCGTCAGGGTTATATCTATTTTTTGACCAATCGCCCCAACGGAATTCTTTACGTTGGCGTCACGAACGATCTTTTGCGCCGCGTTACTGAGCATCGCCAAGATTTGGTGCCGGGTTTCACAAACGATATGGACTCAAACGGCTGATTTACTTCGAAGACTATGATGACCTCCGGTTGGCGATCCAACGCGAACACAACATCAAACACTGGCCGCGAACGTGGACGGTCCGGCTGTTTCTGCGCTCCAACCCGCAATGGAACGACCTGTACGACAGTCTGATTTAAGATCGTGGATGGCCGGGACAAGCCCGGCCATGACAGTGTAGCAGCGGCGGATGCACCCTACCCAAGCGCCGCAAGCTCGCCCGGCAACGCGTAAGCCCACTGCGTAATATTACCCGCGCCGAGCAGCACGACGTAGTCGCCCGGCTTCGCGATTCCCTTGACGATGCCCGCGAGTTTTTCCGGACCATCGAGCGGGATCACCTGACGGTGCCCGCGCGCGCGCAGCGCCTGCACCAGATGATCACGGTCGGCGCCTTCGAGCGGCGCCTCGCCGGCGGCGTAGACATTGGCGACGATGACGACGTCGGCGTCG
Source organism: uncultured Hyphomicrobiales bacterium (assembly GCA_903929045.1). Lineage (GTDB taxonomy): Bacteria > Pseudomonadota > Alphaproteobacteria > Rhizobiales > Xanthobacteraceae > Pseudolabrys. The sequence goes on from CAIYTE010000170.1 coordinate 17,919, forward strand.
TTGAAGCAGGTCGAGAACGGCTCGAATAAGGTCTTGAGGCGCGTGTAGCGGTGCGGCTGCACCACGGCGATGACCTGGTTCCTGGTCGACTCGCGCGCGGCCTTGAGCACCGCGGCGATCTCAACTGGGTGATGGCCGTAATCGTCGATGATGGTCGCGCCGTTCCACTCGCCGACCTTGGTAAAGCGGCGCTTGACGCCGCCGAACTTCGACAGCGCGGCGCGGATCTTGTCGTCGGCAACGCCGAGCTCATGCGCCACGGCGATGGCCGATGTCGCATTGAGTGCGTTGTGACGGCCAGGCATCGGCAGCTCGAGATAGGCGATGCGATGCACCTCGGCGCCGTTCCGGTCGCGGAACACGACCGTGAAGTGCTGCTTGCCGTCCTTGTTGGTGAGATCGACGAGGCGAACGTCGGCCTGCGCGTTTTCGCCATAGGTGACAATGCGGCGGTCGGCGATGCGGCCGACGAGACGCTGCACGATCGGATGATCGGTGCACATCACGGCGAAACCGTAGAACGGCACGTTCTCGACGAAATGAATGAACGCGTTCTGCACGGCGGCGAAAGTCTTGAAGTGATCGAGATGCTCGGCATCGACATTGGTGACGATGGCGACATCGGCCGGCAGCTTGAGGAACGTGCCGTCGGACTCGTCCGCTTCGACTACCATCCAGTCGCCGGCGCCGAGGCGCGCATTGGTGCCGTAGGCGTTGATGATGCCGCCGTTGATCACCGTCGGATCGAAATTGCCGGCGTCGAGCAAGGTCGCGACCATCGAGGTCGTCGTCGTCTTGCCGTGCGTGCCGGCAATGGCCACGCACGACTTCAGCCGCATCAGTTCGGCGAGCATTTCGGCGCGGCGCACCACGGGCAGACGTTTGGCGCGCGCGGCGATGAGCTCCGGATTGTCCGGCTTGATCGCCGAGGAGACGACGACGACGTGCGCGCCTTCGACGTTCTCGGCCTTGTGGCCGACTGAAATCGTGATGCCCTTGTCGCGCAGCCGCATGACGTTGGCGCTGTCGGCCGCGTCGGACCCGGTCACGGTATAATTGAGGTTCGCCAGCACCTCGGCGATGCCGCTCATACCGATGCCGCCGATGCCGACGAAATGCACCGGTCCGATGTCGCGCGGCAGTTTCATAAGGCTCTCCGATGTCATCATCCGCGAAGGCGGATGATCCAGCGCTTAATTGCGCTTCGTTTATGGCACAGAGTACGAAATTGAAAGTCGTTAAGAGCTGGATGCCCCGCCTTCGCGGGGCATGACAGAGATAGGGTTAAATCCTAGCCGTTTTTATGACCAGATCCGCCAGCCGTTCCGCCGCGTCCGGCGCGCCGGCGGTTTTGGCGGCGGCGGCCATCGCGGCCAAGGCAACGGGGTCGGCGGCAAGGCGCGACAACTCCGCGGCCAGCCGGTCCGGCGTGAAATCTTTCTGCTCGATGCGGATGGCGCCGCCCGCGGCCTGCAAGACGCCGGCATTGTGGAACTGGTCCTGATCCAGCGCATGCGGCAGCGGCACCAGAATCGACGGCCGGCCGATGGCGGAGAGTTCGGCGACCGTCGATGCGCCCGAGCGGCCGATGATGAGATGCGCCGTCGCCATGCGCGCCGGCAGATCGTTGAAGAACGGCGCGACCTCAGCAGCAACGCCGAGCCTAGCGTAAGTGCCCTGCACTTCGGCGACGTCTTCGGCACGCGCCTGCTGCACGATCGATAGCCGCACCAGGAGCGGCGCCGGAATGCGCTCGATGGCCGGCGGCACGATCTCGGACATCACGCGCGCGCCCTGGCTGCCGCCGAACACCAGCAGCCGGATTTTCTCGCCCGGCGCCGGTGCCGCGTATGGCGTGCGCGCGGCTTCGATCACCATCGGCCGCACCGGGTTGCCGGTGAAGGTAATCTTCTTCTCGAGCGCGGGATCGAAGCGCGTCAGCTTCGGAAAGCTGGTGGCGATCGCGGTGACGCGCGCGGCCAGCGCGCGGTTGGCGCGGCCCATGACGCCGTTCTGCTCGTGCAGAATGCTTGGCACGCCGCGCAGGCGCGCCGCCATCAGCGGCGGCACCGTCGGATAGCCGCCGAAGCCGACAACGGCGCGCGGCTTTATGCGGCCGATCAGCGACCAGGCCTTGGCGATGCCGAGACCGAGCGTGAGACCGGTTTTCGCCAGCGCCACCGGATTGCGGCCGCGCACCGTCGCGCTCGGGATGAGATGCACATTGCGCGCCGGAAACTTGTAATGCGCGGCGCGATGATCGGTGGCGAGATCGACAATGACGCCGCGCTTTTCAAGCACCACCGCCAGCGCTTCGGCGGGAAACAAATGCCCACCGGTGCCGCCGGCGGCGAGGAGGATGAGGTTGTTGGATTGCAACTGCATCGATGCCTTTGCGGTCATTCCGGGACAGCGCGAAGCGCTGGACCCGGAATCCAGACACAACAAATGGGTTTGGCTCTGGATTCCGGGTTCGCG
>CAIYTE010000171.1 GCA_903929045.1 uncultured Hyphomicrobiales bacterium
CCCCGCTCATAGGCGTTCTGAAAGAACGCCGTCCTTCGGACGGCTATGCGCGGGGACGACAGTATCGGGTGTTGCGAAAATCGCGTCGCCTTACGCCACACACACATACTGCGCGCCGCGCATGCCGAGCCGCTGGGCGGCGCCGCGCGCGAGATCGAGCCGCGCGCCCTGCCGGTAGGCGGCGCCCCACGGGCCGGTGTCGTTGATGCGCACGGTGAGCGAGCGGCCGTTCTGCGGATTGGTGACGGTCAGGCTGGTGCCGAGCGCCCAGGTGCGCGCGGCGGCGGTGTTGCCGTTGGCATCGAAGCGCTCGCCGGTCGCGGTGCGCTTGCCCGAGGCGTAATGACTGGCGAGAATTTCCTGCCCGCCGGCGCAATTGCCCGACGGCTTCACGTAACGATGCACCGAGCCTCAGCCGCGCGCCTGCGCGGGCTGCGCACTCATCAGCGCGACGGCGCCGGCGGAAAGGCCCAAGGCCAGGCTCAGTGAAAACAAACGTCCAAATCCCGCGTTTCGCATGCGGCCAAATCCCTCGGTGATGTCGGTGGGTGAGGGGCGTTTGGCGGCGGGACGTGGCGGAAATGAGGCGGGAAAAAGCGTGTGTAGTTGTCGTTGCCCGTACTTATCTACCGGTGATACAACCTTGGCGGGCAAGGGGGCGCGTATGTCTGGCAACGGTGTAGAACTAAAAATCACGGGCGCGACATTTAAAGTGGATTTGTTAGAGCTTTTTAGCAGCGTGTTTAAGACCAGCCTAAAGCTCCTGATGACGTTTAAAACAGGAGTAGTCCTATTGGACGCGGCTCCTAGTGCTGTAGGTGGCCTTTTTGGAGCGCTAAAGGCGTTTAAGCGGCAAGAAACAATTGAACTAAAAGCCTGGATATTGGCACTTGGAGGAATTCTTTACGCGTTGGAACGAACAATCAACGAGTTGCCACTCGTTCAAATGCCTGATGAAGGGCAACTTAAAGAATTTTCTAATGAGTTAGCAGTTCGCGTCCAGACGCGCTCTTATACGATTGAGCCGGATTTTTTTTCAAATCCTGGCAATTTTAGACTACTCGACGACGTTGCCCACGAGCTTTCTGTTTGGTTAGTTAGGTTTGGAATTTCAGAAAGTCCCCATGCATTAGAATTACGTTTGAAAAATTATTTTGCGCCAGGCCTTCATCGTACGTGGATGAAAGACCAACCTAGATTTGCTCCACTAGAAGAGGCTTTGAATTCTCCCTTTAGTGACGCACTGAAGCAGCAGCAAGAATTTGAAGGTTATCTGCAATATGTTGAATAGCAGTTCACAGAGCTTAAGTTGATTGGCCAAGATGCCGATGATCCCGACGCGGTTACTCTCTCTCGGGTTTTTGTTCCGCTGCGAGCTTATGTTGAGTTAAATAAAAAAAATTTAGAAGATATCTCTGCGGGTCGATCTCTTTCAAACGCCACAGCCGGCATCGAAGATGTCAGCCATGCCGAAAAACGAAAGGTGGTCGATCTTTTCGAAATCCTTCGTCAGTGGATCGAAAAAAAAGAACGGTGGGACGCGATACGTATTGTTAGCGGAGGCCCGGGTATCGGGAAATCAAGCTCAATTCGTGCTGTCGCTGCCACTATTGCCAGAGCGAGGTCGGCGTATCCTGTTCTTATACCTTTACAAAAATTGCAAAAGCCAAACGAGCCGCTACGAGACCGCATTCGAGACTATTTAATCAATACGAAGGAAATTCCGTTCTCAAAATCTCCTTTTGACAAAGAAGCCGCGCAGCCAACTTTCTTACCCATTCTGCTAATCTTCGATGGTCTCGATGAGCTCGTCCGTCCTGGGAAAGATGCGGATGAGATTGCGCGAGAGTTTATGGTTGATCTAAGAGGTTTGTTGGAGGAAGAAAACGGATTGACTAAGCCCACGGCAGCTAGAGTGCTCGCGATAGTAACTGGCCGTATCGCAGCTGCAGGAAGTGCTGCCCGAGCATTGAAATGTTCTGGAGAGCAGATACTGCATTTGATGCGGTTTTCTGAGGTGAATTTAAGGAATGAAAAGGAAAGACAGGAAGAACTAAAAAAACTTTATGATGATCCCAGCACGCTTTTGCCCGAAGATCAGCGCCTAACATGGTGGAGGCTTTGGCGTACTGCGTCCGCAGATGTGCCAGACGATATACCTGACATATTGCTTCATGATGATTTATTTGACGTGACGGTAGAGCCTTTATTGTTATATTTCATCGCGCTCATTCGTCCTTGGAAAATGCCCGCGCCTGAACTGAATAGAAATTCTCTGTATGCGCAATTACTCAATCATTTTTACCAGCGAGAATGCGATAAAGGTGATTTGAATTTTGCCACCGAATTCGAGTCGTTTGAGCACTATGAAATAGTGCTGCAGGCAATGGCTCTGGCGGCTTGGTATGATGGCTCAACAAGAATTGGGACCATCGACGTAATTGAAAATCTTCTTAAGGCTTGGGACCCTGCTATAGCGGCGGCATTTAGCCGGCTTATCGGAGCAAACAAGCCGGCGATTGGTGCTGCCTTAGCCTTCTATATGAAGCCAGGAGAGCGGCCCAATTCGTTTGAATTTCTTCATAAGACATTCGCGGAATATTTGGTCGCCCGTCGAGTCGTAGAATTTGTCCGGATAATTGCCGAAGACTTAAATCCGTCTGTCGCGAAGCGGCGAAGGGCGCCAAACGTGTCCGCCACGCTCCAAGAGTGGTGTCAATTAATGGGTCCTAGAGCGCTTGATAGAGACATCTTTAATTTCCTTGCCGACGAAGTCATGCAGCAATACAGGTCTGATAAAGCAGTTCTTAGTTCGTGGCGTGGTGCCCTTGTTTTATGTCTCAAAACATCGCTCCAATTTGGAATGCCGTCGCATTTGGCGATTCCGTTTTCAAACGATGAGCTGAGGCGTCGTTCGCAGACCTTGCGCGATATTGAAGATCAGGCACGCAATGCTGAAGAGGCGTTGTTGGCCTGTTTGAATTCGACAATTGTTCCGACGCTAGATGAGCCCGATTTCCAGCCGATTGAGGTGCGGCTCGAAGGTTCCCGGACTGACGTTAATAGGATGCTTAATCGAATAAGAGGCAATCGTATTGAAGATTTTATTGCATTGCGTCTTCTCTCGGGCCTCAACCTTTCTCGAGAGGCTTTGTATGTTCATGACTTGTTTGGCTGCATTGCTGAACGTACGGATTTTAGTGGGGCGTCTATGTTATACGCGAATTTTGTGCTTGGCCGTTTGAGAGGGGCAAGTTTTAAGAATGCATCTTGTAGCAACGTTTGTTTAGAAGATGCTGTTGCAGAGTTTGCGGACTTTTCTGGTGCGAATCTGTCCGAAACGGTCTTCAAAAAGGCAAAATGCACTAATGCAAAGTTTGTGGGAGCCTTTTTAAGGTCTTCAGATTTTTCTGAAGCCGAACTGTTGGATGTTGATTTTGAAGGAGCATTTCTCGAGGAGTGCAACTTTGCTGGATCCGATATATCAGGAGCAAATTTCTCGGGGGCAAATTTAAAGAACGCAAATTTTGCCAACCTTCGCAGCGCGAAAAACGCCGTTTTTGAGTCAAGTTCGCTCGATAAAAAGAGTCGAGCTACGTTGACCAAGCTTGGTGCGATTATAAATTAAATCTTGCTCACACCCGATCCACAAAACTATCCACCACCCGCTTCTCGCCTGCCTTGTCGAAATGGATGGTCAGCTTGTTGCCGTCCACGGCGGTGACGTTGCCGTTGCCAAATTTCAGGTGAAACACGCGCTCGCCCACGGCGAAGCTTGAGGTCGTGCCGGTGGATTTGGCGATCAGTTCGCCTTCGATGGTCATGGGGACGTGCTTGCGGGCAGGGGCCTTGGCCTTCTTGGCCGGCGCCTCGGCGTATTCCTCATCCTGGTTGAACACGCCGTCCGGCACATAGGCCGGCTGGCCCTTGTCGCTGAAGCCCCCGCGCGATTCACGCGGCTTGCCGGTGACGTCGAATCCGCCGGCGCCGCGGCGGCCTTGCGCGCGCTGCCAGCCCGGCGTCGTGTAGCTCGAGCCGAAGGACTGCATGTCGTCGAAGCGCGATGCGCCATAGCCGCTCATGCCGAAGCCGCCGGTGCCGCCCGTCGGCTCCTTCACGTCGACATGCGCCTCCGGCAGTTCGTCGAGAAAGCGCGACGGCACCGTCGTCGTCCACATGCCGTGAATGCGCCGGTTGGTGGCGAAATAGATCTTGGCGCGTTTGCGCGCGCGCGTGATGCCGACATGTGCGAGGCGGCGTTCTTCCTCCAGCCCGTTGCGGCCGCTTTCGTCGAGCGAGCGCTGGTGCGGAAACAGGCCTTCCTCCCAGCCGGGCAGGAACACGGTGTCGAACTCCAGGCCCTTGGCGGAATGCAGCGTCATGATGTTGACGGCCTGCTCGGCCTCGCCATTGTCGCGGTCCATGACCAGCGAGATATGTTCGAGGAAGCCGCCGAGATTGTCGAAATCCTGCATGGAGCGCACAAGCTCCTTGAGGTTTTCGAGGCGGCCGGCGGCGTCGGCCGAGCGGTCCTTCTGCCACATCTCGGTATAGCCGCTCTCATCGAGGACGATTTCGGCGAGCTCGGTGTGCGGCAGCGTCGCCATCTGCGTGCGCCAGCGTTCGAACGCGGCCATCAGGTCGCGCAGCGCGGTGCGCGGTTTCGGCTTCATCTCGTCGGTGGCGCTGATCGCGGCGGCGGCCTCCGACAGCGGAATGCGCGCCTTGCGGGCATAGTCGTGCAGCATCTGCACCGCGGCGTCGCCGAGGCCGCGCTTGGGCACATTGACGATGCGCTCGAAGGCGAGATCGTCGGCCGGCTGCGCGATAACGCGCAGGTAGGCGAGCGCGTCGCGGATTTCCATGCGCTCATAGAACCGCGGGCCGCCGATGACGCGATAGGGCAGGCCGAGCTGGATGAAGCGGTCTTCGAATTCGCGCATCTGGAACGAGGCGCGCACCAGAATGGCGATCTCGTCGAGCGGATGGTCCTCGCCGCGGCCGCGCGCGTCGCGCTGCATCTGCTCGATCTCTTCGCCGATGCTGCGGGCTTCTTCCTCCGAGTCCCAGCCGCCGGTGACCTGCACCTTTTCGCCGGGCACGTCTTCCGTGCGCAAAGTCTTGCCGAGGCGGCCTTCATTGAAGGCAATGAGGTGCGAGGCGGCGGCGAGGATGTGCCCGGTCGAGCGGTAATTGCGCTCCAGGCGGATGACCTTCGCGCCGGGGAAGTCGTGGTCGAAGCGCAGGATGTTGTCGACCTCGGCGCCGCGCCAGCCATAGATCGACTGGTCGTCATCACCGACGCAGCAGATGTTTTTGGGGGGGCGCGGTTCTTGCGGCGATGGCGCCTCATTCTCAGTCGTCATTCCGGGGCTCGCCGAAGGCGAGAACCCGGAATCCAGCTCTTCTTCGGGCTCGCCCCAGGTGTCTTCCAACGAGAAGCTGTCACCCGGCGCCGGCAAAGCGCTGGATTCCGGTCCCGACCCTTCGGGTCGTCCCGGAATGACAGCGGAGGCGGCCGATGCACTCGGCGTCTGCGACAACAACCGCAGCCACAGATACTGCGCGACGTTCGTGTCCTGATACTCGTCGACCAGAATGTATTTGAAGCGGTGCTGGTAATTGCGCAGCACATCCGGGTGTTCGCGGAACAGGCGGATGCATTCCAAGAGCAGATCGCCGAAGTCGGCGGCGTTGAGCGTCTTCAGCCGCTCCTGATACGCCATGTAGAGCTTCTTGCCCTTGCCGTTGGCGAAGCTCGCGGCTTCGCCGGCCGGCACCTGCTCGGGCGTCAGGCCGCGGTTCTTCCAGCCGTCGAGGATCATGGCGAAGACGCGCGCGGGCCAGCGCTTGTCGTCGAGCTTCTCGGCTTCCAGCAGCTGCTTGATGAGGCGGATCTGGTCGTCGACGTCGAGGATGGTGAAGTTGTTCTTCAGGCCGACCAATTCCGCGTGACGCCGCAAAATCTTGACACCAATTGAGTGGAAGGTGCCCATCCACGGCATGCCCTCGACCACCTGGCCGACCATCTGGCCGACGCGCTCCTTCATCTCGCGCGCCGCCTTGTTGGTGAAGGTGACGGACAGGATTTCCTGCGGCCGGGCGCGGCCGAGATTGAGGATGTGCGCGATGCGGGTGGTCAGCACCCGGGTTTTGCCGGTTCCGGCGCCGGCCAGCACCAGGACCGGGCCGTCGAGGGTCTCGACCGCCTCGCGCTGCTCCGGATTGAGCGCGTTGAGATAGGCCGCGCCGCGGGAACCCATGGCCCGCGCGGCAATGCCGCCGGGCGTCGGCGTCACCTTCGGCTTGTCGGCGTACGCATTCGGCTTATCGGCCGGCGTCGGCGGGTCCCGGTGCAGTTTGATCGGCTCGGCCATTTCGTCGTGATTCCTTCAGGCCCAAGATGGCATCGCGGGGTGGCTTTTTCGAGGGTCGCGGGCCCCACTTGTTGCGGTCTTCCCACCGGTTTAGCGTCGATTTCCAAGGATTTAGGACAGGTCAGGGGGATTTCGTGCGGTTGAAAGACAAAGTGGCGATCGTCACCGGCGGCGGCCGCGGTATCGGGCGGGACATCGCGCTGGCCTATGCCCGCGAGGGCGCCCACGTCGTCATCGCCGAGATCGACGCCGTAACCGCCGAAGCAACCGCCAAAGACGCGGGCAACGGCAGCATCGGCGTGCAGGTCGACGTGGCGAAGTCGGCCGATATCAAGCGGCTCACGGATACGACCATCAAGGCATTCGGCCGGGTCGACATCCTGGTCAACAACGCCATGAAGATCGTGCCGGGCAAGCTCGAGGCGCTGCCGGAAGAGGCGTGGGACACCACGATGAACATCGGCCTGAAGGGCGCGTTCCTGATGAGTCAGGCCGTCGCGCAGCACATGATCCCGCAGAAGTCCGGTGCCATCGTCAACATCGCCTCGATCGCCGGGCTGTTCCCGTACAACTGGGCCGGCGCCTACAGCGTCGTCAAAGCCGGTCTCATCATGCTGACGAAGCTGCAAGCGATGGAGTGGGGTCCGTACAACATCCGCTCCAACGCCATCACGCCCGGTTACATCCGCACGCCGGGCACCGAGGCGATGTACGCCGATCCCGAGATCTTCGAAGGCCGCCGCAAGGGCGTGCCGATGGGCCGTGTCGGTTCGGGTGAGGATATTGCCGGGCCGGCCGTCTTCCTGGCGTCGGACGAAGCGCAATACACCAGCGGCAGCGTGCTCGGCGCCGACGGCGCGCAGGCCGTCGGCTATTTCCTGAGTGTGCCGGGACGCCGGTTCTCCGGCGGGCGGATCGATTAGGGCATTGTCATTCCGGGACGGCCGAAGGCCGGGCCCGGAATCCAGAGACGGAGTATGAGGCTCTGGATTCCGGGTTCGCGCTCTCGCGCGCCCCGGAATGACCGCTACTCCGCCTTGTAGGTTTCCTTCTTGCTGTTCGCGAGCTTGATCAGCGTCTCTGCGGCTTTCTTGTCTTCCAGGAGGAAGGCGGCGAAGCCGGCGGGTGTCGTCGGCGCGGCGACGACCGACTGCTGATCGAGGAATTTGCCGAATTCCGGATCGTTGAACAGCTTGCCCCATTCCGCCGCCATCTTGTCGATGATCGGCTGCGGCGTGCCCTTCGGCGCGGCGAGGCCCCACCAGCCCTGGCCCGGATAGGCGCCGAGCCCGGCTTCCTTGAAGGTCGGCACGTTCGGCAGCAACGGCGAACGCTTGTCGGCCGACACCGCGAGCGCCTTGACCTTGCCAGCGTCGATCATGCCCATGAAGTTGCCGACGCCGAAGCGCGTCACCTGCACCTGATTGCCCGCCAGCGCCTGCGCCGCCGGACCGCCGCCTTTGTACGGCACGCCGACGATCTTCGTGCCCCACTGATTATTCAGCCAGCGCATGAACAGATCGGGGAACGAGCCGTCGCCGAGAGTGGCGTAGTTCAAACCGTCCGGCTTCGTTTGCGCATACTTCTTCAACTCGTCGACCGAGTTGATGCCGACCTCGGTTGAAACAAACAGACCTTCGGTCAAAAAGAACAGCCGCGTCACGGGCGCGAGATCTTCCGGTGCGTAGGGCAGCTTGTCGAACAGCAGCGGATTGTACGACATCGTTGAGTGATAGATGACGCAGAGCGTGTAGCCGTCCGGCGTCGCCTGCGCGCAGGTCTGCGCGCCGAGAATGCCGGCCGCGCCGCCGCGATTTTCGATGATGAGCGGCTGGCCGAGACGGCCCTGCAATTCGGACGCGGCCTTGCGTGCGATGACGTCGGTGACGCTACCGGCGGCGATCGACACGATGAGTCGGACCGGACGATCCGGATAGGTCTGCGCTTGCGCGGCGCTGGCGGCGCAAACGAGCAACAGGCCGGCTAAGGCCCGAACGATCCTCTGCATGATGTTTCCTTCCCCATATGTTTTTCTTTTGTGATTGTTCTTACAGCTTGCCGTCGAAGGCGTCGGTCGCGAACGTGTCGATCATCGCGTAGCATTGCCGCGCCGCGCCGGGATCGAACTGCGCGATTCCGGGCGCGTTGGATTCTTCTTCGGTGAACGAATGCAGCAGATGGCCGAACACGGTCATCTGCCACTTGGCGCCGGAGGCTTCCATCTCGGTCTCGACCGCTTCGCGGTCGGCGTTCGGCACGGCCGGATCGGCGGCGCCATGCATGATGCAGACCGCGGCTTTGATGTCGCCCTTCTTGGACGGCAGCGAGGTCTTGAGATCGCCGTGCAGGCAGATGACGGCCTTCACGTCGGCGCCGGTGCGCGCCAGTTCGAGCACATTGCCGCCGCCGAAACAGAAGCCGGCCGCGGCCTGCCTGCTGAGATCGCCGATGCCGCGCTTCTCGCTTTCTTTACGCAATGTTTCGAGCGCCGCGGTAATGCGACGGCGGCGCTCCGGCGCGTCCGCGCGCAGGCCGTTGGCCAGCTCGGCCGCTTCCGGCGGTCCCTTGGACACTTTGCCGGCGCCGTACATGTCGGCAATGAAGGCGACGTATTTGCTGCCGGCCATCGTCTTGACGCGTTCGATCGCCTCGTCGCTGACGCCGAGCCAGTTCGGCGACACAAGCAGCAGCGGCCGTTTGTCGCTGACCTTCTCGTCATAGATCAGCGCGCCGATGGCGCCGACGCTGCCGGCCTGATACTCGATTTTTTCAACCTTCACGGCGTTTCCTTATTTATTCTGTTTTGCGCAAGGCATCACGCGATGCTCGTTATTCGAGGATGATTTCCCCGATCGATCCGGTGTCGTATTGCGTGAAATAGAGCCGGCCATTCGACATCGCCGCGATGCAGCGCGGGCCGCTGTTCGGTGACGGAATGGCGTATTCGGCGATGAAGGTGCCGTCCGGCTTCATGTGGCCGATCTGGTTGGCGAAGTTCTCGGTGCACCACAGATTGTTGTCGGGGCCGACAGTGACGCCGCGCAGCGACGCATTCGGCGTCGGGAAGACATATTCTTTGAACTTGTTGTCGCGGCCGATGACGCCGAGTGCGTTCGAGCCGGTTTCGACGAACCAGATATTGCCGTCGGGATGCGTGACCATGGCGCGCGGCTGCGGATCGACGCCGGGGATGGCGAATTCGGACACTTCGCCGTCGAGTGTGAGGCGCGCGACGCGGTTGCCCGAGGCTTCCGAGAACCACAGCGCGTTATCGCGCACGACGATCGACAGCGGCTTGCTGCCGGGCGAAATGCCGGTCTGGAATTCGGTGATGGCGCCGTCCGGCGTGATGCGGCCGATCTTGCCGGCGTCGGTTTCGGAGAAATAGATGTTGCCGTCAGGTCCTAG
>CAIYTE010000172.1 GCA_903929045.1 uncultured Hyphomicrobiales bacterium
CACCAAGGCGTGGATGCCCGGCACAAGGCCGGGCATGGAGACCGGTGATTTGGCGCGCTAAGCCTACTTGCCTTCGCGCCAGATGCCGAGCACCTGCTGCGCCGGCTTGTCCGAGATCGAGAACAAGACGGAGTCTTCCGCCGGCTCGTGGTGGAAGGTCTTCCACGACGGCACGACGAACACGTCGTTGACGGTCCAATCATAGGGCTTGCCGTCGATGATGGTTTTGCCCTTGCCCTCGGCGCAGGCGAAAATCGTCGCGTCGGTCGACTTGTAATCCTCGCCCTTAAAGCCCTTGGGGAACAGCGAGAGATAAGCGCCCATCGTTGGCAGCACCGGGCCGCCGTTGATCGGGTTGGCGTAACGCACGCGCGCGCCGAAGCGCTGGTCGATGTCGCCGGTCTTCTTCAGGCGCTCGAGGATCGGCCGCATCTTGGCGTAGGGATAGTTCACGACCGGGCTGCGGTTCTGCGTCACCGGCATGCCGTCCGGCAGCACGCCCGAGGCGAAGCGGTCGAACGAGTCGCCGTCCTCGTGATTGGTGTTCTGCATCTTCTCGTCGAAGTGCTCGCCGAAAGACGTCTCGAAGTGATTGACGATGTGCATGTCGAGCACGTCGAGCCACATCACCGGCTCCTTGCCGGGATTGCCGTGATCGTGCGGCGCCCAGTTGGCGGTGATGATGAAATCGCCATGCTTCATCTGCGACTTCTCGCCTTCGACGGCGGTGTAGGCACCCTCGCCTTCCAGCACGAAGCGGATGGCGGACGAGACGTGACGATGCACGTCGGCGATTTCACCTGGCATGATCAACTGCACGCCAGCGAACAGAGTATTGGTGGCGCGCGACTTGCCCGGCAGGCCCGGGTTTTCCAGCACCAGCACGCGGCGCTCGGCTTCCTCGGCGCTGATGACTTCACCGGCTTCGAGGATGAGGCGCTTCACATCCTTGAAATTCCAGACCGTCGGCTGAACCTGGGTCTTCGGCTCCGGCGTGACGAGGCCCTTCAGGACCTCCCACAGCGGGGTCATGTGATACTTGCCGATCTTGTCGTAATAGGCCTGACGCGAGGCCTGAACGTTATGCTTGGGACCGGGTTCTGCGACCGCTTGGACCGACATGGGCTTCCTCCAAAAAATAGTTTGATTTGAAACTAGTATACCCGGACCGCCCGGGGCTGGGAAGCCGTCGAGCGCATGTAACTAATTTGCCTCACTCATTGTTGACTGCCCCGCTACCGACCGCGATGAAGGGGAACGCGTGACGACGGAGAGACTTCCGCATGGCCAAGCACGACTCCGACCATCTGGCGATCCGCGCCATCATTGAGAACTGGGTGATCTGGCGCGATGCGCGGATGTGGGACCGCTTCCGCACGCTCTGGCACAAAGACGGACAGATGTGGGCGACCTGGTTTCAGGGATCCTACGAGGAGTTCATCAAGGTCAGCGCCGAAGGCTTCAAGAAAGGCGCGCGCATCAACCACATGCTCGGCGCCATCACCGTCGACATCGCAGGCAAGCGCGCCGTCGCCCAGACCAAGATCGCCATCGCCCAGCGCGCGCCGGTCGAAGGCGTGCTGTGCGACGTCACCTGCCACGGCCGCGCCTATGACTTCCTGGAGAAGCGCAAAGGCAAGTGGGGCATCGTGATGCGCCGCCACATCTACGAGAAAGACCGCATCGATCCGGTCGATCCCTCGGCCAGGCTCAAGCTCGACAAGAAGCTGCTGGCGAGCTTTCCAGAAGGCTATCGTCACCTCGCCTATCTGCAGACCAGGATCGGCTATACGATCAAGGACGAATTGCCGGGGCTGGATGGGCCGCCGCTCGAGGCGCTGTATGCGCAGGGCGCGGCCTGGCTGAAGGGCAAAAAGCTGTAAGGTGCGTTGCTGAAAGCGCGCCGGGTTCGGGGGGATCGATGTCGCTGATCGAAAAATTCAATCTGCTGAACGAAATGAATCTGCTGCGCTTCATCTGCGCGGTGTTTTTCATTCCGCATATCATCGGCAAGTTCACGGTGCCGCAGGCGCTGCAGTTTTACATCGAGGTCGGTTTCAAGCCGCCGAAATTCTGGATGTATCTCGCCGGCGCCATCGAAACGGTACTGACCGTCGCGCTGCTGCTCGATTTTCACACCGCGATTTTCGCCTTCCTCGCCTTCATCCACCTGATCGTCGCCGGCGCTTCCATCTACAAATGGAAGAAAAGCTGGATCTGGGTCATCGGCGGCATGGAGTTCTGCATTTTCTGGGCGATCTGCTGTCTGGTGGTCGCCATGCACGCCTACCGGACTGTCGGTCTCTAAAAAGATCTCTCCATAAAAAATCTGAAAGGAAACGCTGCAATGACGAGTGCCCTGTTCTCTCCGATCACCATGCGCGGACTGACGCTGCCGAACCGCGTCGTGGTATCGCCGATGTGCCAGTACAATTCCGACAACGGCTCCGCCAATGACTGGCACCTGATGCACCTCGGCAATATGTCGCTCGGCGCCGCCGGCCTCGTCATCACCGAAATGACCAACGTCAATCCGCAAGGGCGCATCTCGCCGAAATGCGCCGGCATCTGGTCGGATGAGAACGAAGCGGCGCTCAAGCGCGTGCTCGACTTCTGCCGCAAATACGGCGTCGCCAAGCTCGGCGTGCAACTCGCGCATGCCGGCCGCAAGGGTCCGCAGGTGCCCCCCGGCATGGGCGGCAAGCCGATGCAGCCGACCGACGAAGGCGGCTGGGTGCCGGAAGCGCCTTCCGCCATTCCCTACGACACCGCCTGGGCCGTGCCGAAGGCGCTGACCAAGGACGACATGAAGCGGCTGATCGAGGAGTTCGTCGCCTCGACCAAGCGCCTCGACCGCATCGGCGTCGACCTGATCGAACTGCACGGCGCGCACGGCTATCTGCTGCACCAGTTCCTGTCGCCGCTGTCGAACCAGCGCACCGACGAATATGGCGGCTCGACCGAGAACCGCATGCGCTTCCCGCTCGAAGTCTACGACGCTGTGCGCAAAGCATGGCCGGAAGCCAAGCCGCTCGGTATTCGCGTCTCGGCGACCGACTGGGTCGACGGCGGCTGGACGCCGGAAGAGACCGTCACCTTCGCCAAGGCGCTGAAGGCGCGTGGCTGCGACTACATGGACGTCACCACCGGCGGCCTGCACCCGCAGCAGAAGATTCCGCTGTCGCCCGGCTATCAGGTGCCGTTCTCGGAAAAGGTGAAAAAGGAAAGCGGCCTGACGACCATGACCGTCGGCCTCATCGCCGGCTTCCAGCAGGCGGAAGACATTGTCGCCTCGGGCAAGGCTGACATGATCGCGATCGGCCGCGCCGCCATCTACGACCCGCGCTGGGCCTGGCACGCAGCGGAAGAACTCGGCGCCGAGACGCCCTACGCGCCGAAGACGATGGCCGGACATCCGAAGATGCGGCCGCAGTTGTTTCCCAAGCGCGCCCAGCCGGCGGGCTGAGACACAGTATCAGCCGACGTCATGCCCGGCCTTGTGCCGGGCATCCACGTCTTACTTACTGGCAGCGAAGGCGTGGATGGCCGGGACAAGCCCGGCCATGACGAAGAGCGTCAGGCCTTCGCACGCTTGATGAACTTCGCGAACGCCGCGAGCTGCTGCTTGACGATATCTTTCGCCGGCTCGTCGATCAGCATCGCGGTCTTTTCATCGATCTTCTTCGCCGCGAAGTTGATGAAGATTTCCGGCTTGCCGAAGACCTGCGCGTCGATCGAGGTCAGGACCATGCGCAGGTGATACTGCATGCGGCCGCCGCCCATCTGCCCACCGGACGCCGATTGCAACGCCACCGGCTTGTCCTTGAACGGCTGCTCCTTGAGCTTCGACACCCAGTCGAGCGCATTCTTCAGGCCGCCCGGCACCGACCAGTTATATTCCGGCGACGCGATGATGATGCCGTCGGCAGCGCGGATGGCGTCGGCCCAGGTGTTCACCGACGCAGGAACGCCGGCGGTCTGTACGTCGAAATTATAGGTCGGAATATCGGCAAAGGACGGGGCTGCGCTGAAGGTCAGTTCCGGCGGCGCCAGCGACGGCAGCGTGTTGATGACTGCCTGATTGATCGAGCCCTTCCGCAGCGAGCCGCAAATCGTAACGATCTTGAACTGATCGGCCATAAAGTCGTCCCCTGTTTAGTGTGCCGCGCTCCTGCGGCGTCAGTCTCGCCTTGTCGCGCACCGCTTGCCGTTTCGCAACTTCGCCGATGACGACGAAAGCGGTGTCGCAACAATCCCCTCCCCGCGAACTCTTGCGAGCGCGGGGAAGGGTAAGACGTATGAAAACTACTTCTCGTCCTCGATGCCGTTCGTGAGAACGCCGATCTTTTCGACTTCCACCTCGATGGTGTCGCCGGCCTTCATCCACACCGGCTCCGGCTTGCGCGCGTGGCCGACGCCCGACGGCGTGCCGGTGAACAGGATATCGCCCGGCTCCAGCGTGATGCCCTCCGACAGATAGACCAGCGATTCCGCGACCGGGAACATGAAGAGGTCGGTGTTGGACGACTGCATCGACTTGCCGTTGAGGCGGGTCTCGATCTTGAGGCCCTTACCGCCCTTCGGCAGTTCGTCGGCGGTGACGACCCACGGGCCGACGCTGCCGGTGCGGTCGAAGTTCTTGCCCATGCCCCACTGCGTGGTGTGGCGCTGATATTCGCGGATAGAGCCTTCGTTGCCGACGGAATAGCCGGCGACGCAGTCGGTGGCGTTTTCCAGGGTCAGATGCTTGGCGCGCTTGCCGATGATGACGACCAGTTCGCCTTCGTAGTCGAACTGAATCGACTTCTTCGGCCGCATCAGCGCGACGCCGGGAGCGACCAGCGAGGTCAGCATGCGGAAGAAGATCGACTGGAATTTCGGGATGTTGTCCTTCTGTGGACCTTCTTTGACGTGGTCGAGGTAATTGAGCCCGAGGCAGAGGATCTTGCCGGGCTTCACCACCGGCATCGTGTATTTGAGACCGGCGAGCGGAATGCGCGCGGAAGCCGGCGCCTTGGCGACCAGCGCTTCCAGCGGCTTCATGTCGCCGTTGTGAGCGCGCAGATAATCGCCGAAATCGCTCGGCGCATTGGCGTCGACCGCCTGAATGTCGATGACCTTGTCGCCCTCGATGACGCCGAGGTGCTGCTTATTGTTGAGTTCGAATCCGACGATTTTCATTGAGCCCTGCCCTTAATCCGTCTCTTGGAGACCGCGTCCGTTTTCGGACGGCGTGACTTAGCGCAGGCGGAGGGCTTCGGGAAGATGGGTCGGTCAGGAGGCGCCGATCATGGCTTGCTGGGCTCACCAGCGTAGGTGAAGGCCTGGATCGAAAAGTACTTGTCGGCGTCGGTCCACGCACCGGCCGGCATCCAGCCCACACCGCGGGCCAAGGCACCCAGCGATGCCACACTGTATTTGTAGGAATTCTCGGTGTGGATGGTCTCACCGGCGCGGAAATCGAAGCATTCGCCGGCCACTTTCACCTTCTGCCGCTTTAGGCTGGCGAGGTGCATTTCGATGCGATTGCGCTCACGGTTGAAAAACGCGTGATGCTCGAACGTATCGAGCTTGAACGTGCCGCGCAGCTCGCGGTTGATGCGGGTCAACAAGTTGAGGTTGAACTTGGCGGTGACGCCCGCTTTGTCATTATAGGCGGCATTGAGAACTTCGGTCGATTTGATCAGGTCGGCGCCGACGATGAGAAGAGCGCCGGATCCGAGGATCTGCGCGGCGTTGCGCAGGAACGACGCTGCCTCATGCGGCTCAAAATTGCCGATGGTCGAACCCGGGAAAAAGCCGACGCGCACCGGCGCGGCTTTGGCTTCTGGCGGCAACTCGAACGGACGGCAGATATCGGCAGTGACCGGCAACACCTTGAGACCGGGAAAATCGACGCGCAGATCAATCGCTTCCTGCTCGATCATCTCGCCGCAGATATCGACCGGCACGTAACACGCCAGTTCCGGCGCGGCGGCGAGCATGATTCGCGCCTTCTTGCTCGAGCCCGAACCGAACTCCACCAGCGCGGCGCCCGCCGGAATAAGCTTGGCGATATCGGCGCCATGGTCTTGCAGAATCTTGATCTCGGTGCGCGTCGGGTAATATTCAGGCAGTTCGGTTATGCGCTCGAACAGACGCGAGCCAACGCCGTCATAGAAATATTTCGCGGCGATGCGCTTGCGCCCCGCGCTGAGCCCTTCGACGACGTCGGCTTCGAATTCGGCCGTGTCTGCCTGCGGCGGAAGATGAGAATGTGCGAGCGCGACCATATTCGACCTCAACTCACTCAATTGAATTCTGCGAGACGGACGCCGGTAAACTGCCAGCGCGCCGGCGGATAGAAGAAATTGCGATAGCTGATTCTGTCGTGATGTTCCGGCGTCGCCAGCGACGAGCCGCGCAACACCATCTGGCTGATCATGAACTTGCCGTTGTACTCACCCAGCGCGCCTTCAGCCGCGCGGTAGCCTGGATACGGTAGATAGGCGCTGCGGGTCCATTGCCAAGCCACCCCGAAGGCATCAGCAATTAGTCCAGCACGGGCGGAAACCTCCCATTCGGCCTCGCTCGGCAGGTGTTTTCCGGCAAAACGGGCAAAAGCTTCGGCTTCGTAATAGCTGACATGCATTACCGGCGAGGCCGCATCCACAGGTTTGAGCCCGGCCAAGGTCATCGAATGCCAACCTGCGCCGTTTGCGCCGTCCTGCAATCGCCAATAGCCCGGCGCGTCCCAGCCGCCATTCTGCACTGCGGTCCAGCCTTCAGAGAGCCAGAACGACGGCGTCGTGTAACCGCCCGCCTCGATGAACTCGATCCACTCGCCGTTGGTCACCAGATTGCGCGCGATGCGCATGTTCGGAATGAGCTCGTCGTGAAACGGCAACTCGTTGTCGAAACAAAATCCATCGCCGTCATGCCCGACAGCATGAATGCCATGCGGCACATCGACATAACTGCGCAAGCTTTGCTCCGTGACCGGCAGCCGCCAGTGCGCGTCGTAAACCGGATCGGTCGGGTTCTGCGCGAAAGCATGGAGGATATCGGTGATGAGCAACTCCTGATGCTGCTGCTCGTGATGCAAACCGATTTCCAGAATTGAAAACACGTCGGCGGCTTTATCGCCCGCGACAGTGGCGATCAGCTTTTCCACCGCTGCATCGACATGCGCGCGATAGCCGGCCACGTCCGCGCCGTTCGGCCGCGTGATCAGACCGCGCTGCGGCCGCGCGTGACGCGGGCCTGCCGCAACATAGTAGGAGTTGAAGAGAAACGGAAAGCGCTCATCGAATATCTTGTAGTCCGGATCGTTCGGCACCAGCAGAAACTGCTCGAAAAACCAAGTGACGTGGGCACGGTGCCATTTGGTCGGCGACGCATCTTCCATCGACTGCACGATCTGGTCTTCGGCTGAAAGATGCGCAGCGCGCTTCTCGGTCTCGCCCCGCACGCGGCGGAAGGCCTCGGCCCAAGCGTTGCGCGACGCTTCCGTCGGCTGTTGGCTCAAGATCGGACGGGCCGCGGCGGGTTGCGGAAACGGCAGAATGACAGAACGCGTCATGTCTCTAATTCTCGCGTGAGGAATGTAAATTGCGACCGCGGTACCGTTACATACGAACAATCAGCGCAATAGTTCCCCTCGCCGCCATCCGAGGCAAACCAGCGGTCTATTTTATGCCAGTTCTGGGGAAAACGCTTCCACGCCCCGCCCGTTCACCACGTCATTTAAGGTTGCCAAGGACTTCCGCTAGCCAGTTTTAGTTGAGTATGGAACTTATTTCCCCAGGGGTGAGGGATTTTGAATGCAAACGGCTCGGAAAGTGCTGGCGGACATCGACCGCCGTCTGGACGACGCAATTATCCAACTGCGTGAACAACAGGCGATGGTTGCCATCATCGACTGCGAACACGACGATCAGGCGCTGTTACTGAGCCTGCTCTCCAGCGTTCTTGAGCAGTTTTACAGCCTGCAAAACCACCGCAAGGCGGTGCTGCGGCAATATCCGTTGCTGGCGGGCGACGCCCGCTGACGGGCCCTTTATTTCGCCAGGTTTTCCATCGGCAGCGCCATCCTCACGACAAGCCCGTCCGTTCGCCAATCGTAATTCAACGTCCCGCCAAGCTGGCGCACGATCGTATCTTTCGACAACCGCGTGCCGAAGCCTGTTGACGCCGGCTCGCCCTCCACCGTCGGACCGCCGCTCTCGCACCATGTGGCGTTCAAATGCTGGCCGTCGGACGTCCAGGACAATTCGACAAGACCATCGGCCGATTGGAGCGCGCCATATTTGGCCGCGTTGGTCGCGAGTTCATGCAGCACCAGAGCGACGCCGTTGGCGGCGCGTTCACCGAGCCAGACCACCGGTCCCTTGGCGATAAAATGAGTGCCGTCATCGTGCCGCGCATGCGGCAGCAAGATCTTGCGTGACAGTTCGCCGAGATCGGCGCCCTCGACCTTGGCGTTTTCGTCGAAGCTGCGCCGCACCAGCGCGTTGGCTTCCGCCAATGCGGTGAGACGGCCGGTCAAAATCTGCGACATCTCCGCCGGCGTCGATGACGCGCGTTCGCTGATGCGCACCATGCCCAGTGTGATGGCGAACAGGTTCTTGACCCGGTGGCTCATCTCTTTGGTCAATGTCTCTTGCTGCTCGAGCGCGTGCTTCATGCGCTGTTCGGATTGCAGCATGCGCACCGCGATGCCGACGAACGACGCCAGCTCGGTCATCACCCGCGCATGGCCACTGTCGAAATGGCCTTCGGTGGGCGAGACGATCCACAACGTGCCGAGCGGCTCCTTGCTGCCGAGATAAAGCGGCACCAGCAACACTTCAGGCACGACGATGTTGGCGTCGGAAATCCAGTTGTAGACGCGCTCGGGATGCAGCGACAGCACCGGACCGTTATTGTCGAGGGTAATTCCACACGGACTGAAATCGCGTGGCGTCGTCACATTCTCGAACGGCGCCAGAACACCGCGCAGATAACGCCAGCGAAAAACGCCGGGATTTGGATTGGGTTCGAAGAGGCTGAGCCCTGCCGACACGCCGCCGGTTATCTCCATCGCCAGATCGACAAAGCGCGGCAGCACGTCTTCCGGCTGGTCCGCCATGCGGGCCGCCAGATCCTGCAACGCTAATTTTTCCTGGAGGTAGTCCGCCTTCTTCGGCGGACGTTTGGCGAGTTCGTCCGTGATGTACACGTCCGCGATCGACCACTTTTCCGGGTTCGGCGCGACGTTCATGACGGATTGCCTTTCACGCAATGAGGCTATTCCATCGAACAGGCCGGGGCGAGTCCACCGGAGCGCGACGGAACTCGGACCCGTGTATTGTATACAATGGGATGAATGGTAGCGGAGGAGGGACTCGAACCCCCGACCTACGGATTATGATTCCGCCGCTCTAACCAGCTGAGCTACCCCGCCATACGGCAACCTGCGCTGCCTTGGGTGGCGCGATATAGGGAGGCCGGGCAAAGCCTGTCAAGTTTGGGCACCCGGCCTGAGCGCCGGAAAAGCGTTCCGGCAGCGCCACTTCGCCTATTTTGGCTTCACGGACGGATCGCCTCCCGGCGAACCCGGCGGTGGGATCACCGGCATGGCCCCGCCCGGCGGGGTCGGCGCGTGAATCTCGGAATCGACCCGGCCCGGGGGGCAGATGACCCCGTCCGATCTGGCGAGCTTGTCGCTCAGGTCGCGGCTGCTCTTCTGCTGCATTTGCAGGTCGCCGCCCTGCCCCACCGTCGTTTGCGTGTCGGACGGCGAGCAGGCCTTGGAATCGAGTTGCTCGGTCCTGGGCGCGACGGGTGGCTGCGGCGCGGGTGGCGCCTGCGCCACGGCCAAAGCGGGCGACAGCACGGTGAGCGATAATGCCGCCAGACGGATCATGCGGTTTGTCACGGCGATACCTCCTGCGCGCAGACGCACGCTTGGAAGATAACGGCTCAACAGGTTGCGAGGTTCCGCAGACAGAATGACGCGCTAAAGCGCGATCTTTAGAGCCGCTTGAAGCGGATCAGCGAGAAATGACCCATCGGCCGCATCGGCCGACGCTCGACGAGTTCGACGCCACCGTGACGTAGCGCCCAGTCGCTCAGCCGCTTGAATGGAAATTCCGGCCGCCAGCCGAGGCGGCGCGCCAGCGGCGCGAAGCAAGCCTCGAACACATAACGCGGCCCGCTCTCGGCGCCGATGTGATTGACCAGCACGATCTCGCCGCCCGGCTTGATGACGCGCGCGAATTCATCGAGCGTCGCTTCCGGGTTCGGCACGGCGGTAATGACGAACTGCGCCACGACGACATCGAAAGACTTGTCCGGCAGCGCCATGTTCATGGCGTCCATCACCGACAAGGATTCGACGTTCATCAATTGATGTTCGGCGACACGCTCCAGCGCCCGGCGCAGCATCGGCTCGGACAGATCGACACCGACAATCGTGTTCTGCCGCGCATAGTCCGGCAGCGAGATGCCGGTGCCGACGCCGACTTCGAGAATGCGTCCGCCGCCGGTACCGCACGCCAGTTCGGCGGCAATGATCGCGGCGTCACGTCCGGGCGCGAATACTTTGCCAAACACGAAATCGTAAACCGGCGCCCAGCGAGCGTAGGCCTTCGCGACACCGGCTTTGTCGATGTCGGCGGCCATGCGGAGACTTACTCGGCGGCGATGATGGTGTTGACGCCGGGCGTGCGACGGGCGGCATCGATCGCGGCGACGGCGCTCTTGATGAAGCCGCCGCCCAGCACACGCGCCTGCCCCTCGCCCGCGTCGTAGAAAACGCAAGCCTGGCCGGGCGAAACGCCGTGTTCGCCGTCCACCAACTCGACCTCGTAACCGTTCGCACCGTGACGCAGCCACGCCGCCTGCGGCGGGCGCGACGAGCGCACCTTGACGAACACTTCGAGACGATCGTCGGCCAAGGCCTTGTCGATCGTGGTGTCGCCGATCCAGTTGACGTCGCGCAGCACGATCGAACGGGTGCGCAGCGCATCGCGCGGGCCAACGACGACGCGGCGCTGTTCGGCATCGAGTCGCACCACATAAAGCGGCGCGGCGGCGGCGATGCCGAGGCCTTTGCGCTGACCGATGGTGAAATGAATGATGCCGGCATGCGAGCCCAGCACCTTGCCGTCGAGATCGACGATGTCGCCGCCTTCGGCCGCGCCCGGCTTCAGGCGCTCGATGATGTCGGCATAGTGTCCAGTCGGCACGAAGCAGATGTCCTGGCTATCGTGCTTGTCGGCGATGGCGAGACCGTACTGCCGCGCGAGATCGCGCGTCTCGGCCTTGGTGCGATCGCCGAGCGGGAAACGGAGAATGTCGAGTTGTTCGTGCGTGGTGCCGAACAGGAAGTAACTCTGGTCGCGCTCTTCTTCGCGCGCCCGAAACAGACCGCGGCCGCCGCCCGGCAAAGCGCGTGACGCAATATAATGTCCGGTCGCCAATACCTGAGCGCCCAACTCCTTGGCGGTGCCGAGCAGATCGTGAAACTTGATCGACATGTTGCAGCTGACGCAGGGCACTGGCGTCTCGCCGTCGATATAGCTCTGCGCGAAGCGGTCGATCACCGCCTCCTTGAAGCGGCGCTCGTAGTCGAGCACGTAATGCGGAATGCCGATGCGCTCGGCGACGGCGCGGGCATCGTAGATGTCCTGCCCGGCGCAGCAGGCGCCCTTGCGATGGGTCGCGGCGCCGTGGTCGTAAAGCTGCAACGTGACGCCTACGACGTCATAGCCCTCGGCCTTCAACAGCGCAGCCGTCACCGACGAGTCGACACCGCCGGACATGGCGACGACGACACGGGTATTCTCGGGGCTGCTGTCAAGATCGAGGCTGTTACGCATGGTGACTTCTTACTACAGGTGGGGACGCCCTGAGCGCAATGAAAGCAGTCTGGAACCGCTGCAAAGTCGCAGTCCGGCAAATCTTGCCGGTTTTGCTGCAGCCACTGCCGGGTTTGAACCGGCTTCGGCACGGTAACACGCCACTAAATTACTGATTTAACTAACATATTAGACACCGAAGGCGATGGCCTGACGATTGCAGAATAAGGACCGTCAATTCCGGAGGTCCGTCCCGTGCCGCTCGTCGCGTTCGATCCCAGCATCGTTCTGAAGTCCCAGGCCGCCGCCCGCCCCGCCCCGCAAAATGACGGGCCGGCGTTCGCGAGCCTGCTGGATGACGCGCAGCCCCCGGCGGCCGATCCCCGTCCGGCCATGGACAACCGTCCGGCCGACAACGACCGCCCCACCGCCCGCGCCGACCGCTCGGACCGGACGCAGCCCCGCGATCGCACGCAATCAAACAACGACAGCAAGGCTTCGAGCCGCGCCGACGACAATAAGGACGCGAAGGCCTCGGACACCTCCTCCAAGACCGATTCCACCGCCAAGACCGACGGCAAGGACCCGGCCGACAAGAAGGCTGAGGCCGAGCCGGCTGCAAAAGGCAAAAAAGACGCGAAATCCAAGACCGACGACAAGGCGGCGGATGTCGTCGCGACGCCGGCGGCCACTCCTGTTGCCAAGCCGGCTGACACCACCGTTCCCGCCGCCGTGATCGCCGTCACCCCGGCCGATCTGGCCACCGCGGCCGCAACACCCGCCGACGCGAAGGCCACCGATAAGCCGGCCGCCGACGCCGCTGCTGACACCACGATCGGCCCCGACGGCAAAGGCGGCAAGAACGGCAAGCTCGCCGCCGCCAAGGCGGCCAATGGCGAAACCGCCGGCGAAGCCAAAAAGGGCGTAGTCTCCGGTACCGACGCCACGCAAACCGACGGCGACGACCAGACCGGCAAGGCTGCCGTCAGTCCGGACAAAGCCGAAAAGGCCGATACCCACGCCCGCGGCGAAGCCCATAAGGCTGAAAATCAGGCCGCCGCGGTTGCCGGCCTCGCCGACGTCGCGGACAAAACGGCGTTCGATCCGTCGCAGGCCGCGCCGACCGCCAATATCGATGCCACGCAGGCCGCGGCCTTGAGCGCCCGCACCCAACAGACAAATGCCGCGTCGCCGGCAGCGGCCGCGGCGACCGCCGCCCCGCTGGCGCCGCAGGCGGCCGCCATCCCGCTCTCGGGTGTCGCCTTCGAAATCACCAGCAAGGCGCAGACCAGCACCAATCACTTCGAAATCCGCCTCGATCCGCCGGAACTCGGCAAGATCGAAGTGCGCCTCGACGTCGACAAAGACGGCAACGTCTCGTCGCAGATGATCGTCGACCGCCCGGAGACTCTGGATCTTCTGCGCCGCGATGCCGGCGGCCTCGACCGCGCGCTGCAGGATGCCGGTCTCAAGACCAGCAATAACGGTCTGCAATTCCAGCTTCGCGACCAGTCGGGCCAGCAGCAACAGCAAGGCGGCGGCTCTTCGCAGAGCGCGCGTGTCGTCGTTCAGGACGAAAACTTCACCACCGCGGCCATTGCCCGCGACTACGGACGGCTCGCCGGACAAACCGGCGGCGTCGATATTCACGTCTAGGCGACGCCGGCTGTGCCGGCGCGCATAGACAAAGACACTGAGGGACGACCATGAGCACGATTACATCGACCCCGTTGACCGCTTCGCAGGCCACCGCCGCCGCGTCGGCGACCAGCAACGATCAGATGATCGCCAGCAACTTCACGACGTTCCTGCAGTTGCTGACCACCCAGCTCCAGAACCAGAACCCGCTCGACCCGCTGGACACCAACCAGTTCACCCAGCAGCTGGTGCAGTTCGCCCAGGTCGAACAGCAGATGAAGTCTAACGATCAGCTGTCGTCGCTGGTCTCGATGGAAAAGAGCTCCCAGCAGACCACCGCGCTGGCTTATGTCGGGGCCACCGTCGTGGTCGACGGCGCGACCGCCACCTTGGCCAACGGCACCGGCACCTGGAGCTTCAGCACGACCAAGCCGGCGACGGCGACCGTCACGATCAAGGACTCGAAGGGCCAGTTGGCTTATTCCGGCACCATGAACATCAATCCGGGCCAGCAGGACTTCACCTGGGACGGCAAAGGCACCAACGGCACGCAGTGGCCCGACGGCAACTACACGATGTCCGTCACGGCGCTCGACGCCAACAAGCAGTCGGTCGCGATCTCGACCGAAGTGCAGGCGCAGGTCACGTCGGTCGATCTGTCGCAAGATCCGCCGACCCTGGCGGTGAACGGCTCGAACTACACGCTGAGCCAGATCAAGCGCATCGTCATGCCCGGCTCCTCCACCACCAACTCCGGCACCTGATCGCTTTAAGCCAGCCGTTCTGGAACTTTTTGCACTGGCAGGCCTGTACTCTTCGTCATAGCCTTGCAGCCGCCGGCCGGTTGAGAACGACGAAGGCTACAGCCGGGCGCGCCTCATCTGTAACCAAAACGTTAGCAAACACGCGGCAAACATTTCCCTTTCTGCGCCCCATGCTTAGGCAAATTTTAAGTCGGGACCTGTAGCTTCCTCGGAGTACCAGTCAGTCTTTGTCTTGTGTTTTGTGAGTGTAACAATGACCGAGCCCCACCGCCCGAGGGTTAAATACGTCATCGGGCCCGATGGCAGTCCCCTGACGATCGCGGACCTGCCGCCGCCGACGACCAAGCGTTGGGTCATCCGCCGTAAGGCCGAGGTGGTCGCAGCGGTCCGTGGCGGCCTTCTCTCTCTCGAGGAAGCCTGTGCCCGCTATACGCTGACCGTCGAGGAATTCCTGTCATGGCAATATTCGATCGATCAGCACGGCCTCGCCGGCCTGCGCACCACGCGCATCCAGCAATACCGTCAGTAAAACGTCTCTGACATTCAGTTTCCCAAATCGCCGGCCCAAAAGGCCGGCGATTTTGCGTTGAGCTGTCCGTTTCCGCGGAAGCGATCCTTAGCCACGTCTTTTAAGCCCGACGAAAGATTCCACATCGCAGGCTTGCTCATTGAACGGAGGCGTTAACCGGAAAGTTAACCAGACGCTAACCATAAACTGGGCAAAACTTGCCGGGTGGAGCGCGCGTTGCGCATCGAAGGCGGGACGGAAAAGCCAGTGCAAGGTTTCTTCGGCTTCTTGAAATCGCTGGGCGCGGCGCGCATGGCGGCGATGGCCGCGGTCACGCTCGGACTGGTCGGCTTCTTTGCCTTTCTGATGATCCGGATGGCGCAGCCGCAGATGGTGCCGCTGTTCACCGACCTGTCGGTCGAAGACTCCTCCGCCATCATCAAGGACCTGGAGCGCCAGGCCATCCCCTATGAGATGAAGAACGACGGCGCGATCATCATGGCGCCGAAGGAACAAGTGGCCCGCCTGCG
Organism: uncultured Hyphomicrobiales bacterium; assembly: GCA_903929045.1. GTDB lineage: Bacteria > Pseudomonadota > Alphaproteobacteria > Rhizobiales > Xanthobacteraceae > Pseudolabrys. The sequence goes on from CAIYTE010000172.1 coordinate 15,263, forward strand.
CATGAAACTCGCCGAAGGCGGCCTGCCCAAGGGCGGCGGCGTCGGCTACGAAATTTTCGACAAGTCGGACGCGCTCGGCGCGACCAGTTTCATCCAAAATATCAATCACTTGCGCGCTTTGGAAGGCGAACTCGCCCGCACCATTCGCGGCATCGATCGCGTGCAAGCCGCCCGCGTCCACCTCGTCCTGCCCGACCGTCCCTTGTTCGCCCGCGACAAGGCCGAAGCCACCGCCTCGATCGTGCTGAAAGTGCGCGGCACGCTGGAGCCGCAGCAGGTGCGCGCCATCCGCCATATGGTCGCGACCGCCGTCAACGGCATGAAGCCGGAGCGCGTCTCGGTCATCGACGAGACCGGCAAACTGCTGGCCGACGGTGCCAGCCAGACCGATCCGCAGTCCGGCGTCGGCGCCGACGACCGCAAATCGGCCTTCGAGAGCCGCCTGCGCCAGCAGGTCGAAGCCATTGTCTCGTCCGTGGTCGGGCCCGGGCACGCCCGCGTCCAGCTCACCGCCGACTTCGATCTCAACCGAATCACCCAGACCTCCGACAAATACGATCCGGATGGCCGCGTGATGCGTTCGAGCCAGACCCGCGAAGAACAATCCAGCTCCAGCGATGGCAAGGAAGGCGGCCCGGTCTCCGCCAGCAACGAACTGCCCGGCCAGAACAAGCCGGATGCCGCCGCCGCCGCGAAGGATCAGAGCAAAAAGACCGAGGAAATCGTCAATTACGAAATCTCGCGCGTGACCAAGACCGAGGTCATCGAGGCCGGCCGCGTCAATCGCATTTCGGCGGCCGTTCTCGTCGATGGCGTCTATAACAAGAACGACAAAGGCGAGATGGTCTATCAGCCGCGCGACAAGGAAGAGATCGACCGCATCGCGGCTTTGGTGCGCTCGGCCGTCGGCTTCGACGCCAAGCGCGGCGACCAGGTCGAGGTCGTCAACCTGCGCTTTGCCGAAAACACGCCGGTCAGCCTGGGCGAACCCACCAACTGGATGACCTACCTGACCTTCACCAAGGACGACATCATGCGCGGCGCCGAACTCGGCGTCATGACGCTGCTCGGCCTCATCGTGCTGCTGATGGTGGTGCGTCCGCTGGTGCGCCGCATTGTAACGCCGGACGGCCCGGCCATCGCGCAGATCGCCGGCGCCGCGGGAACGGCCGGAGTCGCCGGCGCCATCGGCGTCACCATGAACAGCGATGGCACCATGGTGACCGGCGGCGGCAGTGGCAGCATCACCAGCGATGGCGGCGCCAATATTTCCATCGTCGGCAGCGGCGAACAGGTCGCGATCTCGAACCGCACCTCGGCCATGATCGACGTCGCCAAGGTGCAGGGCCAGGTTCACGCCCAGTCGGTGCAGAAGGTCGGCGAACTGGCCGAGAAGAATCCGCAAGAAGCCGTATCGATCATCCGCGGCTGGCTCCATGAGGATGCAGCGTAATGGCCGCGACAAACGCCGAGCGTGATGACATTGGCGGCCTGATGGCTGAACTCGCCAGCCGTCCGCAGATCAATCCGGGACGCCGCAAGCTGTCGGGTCCGGAGCGCGCGGCCGTGCTGATGCTGGCGCTTGGCGAACAATACGGCGGCAAGATCTTCAGCCTGCTCGACGACGACGAACTGCGCGAAATCTCGATCGTGCTGGCCTCGCTCGGCACGGTGCAGTCCGACGAGGTCGAAGCGCTGCTGCTCGAATTCGTCGGCCGCATGTCGGCGTCGGGCGCCCTGCTCGGCAACTACGACGCCGCCGAACGTCTGCTGCAGCAATATCTGCCGAAAGAGCGCGTCGGCGGCATCATGGACGAGATTCGCGGTCCGGCCGGCCGCAACATGTGGGAGAAGCTCGCCAACGTTCAGGAAGAGGTTCTCGCCAATTACCTGAAGAACGAATATCCGCAGACCGTCGCCGTGATCCTGTCGAAGCTGCGGCCGGAGCAAGATCGG
>CAIYTE010000173.1 GCA_903929045.1 uncultured Hyphomicrobiales bacterium
ATGTCCTGCTTGCCCCACTGAATGAGCTCGGCCGCGTTGCCGATGCAGTGGTTGGACGTCGCGCAAGCCGATGAGATCGAATAGTTCACGCCTTTGATCTTGAACCAGGTGGCGAGCGTTGCCGACGCGGTCGACGACATCACCTTCGGCACGGCGAAGGGGCCGATGCGCTTCGGCGAATTGTTCTTCCGCGTCGTGTCGGCGGCATCGACCAGCACGCTAGTCGACGGACCGCCAGAGCCCATGACGATGCCGGTGCGCGGATTCTGAATGTCTTTTTCCTCGACGCCGCTGTCGCGGATCGCCTGCTCCATGGCGACGTGGTTCCACGCCGAACCCGGACCGAGGAAGCGCATGGCACGGCGATCGATCGAGCCCGACGGATCGAGCGTCGGCATTCCGGCGACCTGGCTGCGGAAGCCGTGCGCGGCAAAGTCCTCGGAGCGCGTGATGCCGGATTTGGCTTCACGCAGGCTGGCGAGAACTTCCTGGCTGTTGTTGCCTATGGATGAGACGATGCCCATCCCGGTCACGACGACTCGTCTCATGGCCAAATATCCTCACCTGCACGCGATTATTATGATGGGCCACATTTGGGCCACCCGCGGCGGCCACGCAAGGGCCGCTGACAGGCCGGTGGAACCTATCAGGCGCCGCCCGGCTGCAAAGCCTCTTCCTGCTTGAACAGGCCGACCTTCAGATCGCTGGCCTTGTAAATCACCTTGCCATCGGCCTCCAGCCAGCCGTCGGCGATGCCGAGCACCAGCTTGGAGCGCATCACCCGCTTGAAATCGACGCCGTAGACGACCTTCTTCACGGTCGGCAGCACCTGATCGCTGAACTTGATTTCGCCCGTGCCGAGCGCCCTGCCGCGGCCCGGCGAGCCGAGCCAGCCGAGGAAAAAGCCAACCATCTGCCAGAGGGCGTCGAGGCCGAGGCAGCCCGGCATCACCGGATCGCCTTTGAAATGACAGAGGAAAAACCAGAGGTCGGGCTTCACGTCGAGTTCCGCGCGGATAAAGCCCTTGCCGAATTCGCCGCCGGTCTCGCTGATTTCGGTAATCCGGTCGAACATCAGCATCGGCGGCAGGGGCAACTGGGCATTGCCGGGTCCGAAAAGCTCGCCACGGCCGCACGCCAGCAGGTCCTCATACGCAAAGCTGGAACGCCGGTTTTCCATTGTCTTGAAGTCCTTGGTACCGCGCGCCCGCGGCCTGATGTCGATACAGAATCCCTAACACACCGAAGCTAGGGGGCAAAGATGGCGGGAAGCGGCGAATCCGGTCAAAATTCCGGCCCAAATCGCGACAGAACGGCTTTCGAGATTGTTGCGAGACAGTTGCATCAGGACCCCCATTTCGATATGTTGCAGATGAAACGGGTTTTCTGTTGGCCTCCGTGAGGCTGGTCTTATAGGCGTAATCGTATGACCCAGACGCGTACCATTCTGATGCCGCTCACCAAGGCGGATGCCGCCGTGCCGGCCGACAAGACATTGATGACCGGCTGCCCGTGGCATGACGTCAAATCCATGCTGCGTGACGTCGGTCTGCGTCCCACCCGCCAGCGCATGGCACTCGGCTGGATCCTGTTCGGCAAAGGCGACCGCCATCTGACCGCGGAAGCGCTGTACGAAGAAGCGACCCGCGCCAAGGTGCCGGTGTCGCTCGCCACCATTTACAACACGCTTCATCAGTTCACCGAAGTCGGCCTGCTGCGTCAGGTCGCCGTGGACGGTTCGAAGGCTTACTTCGACACCAACGCGTCGTCGCATCATCACTTCTTCGTCGAAGGCGAAGACGAGCTGCTCGACATTCCGAGCGCCGATGTGATCGTCGGCAAGACGCCGGCCGCGCCGGAAGGCTATGAGATCGCGCGCGTCGATGTCGTCGTCCGCTTGCGCCGCAAAGCCTAAGCGACCGCACACACTGGATTATAAAAAGCCGCGCCGAGTGCGCGGCTTTTTCTTTTGGTCGACGTTACTCCTGCCAGAACCATTTCGCGCATTCGCGGTGGCGCTCGGCTTCGCTGATGCCGATGTCGCGCAGCCGATGACCCTCGAGCGCGCGCAAATGCCGCCGCGTTCTCATGCGTCGAAGCCACAGTATGAAGGCCTTTTTCATGGCCGCACCCTGCGTGCCGACACCCGGAAATGTTACGGTATTGGCCGAAGCATTTTCCCATCGGGCCGGCTAGCCTCGCCGCGAGCGGCAGGGAGTTCGCAATGACAAAGACCACGGCACTTGCGGAAATAGCCACGGCGGCCGGCGATCCGGCGCGGGCCTGCATGCTCAACGCGCTGATGGATGGCCGCGCCTTGACCGCCGCCGAACTGGCGCGCGTCGCCGGCATTACGGCGCAAACCGCCAGCGGCCATCTTTCGCGCCTGACGGTTGCGGGCCTGCTGTCTGTCCAAAAACAAGGCCGTCACCGCTATCACCGTCTCGCCTCGCCCGCGGTCGCGCGCATGCTGGAAAGCATCATGGAAGTCGCGGTCGCCGCGCAGCCGCGCAAGGCCTTCACCGGTCCCCGCGATGCCGCGATGCGCGCAGGCCGCACCTGTTACGACCATCTCGCCGGTACTTTGGGCGTTTCCATTGCCGATGCCTTGGTGACGCGCGGCCATATCGAACTGGCCGCCGATGCCGGGATCGTCACCGAAAGCGGCGTCGCGTTGCTGCAACGGATGGGTATCGATCTCGAAGCGCGTGGCAAACGGACCCGCCGCCTCTTGTGCCGCCCGTGTCTCGACTGGAGCGAGCGGCGACCGCATATCGCCGGCGCCGTCGGCTCCGCGCTGTGCACGCACTGCTTCGACGCCGGCTGGATCCGGCGTGTCGAAGGCACGCGCGCGGTCAAGGTCACGCCGAAAGGCGAGCGTCATTTTCGGGAGATATTCGGGATCGGCAGCGTCTAGCGAAAGCTAGTCGACTTTTTCGTTCGGATAGGCGCCCCACAGCCGTTCCTGCTGGATCCAGCCGCTGAAGTTCTTGCCGTTAAACTGGCACCAGGTGCCGTCGCACGACTTCAGCTGTCCGAGCACGCCGGACTGCAACGTCGCCACCACGCCGGACTGCGTGTCGCTTTTCTCGCGCAGCGGCACCATGTCGTTCTTGAGGGTCGGCACGACCACCGCGCTGCGCCGGCCACTGAGCATGGAGTGGTAGACCCAGCCTTCGGCGCCTTCCCAGTCGCGAATGCGCCGCCAGTTCTCGAATTCGGCGGTAATCTCCACCGGCATGCCGACGCGGGTATAGACCCAACGCACATCCTGATCCCGGTTCGGCCCGGAGCGGACGTTGACCCGGTCCGACTTTAGGCTGACGAACCGCGGCACCGGCAGGCCACTGACCGACCCGGTAGCCACATCGTTGGCGGCAAAGGCGCCACCGACCCAGACAGCCAGAAAGCCGGCCGCAAGCGCGGCGCAGCCTGTGAGCCTCAAAACGGCTCGAAAGCTTTGTGTTGTCACGGCCATCTGATAGGAAATTGGTTGGATTTCGATCTCGTCCACGGTGGAAATGCAGTGTGGGCGAGCACGGTTAAAGAGGCCTGAACGGCGCGGCCAAAGAACATGGCGAAGAACAAAAAACCGGTGGTGGTCGTCACCCGCAAACTTCCCGACAGCGTCGAGCTGCGGATGCGGGAACTTTTCGACGCTCGGCTCAACGCCGACGACAAGCCGATGACGCCGGCGCAACTCGCCGAGGCGGTGAAGATCGCCGACGTCCTCGTGCCGACGGTGACCGACCGCATCGACATGGCCGTGCTCGGCAAGGCCGGCGACCAGCTGCGGCTGATTGCGAACTTCGGCAACGGCGTCGACAATATCGATGTCGCCACCGCGGTTCAGCGCGGCATCACCGTGACCAACACGCCGGGCGTGCTCACCGAAGACACCGCCGACATGACGATGGCGCTGATCCTCGCGGTGCCGCGCCGTCTCGCCGAAGGCGCCAATGTTCTCACCGCTGAAAAAGATTGGACCGGCTGGTCACCGACCTGGATGCTCGGCCATCGCATCTGGGGCAAGCGTCTCGGCATCATCGGCATGGGCCGCATCGGACAAGCGGTGGCGCGCCGCGCCCGCGCCTTTGGTCTGCAGATTCATTATCACAACCGCCGCAAGGTGGCGCCGAAGATCGAGCAGGAGCTCGACGCGACCTATTGGGAGAGCCTCGACCAGATGCTCGCCCGCATGGACATCGTGTCGGTCAACTGTCCGCACACGCCGGCGACCTATCACCTGCTGTCGGCGCGGCGGCTGAAGATGCTGCGGCCGGAAGCGTTCGTCGTGAACACCGCGCGCGGTGAAGTCGTCGATGAAAACGCGCTGGCGCGCATGATCGAAGCGGGCGACGTCGCGGGCGCCGGGCTCGACGTGTTCGAGCACGAACCCGCGGTCAATCCGAAACTGCTGAAACTGGCGCGCGCCGGCAAGGTGATCGTGCTGCCGCATATGGGTTCGGCTACCATCGAAGGCCGCATCGACATGGGCGAGAAGGTCATCATCAACATCAAGACCTTCATGGACGGCCACAAGCCGCCGGACCGCGTGCTGCCGAGCATGCTGTAGCCACGCCGTCATCATCCGCGAAGGCGGATGATCCAGCGCTTATCAGAGATTGAATTGCTGGATGCCCCGCCTTCGCGGGGCATGACAGTCAGCGATGGACACTCAAGTCTCTGATCGTCGGTTTGTCGCCGCTCAGCGGATTGTCCTTGTCCCAGGCATAATTCAGCGTCTCGAAACGCATCGAGCGCGTATCGACCATCAGCAGACGGCCGACGAGACCTTCGCCGAAGCCGACGATCTCACGGATCGTTTCCAGCGCCATCATCGAACCGAGAATGCCGGGTAGCGCACCGAGCACACCAGCTTCGGCGCAGGCCGGCACCGTGCCCGGTGGCGGCGCTTCCGGAAATAAACATCGATAGGTCGGGTTGGGCAGGCCATCGCGCGACTCGTGCGCGCGCAAGGTCGTCAACGTGCCGTCGAAGGTGCCGACCGCGGCGGTGATCAGCGGCTTCTTGGCGAAGTAGCACGCATCCGAGACCAGATAACGTGTGGCGAAGTTGTCCGAGCCGTCGGCGACGATGTCGTATTTAGAAATGAGAGTGAGGGCGTTCTTTGCATCGAGCCGCGTCATGTGCGTCTCGACCTTCACCAGCGGATTGAGCCGTTCGATCGCCGCCTCCGCGCTGTCGACCTTGCGCTCGCCGACGTCACCGGTGGCGTGAATGACCTGCCGCTGCAGATTCGACAGCGACACCGTGTCGTCGTCGACGACGCCCAACGTGCCGACGCCGGCGGCCGCCAGATAAAGCAAAAGGGGCGCGCCGAGCCCGCCGGCGCCGATGACCAGCACGCGCGCAGCCTTGAGCTTGGCCTGACCCGGCCCGCCGACCTCGCGCAGCACGATATGGCGCGCATAACGTTCCAGTTCCTGAGCATTCAGCATGGAGTTAACCCTATGGGATCGCATTGCTTTCGGCCAGCCTCCTGCCGCCTTGCGCCTCGGGCTCCATGCTCTAAGGTGCCTAAAAATATGGTTAGGGCGGCGTAAACAATGCGTCTGGTGACGACCCTGGTGCTTCTGTCGCTTCTGCCCGGCGCTGTGGCGCGGGCCGACGACACCCCAAGCATCATGAAGTGGTTCACGCCCGCCGAGGACAAACCGGCGGAGCCCGCCGCGACGACTCCCGCCAAACCCAAGCCGAAAGTCGCGACGGCGACATCCGCGATCAAGCTGCCGGTGCCGCGCCCCGAAATCAAAGCCGAAGCGGTGAAAGCCGAGCCGGCCAAAGTTGAACTGACAAAGGTCGAGCCGCCGAAGGCCGAGCCAAAAAAGCCTGAGATCGCGAAAATAGACGCGACGAAAACAGAGCCGGCGAAGACTGAGCCCGCGTCCGATACCCTCGCCGGCATTCCCGCCGCCGAGCGTCAGAAGGTGCAAGCCGCGCTGCTGTGGGCCGGCGACTATGCCGACGTGCCGAAGGGCGAAGATCCGTTCATCGCGGCGGTCAAGAATTATCAGAAGCGCAACAAGGGCAAGATCACCGGTGTTCTTACCGACACCGAGCGCGCCACTCTCATTGCCGCGACCAATAATCGCGAACAAGAATTCGGCTGGAGCGTCGTCATCGATCCGGCGACCGGCAGCCGCATCGGCCTGCCGACCAAGATGGTGCCGCATGCGCGCGACACCGAGCGCGGCACGCTGTGGTCGTCGAAGCATGGCGACGTGCAGGTCGAGACGTTTCGCGTTGCCGACCGCAATCTCAAGCTCGCCGCCTTGTTCGAACAGGAGAAGCGCGAACCCGCGACCCGCAAGATCGAGTACAGCCTGCTGCGTGACGACGGTTTCTTCATCAGCGGCTTTCAGGGCCTGAAGAAATTTTCGGTGAAGGCGACGTTCCGCGACGGCGAAGTGCGTGGCTTCACCATGCTGTACGACCAGATGATGGAGACTATCGTCACACCGGTGATGGTGGCCATGTCCGCCGCGTTCTCGCCGTTCCCGGAACGCAGCGCGCCCTACGCGACGCTGACCAAGTCAGTCGAATACGGCAGCGGCCTGGTTGTCAGCGCTGATGGTCACATCGTCACTGACCGCAAGCTCGTCGAAGGTTGTCAGGTCATCGTCGCATCCGGTGTGGGCGATGCCGTGCGCCTCGCCGACGATAAGGAAAACGGCCTGGCACTGCTGCGGGTCTACGGTTCGCGCAAATTGTCACCGCTGTCGTTCCCGCAGAACACGCCAAAGACCGGCGATCTCTCACTGGTCGGCGTTCCGGATCCGAAAGAAGACGCCAGCCGCAAGCTCGCCGAAATCAAGGCACGCCTGGTCAACGAGACTGCCATTGAACTGCGTCAGCCGGTGCCGATGGCCGGCTTTGCTGGCGCCGCCGCGCTCGACGGTCAAGGCCGGTTCCTCGGCATGACAGAAATGCGCAACGCCGTGCTCGCCAGCATCGAGCCATCGGCGCCGCCCGTGCGCCTCATTCCTGCGCAGACGATCCGCGGCTTTCTCGCCAAGCAGAATGTCGTCGCCAACGACGTGCCCGGCGCCGATGCCAAGGCTGCCGTCGTGCGCGTGATCTGCGTGAGGAAGTAGCCGCTACTTATTCTTCCAATCCGGCTTTCGCTTCTCCACGAAGGCTTTCATGCCTTCCTTCTGGTCGTGCGTCGCGAACAGCGAGTGGAAAATACGGCGCTCGAAACGCGTGCCTTCGGCAAGCGACGTCTCGAACGCGGTGTTGACGGCTTCCTTGCCCGCCAGCACCGAGGGCAGCGACATGCCGGCAATGGTCTCGGCAACCTTCATCGCCTCATCCATCAGGCTCGCCGCCGGCACGACGCGCGAGACGAGGCCCGAGCGCTCGGCCTCCGTTGCATCCATCATGCGGCCGGTCAAGATCATGTCCATGGCCTTGACCTTGCCGACCGCACGCGCCAGCCGCTGCGTGCCGCCAATACCTGGGATGACGCCGATCTTGATTTCCGGCTGACCAAACTTGGCATTATCCGCGGCAATCACGATGTCGCACTGCATCGCCAGCTCGCAGCCCCCGCCGAGCGCGAAGCCGGCGACCGCTGCCACAATCGGCTTGCGCGTGCGCGCGGCGCGGTCCCAGTCGGCGCAGAAATTCTGCAGGTAGGCCTCGATGAAAGTCTTGTCCGCCATCTCCTTGATGTCGGCGCCGGCCGCAAAGGCCTTCTCATTGCCGGTGATCAGCATACACCCGATTTTGTCGTCGGCCTCGAAGCTGTCGATGGCCGCGAACAACTCGGCGACCAGCGCGCGATTGAGCGCGTTAAGCGCCTGCGGCCGATTCAGCCGCATGACGCCAACGCGGCCTTTGGTTTCGACGATGACGTTGGGTTCGCTCATGACAGAATTCTTTCTTGCCGAGGCCTAATCCAGTTTGATCCCTGAGCGGCGAATAACCTCGCCCCACTTTTCGGAATCGGCCTTGATGATCTTGCCGAAGTCTTCCGGCGTGCCGCCGCCGCCTTCATCGCCGATCTTGGCGAATTTTTCCTTGAAACCGTCAGAGACGATGGCCTTGTTGATCGCCGCATTGAGCTTGTCGAGAATCGGGCGCGGCAGCCCCGCCGGACCGACAACGCCGGTCCAGGTTGGGGCCAGATAACCCGGCACGCCGGCTTCGGCAATGGTCGGCAGGTTGGGGAAAGCGGGTGAGCGTGTTGCGCCGCTAACGCCGAGCGCTTTCAGCGCACCGGAACTGGCAAAAGGTGCAATCGACTGCAGGCTTTCGAACATGATGTCGACATGACCGGCCATCAGGTCGTTGATCGCCGCCGCGCCGCCGCGATACGGCACGTGAACGATCTGCGTCCCGGTCATGTACTTGAACAGCTCGCCACCCAGATGCCCCGGCGAGCCGTTGCTCGACGACGCGTTGGTCAGCTTGCCGGGATTCTTTTTGGCATAGTCGATCAGTTCCTGAACCGAATTGATTTGCAGTTTCGGCGAGGTCGCCAGCAGCAGATGGCCGCGCGTGAGCAGACAGATGGGCTGCAGATCGCGGTCGATATCGAACGGCATCTTCGCCACCATATGGCGCGTGATGGCGAGACCGCCGATCGGGCCCATGCCGATGGTGTAGCCGTCCGGCGCCGACTTCGCGACCAGATCGAGGCCCAAAGTCAGCGCGCCGCCTGGCCGATCGTCGACTATGACCGGCTGGCCCAGTTCGCGTTGCAGTTCGTTGGCGAGGATGCGCGCCGCCGTGTCGGTGGCGCTGCCGGCGGCCTGCGGCACGATCAATCGGATCGGATGATCGGGATATTCGGCATGCGCCGAGCCTGCATGCAGCAAAAGGGCGAAGGCGATCAGAATGAGCGTGCGCATGATGTCTCCCCGGCCATCGCACTCTACTGCGCGACAGCCGGGTTTGTCACCGATGCGTTATTCACTCAGCTTGATGTTCGCCTTCTCAATGACCTCTTTCCACTTCACGAAATCGGCCTTGATAACTTTGCCATAGTCTTCCGGCGTGCCGGGCGCCGGCTCTTCGCCGATCATCTTGAATCGCTCCGCCATCAACTGCGATTTCAAGGCGTCGTTCACGGCATGATTGAGCTTCTCGATAATCAGCCGCGGCGTCTTGGCTGGGGCAACGACGCCAAGCCAGGTCACCGCGACATAACCGGGCACGCCAGCTTCGGCGATGGTCGGCGTGTCTGGGAACGCCGGCGAGCGCGCCGGACCGCTGACGCCGATGCCACGCACGCGATGATCGAGCACGAAGGGCGCCATGGAGGCGAGACCCTCGAACATGATCTCGACGCGCCCGGCGATAAGATCGTTGATGGCCGGCGCACCGCCGCGATAGGGCACGTGCGTGATCTGGGTGCCGGTCATGCTCTTGAACAATTCGAGACCGATGTGCCCCGGCGAACCGTTGCCGGACGACGCCGCCGACAGTTTGCCGGGATTGGCCTTGGCGTAGTCGATCAGTTCCTTGACTGATTTGATCGGCACCTGCGGCGACACTGCGATCATCAGATGCCCGCGGCCGACCATGCCGACCGGCTCGAAATCCTTGACTACGTCGTAGGGCAGCTTGCCGACCATATGCGGCGTCAAAGCCATGCCGCCGATCAGGCCCATTCCAATGGTGTAGCCATCCGGCGCCGACTTCGCGATGGCGTCGAGGCCGATGACGAAAGCACCGCCCGGGCGGTTCTCGACGATGATTTGCTGGCCGAGCGATTTGCTCATTTCGGCGCTGAGCACGCGCGCATAAAGATCGGTGTTGCTGCCGGGTGCCTGCGGCACCACGAAACGGATCGGTTTGTCGGGATATTCGGCGAAAGCGCCGCCACTAAGCGAACAGAGAATCACCGCAGCCAGAGTCGCCGCGGCCAAAGCCACACGTCGCATGCTTGCCTCCCCAGGCGTTTTTCATGGCCGGGTTTCCCCCGGTCCAATTGCGCCCATGAAAGCAAGACAACGATGCCGTGCACAAGGAAATTGCGAACGGCCCAAATCCTTGCCCATGCTGGCCCACCACGACACGCGTGCGTCGCAGCAATGTCAGGACCTTATTTCTGGCAACTCGGGCAATAAAAAGTCGAGCGGCCGTTCTGCACGATGCGCGTCACCGTGCCTGAGACACCGTGACACGGCTCGCCTTCGCGATCGTAGACCAGAAAATTGTGCTGGAAGTCGCCGAGCGACCCGTCGGCGCGCCGATGATCGCGCAGCGACGAACCGCCGGCCTTGATGGCGTCGTGCAGCACGGTCTTGATAGCGTCGACCAGCGCGATCGCGCGCTCGTTCGGTTGCCCCTTTTTGTCGGCAATAGTTGCGGCTTGTCGTTTCGGTGACAACCGCGCGCGGAACAGCGCTTCGCAAACATAGATATTGCCCAAACCGGCGACGACGCGCTGATCGAGCAAGGCGGCCTTCAGCGAAGTCTTCTTGCCTGCGACGGCTTTCGCCAGCATCGCGGCATCGAATTCATTGCCGAGCGGCTCCGGCCCGATCGACCGCAGCAACGGCTCGTCGTCGATCCTGGTCCGCGCTACCAGTTTCATCGAGCCGAAGCGGCGCGGATCGTTGAAGGTGACCACCGACTCGTTCGACATGTGAAACACGACATGGTCGTGCGCTTCGCTCTTGGATTTTTCGTGATGGTATTTGGCGATCTTGTCGTCGTTGACGCGGAACGAGCCGGACATGCCGAGATGCATGACCAGCACATCGCCCGACGACAGATCGACGATCAGATATTTGGCCCGGCGGCCGACGCTGGTGACCGTCTGGCCCTGCAGCCGCTTCTCGAAATCCTTGGCGATCGGCCAGCGCAGGCCGCGATGCCGGACCTCGATTTTGTCGATCCGCGCGCGCTCCATGGCGGGCGCCAGACCCCGGCGAACGGTCTCTACTTCGGGTAGCTCGGGCATGGTTAACCTGTTTCTTAACGACACATAGCGCCCCGCAGCCTTGCGCGCTATGGTCCTGCCCGCAAAGGATTATTGGCTATGGCAGCGCGCCAGAAACACACTGAAGACACCCATTTCGGCGAGAAAACCGTCCCCCTGTCCGACAAGCAGGGCATGGTCGACGAGGTTTTTCACTCGGTCGCCAAACGCTACGACCTGATGAACGACCTGATGTCCGCCGGCCTGCACCGGCCGTGGAAGGACGCGCTGGTCACGGCCGTGAACCCGCCGCGCTCCGACAAGGACTTCGCGCTGCTCGATCTTGCCGGGGGTACGGGTGATGTCGCTTTTCGCGCGGTCGAGGCCGGGGGTATGGGCACGCGCGTCACCGTGTGCGACATCAACGCCGAAATGCTCGCCGTCGGCCGCGCCCGCGCGCTTGACCGCGGGCTCGACGGCATCGTCACCTTCGAGCAGGGCAATGCCGAAGAACTGCCCTACGCCGACCGCAGCTTCGATTGCGTCACCATCGCCTTCGGCATCCGCAACGTGCCGCGCATCGAGCGCGCGTTGAGCGAGGCGTATCGCGTGCTGCGCATCGGCGGCCGTTTTCTCTGTCTTGAATTCTCGTCGGTCGACGTGCCGGGCCTCGACAAGCTTTACGATCTCTATTCCTACAAACTGATCCCGCGTATCGGCGAGCGTGTCACCGGCGACCGCGAGGCCTATCAGTATCTCGTCGAGTCGATCCGCAAATTCCCCAAGCCGAAGGCTTTCGCCGCGATGATCGAGACGGCGGGCTTCCGCCAGGTGTCGTTCAAGCAGATGACCGGCGGCGTGGTGGCGCTGCATTCGGGCTGGAAACTGTGATCAGCACGATTTCTCATCTGACGCGCCTGGCGCGCGCCGGTTTCGTGTTCGCGCGCGAAGGCGTGTTCGCGCTGGTCGATACGCGTCCGCTGCCGCTCCCGGCCAAGACGGCCATCGCGCTGGCGCGGCTGATCGAGCGTCCCACCGCCAAGGACGGCAAGAGCCGCCTCGGCGCGGCGCTGACCAAACTCGGCCCGACCTACGTCAAGCTCGGCCAGTTCATGGCAACGCGGCCCGACGTCGTCGGCACCTCGATCTCGCACGATCTCGAAGCGCTGCAGGACAAGATGGCCGCGTTTCCGCAAGCGCAGGCGGAAGCCGTGGTCACGGCGGCTTTCGACAAGCCGGTGAGCGCGGTCTACGCCAGCTTCGGCCCGGCGGTTGCCGCCGCGTCGATCGCGCAGGTGCACAAGGCCGAAGTCGATACGCCCGAAGGCCGCAAGCCGGTCGCCGTGAAGATCATCCGCCCCGGCGTCAACGGCCGTTTCAAGGTCGATCTCGACGCCTTCCTGTTCGCCGCGCGCAAGGCGGAAGACTTTTCGCTTGAAGCGCAGCGGCTGCGTCCGGTCGAGGCCGTCGAGACCCTGGCGCGTTCGGTGGCGATGGAGATGGATTTCCGTCTCGAAGCCGCGGCCTTGTCCGAAATGGCCGAGAATACTGCCAAGGACGAAGGTTTCCGCGTGCCGTCGGTCGACTGGGACCGTACCGCGCGCGAAGTGCTGACGATGGAATGGATCGACGGCACGCCGCTCAACGACCGCGTCGCACTCGAAGCCAAGGGTTACGACATGCCGGCGCTCGGCCACAAGGTGATCCAGAGCTTCCTGCGCCACGCGTTGCGCGACGGCTTTTTCCACGCCGACATGCATCCGGGCAATCTGTTCGTGGACGCCGAGGGCCGGCTCGTTGCGGTGGATTTCGGCATCATGGGCCGTCTCGGCCCAAAGGAACGGCGCTTCCTCGCCGAGATATTGTTCGGCTTCATCACCCGCGATTATCAGCGCACCGCGCAGGTGCATTTCGACGCCGGCTACGTGCCGCGGCACCATTCGGTCGAGGCCTTTGCGCAGGCCATCCGCGCTATCGGCGAGCCGATCCACAACCGCACCGCCGAAGACATTTCGATGGCGAATCTGCTGATGCTGTTGTTCGAAGTGACCGGCCTGTTCGACATGCGCACGCGGCCCGAACTGCTGCTGTTGCAAAAAACCATGGTCGTGGTCGAAGGCGTGGCACGCACGCTCGATCCCAAGCTCGATATGTGGTCGGTCGCGGACCCGGTGGTGCGCGAGTGGATCGAACGCAATCTCGGCCCCGCCGGCAAATTGCAGGACGTTGCCGAAGGCGCCGGCGAAATCGGCCGCTTCCTCGGCCAGGTGCCGTCGCTGCTCAGCCGCGCTGGTACGCTCATCGATCAGCTCGACGACATCACACGCAACGGTCTGGTGTTGTCGCCCGAGACGGTCGCCGCCATCGGCAAGGCGGAGGCGCGGCGCAACCGCACCACCGCCGTGGCGCTGTGGACGATCGCGGCGCTGCTCGCGGCGATCGCGTGGATGCTGGTGTAGTCTCTTGTCATGCCCGCGAAAGCGGGCATCCAGTAACCACTGTACTGTCTGTGGGTACTGGGTCCCCGCCTACGCGGGGACGACAACTTCAGTTCTTCGCCACCAGCTCACCCAGCTTGTCGATGCTCTGGTTCCAGCCTGCTTCCATGCCGGCCAGCATCTGCGGCGCGAACGGCACCCGGCCGACGGCGCGTGACTGCACCCGCAAGGTCGTCTTGCCGCCCTGCTCGGTCAGCGTCACCGTGGTCTCACCTTCGAGCAGATGATTGCCGTCGTTGTCGATGGCGATGTTGCTGAACACCAGCTTTTCCGGCGGCGTCACTTCGCGGAAGACACCCTTCATCGGATAATCGTTGCCGTCCGGCCCGTGCATGACGATCCGCAGCGCGCCGCCGACGCGCACGTCGTATTCCGGCACCGAACTGGTGAACTGCCGCGGGCCGAACCATGCGGCCATCATCTTCGGGTCCGTCCAGGCCTGCCACACCAGCGCCCGCGGCGCGTCGAAGGTGCGGACGATGTCGACGGTGCCTTCGCCAAATTTTTCGGTCATCGGTACTCCGTTTACAGTTCGATGAAGGACTTGAAGCCGCCGAAAATCATGCGTTTTCCGTCGAACGGCATCGACTTCGAATTCATGATCGCGAGGCTTCTTTTGTCTTTCATGGACTCGGCCATGACGCGGTCGCGCGCGACGCGCGACTTGTAGGTGACCCAGGCGAACACGACCGTCTCGCCGGGCTTGAGCTTGACGCTGCGCGGAAACGACGTGCGCTTGCCGACTTTCACGTCGTCGGCGACGCATTCGACATAAGAGAGCGCGCCGTACTCCATCCAGATCTTGCCGACCTTCTTCGCCATGGCGCGGTAGGCGGCGAGATTCTTTTTGGGAACGGGAACGATAAATCCATCGACATACAGGGCCATGATTTATTCCTTCGCCTTCGCGAGATAGGTTTCGAGCTTGTCGATGGTGCCGCTCCAGCCGCCGGTCATGCTGGCGTGGCCCGCGTCGAAGGTGGCGCGCTCTTCGTCCGTCGGATTGTACGGCCGCCACGTCACGGTGAATTTGGTCTTGCCATCCGACGACTGCTCGAAGTCGAAGATCGAATAGGTTTCGATCGGCCAAGTCGGCGCCATCGGATGACGCGACAGGCCGCCGGCTTCGTCGGAGAAGGAGTTGATGAGAACCAATCGCGCGGGTGGCGTGATTTCGCGATAGACCTGCCGGCCCCACATCATCGCGCCATCGGGCATCTGCATGCCGTAGTGATAGGTGCCGCCGACACGCAAATCCATTTCCGACTTCACGACCTTGACGCCGGCCGGTCCCCACCACGCCTTCATGCGCGCGGGGTCGGTGAAACAGTCCCACACCAGCTCACGCGGCGCATCGAGCACACGCGAGATGACGAAGTCCTTGGACGCTGCTGCCTGCATTGAATCCTCCATGAAATTCGATTTTTTTGTCGGCCAAGTACGTCTATTGGCCGTAGTCGAGCTTCGGGTACCATTTCGGTGCCCGGCCTTCCGGCGTGCAATCGAGCACGGTCCAGAGCGGCATCAGGTCGGGCGCACCGCGCGGATCCTGACCGGGATCGGCGGTGCCGAAGTCCATCTCGCCGCTCCAGAAGTGACGGATGGTGCCGTCACGCTTGGTGAAGACATGCAGTCCGGCATCGTCGCCGCCATTCGAGCTGACGGCGAGATAATCGCTGCTGAACTCGCCGCTGG
>CAIYTE010000174.1 GCA_903929045.1 uncultured Hyphomicrobiales bacterium
CCGCGGCCGGCGTGGCGAAGGCTGCAATCATGAACGCGGCACATACCGCAGCGCACACAATCTTTGACATAGGCAATCTCCCTGACAGGCCGGTGATTATTTTCGAGGCAACGGCCAATTCAGGTTTTGGTTTCCTATCAGCGCCAAAAACAACAAGGCCGGCGCGAAACGCCGGCCCTGCATCGTTTCAGACCTACCGCCCGATCAGTTGATCGTCGTGCCTTTGAGCACGGGCGCCCAGCGTTCCATCTCGCTCTTCACGAGCGCGGTCAGCGCCGCAGGACCCCGGCCCTTCTTGTCCGGAATGTCGCTGCCGAGATCGAGCAGGCGCTTGCGCACAGCCGGATCGTCCAGCGCCTTGTCGAGCGCGTCGGCGAGCTTGTCGACCACCGCCTTCGGCGTGCCCTTCGGCGCAAACAGAGCGTTCCAGGCGACGGCCTGGAAGGCCGGCAGGCCGGCTTCCTTCGACGTCGGGACGTCCGGCAGCGCCGGGTTACGCTCGGGCGTACCGACCGCCAGCGCTTTGATGGTGCCGCCGGTCACATGCGGCACCAGATTGACGACCTGGTCGCACATATAATCGACCTGCGAGCCGACCAGCGCGTTCAGCGCCGGACCCGTGCCGTTGAACGGGATCTGCGTCGGCTTCGTGCCCAGGATCGAGTTGAGCAAGAGGCAGGTGGTGAACGACACCGAACCAACGCCGGCATGCGCCATGTTCGCCTTGTCGTTCTTCTCCTTGGCCCAAACAACGAATTCCTTGAGGTCCTTCGCCGGGATGTCCTTACGCGTCACGATCAGCACTGGCGTGCCGGCCGCCAGCCCGATGGTCTCGAAGTCCGCATCGGGCTTGTAGGCAAGGTTCGGATAGAGGAACGGCGCCGCGGCATGCGTGCCCATATGGCCCATGACGATGGTGTGGCCGTCATTCTGCGCGCGCATGGCGCGGATCGAACCCGTCGTGCCGCCGGCGCCGACGACGTTCTCGATGATGACCGGCTTGCCGAGAGTCTTCGACATGTGTTCGCCGACGATGCGTCCGACGATGTCGGTCGGCCCGCCCGCGGCGAACGGTACCACCATGGTGATGTTGTTCTTGGGAAAATCCTGCGCGGCGGCAGGAGCGATCACTGCGGCGACGGCAAGTGCGGCGATGGCGGAGAAAGTCAGCTTCTTCATTGTTTCATCCCAGATTTTTTTCACGTGGACTTGTCATCGCACAGACCGGGCGCAATCCACATGCCGAAAAAGACAAAGGGCCGCGCGACATAATCGCGCGGCCCTTCTATTGCGTTGCACCAAGCTTAAGGGACAGCGCGTCCCTCGCCGCCTAGTTTTCCGACTCGACGAATACCTCGTCGCGGCGTTTGCGGATCATCGGCAGCAGCGCCACGGTGAGCAGCGCCAGCGAGATCAGCAACAGACCGGCCGAGATCGGCCGCGTTGCGAACACAGTGGCGTCACCACGCGCGATCAGCATGGCGCGGCGCAGGTTCTCTTCCATCAGCGGACCGAGCACGAAGGCCAGCACCAGCGGCGCCGGTTCGAAGTCGTGCTTCACCAGCCAATATCCGATCAAGCCGAACACCGCCGCGATCAGAACGTCTGTCGGCGAGTTGTTGATCGAGTAGATGCCGATGCAGCAGAACACGATGATCGACGGGAACAGCAGGCGGTACGGCACGCGCAGCAGCGAGACCCACAGACCGACCAGCGGCAGGTTGATGATGACCAGCATCAGGTTGCCGAGCCACATCGAGGCGATCATGCCCCAGAACAGCTCCGGCTGCTTGGTCATGACCTGCGGACCCGGCACGATACCGTGGATGGTCATGGCGCCGACCATCAACGCCATCACCGCGTTCGGCGGGATGCCGAGGGTGAGCAGCGGGATGAACGACGTCTGTGCCGCGGCGTTGTTGGCCGCTTCCGGCGCAGCAACACCCTGGATGATGCCGTTGCCGAACTTCTGCGGCGTCTTCGAGATACGCTTCTCGAAGGTATAGGCCGCAAACGACGCCACGACCGCACCGCCGCCCGGCAGAATGCCGAGGATGGAGCCGAGGATGGTGCCGCGGGCAATGGCGCCCGAAGAGTCGATCAAGTCCTGACGCGTCGGCATCAGGCCGGTGATCTTGGCGTTGACGATGTCGCGGCTCTCCGCGGACATTTCCAGGTTGCGGATGATTTCGGCGAAGCCGAACAGACCCATCGCCACGTTGGCGAAGCCGATACCGTCGGAGAGTTCCGGGATATCGAAGGTCATGCGGCCGGCGCCGGTTTCCAGATCCGAGCCCACCATCGACAGCAACAGGCCGGCGAGGATCATCGCGATGGCCTTGAGCACGGAGCCCTTGGCCAGAACGACGGCGAAGATCAGGCCGAGAACCATCAGCGAGAAGTATTCGGCGGGGCCGAACAGAAGCGCGAGACCGGTGAGCGGCGCACCGAGCGCCGCGACCAGAACCGTCGCGACGCAACCGGCGAAGAACGAACCGATCGCCGAGATCGAGAGCGCCGCGCCAGCGCGGCCCTGACGCGCCATCTGATGACCGTCGAGACAGGTCACAACCGAGGTGGCTTCACCCGGGATGTTGACGAGGATCGACGTGGTCGAACCACCGTATTGCGCGCCGTAATAGATGCCGGCGAGCATGATCAGCGCGCCGACCGGCGGCAGACCGAAGGTGATCGGCAGAAGCATCGCCACGGTTGCGACCGTGCCGACGCCCGGCAACACGCCGACCAGCGTACCCACGAGGGCGCCGATCAGACAGAAGCCGATGTTGTAGGGATGCGCAGCGACTGAAAAGCCGAGCGCGAGGTTTGCGAGAAGGTCAGTCATGTTGATGCGGTCCGATCAAAACGACGGCCAGAGCTGAAACGGGAGCTGCAGCGCGTAAACAAAGAGCAGGACGCAGAAGATCGTCATGCCAACGGCGGCGAGAAGACTCTCGACCCAGCGCATCTCGCTCGAACCCATGATCGACACGATGAACGCCGCGAACGTCGAGATCACGAGGCCAAGTGCCGGGATGCGAGTCGGGATTTTCAGGAAGCTGAGGTCCATGCCGCGGATCATGCCGGCGAACAGCAAGATGCCGCAGATGACGTAAGCCGGACCCTTGAGCGCGAACTTTTCGACCGGCGGGCCATCGACCAGCAAACCGCTGAGCGCGACGAGCGCACCGCAGACCGCGAGCAAGGTCGCGAAGATGCGTGGCGCCGTTCCCGGACCGAACGCAAACCCGCTTTGACCCGGCAGTTCAGCCGAGGCCAGCAGCGCTATGACCGCCAGAGCGATCAGCGCAAGGCCACCGTAAAAATCGCGTGGACCACGCACTTTGAATTGCAAACCTTGCCCTTTGGGGGAGGAATTGGCTTCGGACATTACCCCTCCTAGATCGCTTTTCTTGAACTCAAACCTGTTTGGTTAGCCATTCCCTAGCACACGAATAGCCGTGGCCGGAAGCGCGAACCTTAGGCAGTACGCCCAGTTAGGTCAGGGATACTCGCCTTTAGGCTAAAGCGCGGTCAGAGCCAACCACTTAAACCGAGTAGTCCGCCAGCTGCGAATACCCACAGTGGGTTGATGCGCGTAGCAAAGGCCACGATGGCCGTCACGGCCGTGATCACACCGGCATAGACATTGCTGTCGGCGACGCGCGCCAGAACGAACGCGCTCGCTGCGATCATACCGAGCGATACGGGAACCAGACCCGCCTGGATTGCGGTCCGCCAAGGCGCGTCCTTGAACCGGTCCCAGACCCGGGCGACCAGAAACGCCAGCAAACACGTGGGTCCGCACATCGCGACGGTCGCAACCGCCCCGCCCGTCAGCCCGGCGACATGGTAACCGATCAACGTGACGATGATGACATTGGGACCCGGCGACAATTGTGAAATCGCAAACATGTCGCCGAATTGGCGGTCCGTCATCCAGTGCATCGTCTCCACGGCAACGCGGTGCATTTCCGGGATCGCCGAATTGGCGCCGCCCATGGCGAACAGCGACAAGGTCGCGAAATAAATAAACAGCGTGGCCAGCGGGTTTCCGTTGTTCATCGCTTGAACCACGCCAAAGCGACGCTGATCGGCGCCAGCACCACGAACACCCACGGCAGGGGATATTGCATGATCGCAACGCTGAAGAAGGCGAGCAGCGCGATCACCGGCCCCGAGTTCCAGCGCTTGAGGAACAAAGGTATCGCCATCTTGCAGGCGACCGCGATCAACAAGCCAGCCGCCGCGGCCGTGATGCCCTTGAGAACGCGCCCCAGAATTTCGATTTCGCCGAACTGGGCATAGAGGATGCCCAATATGACCACGATGACCAGCGGCGGTCCCATCAGGCCGATGAACGCGACCAAGGCGCCGACCGGACCGCAAAAACGCAGCCCGAACACCACCGAGAAGTTTACCAGGTTGGGCCCCGGCAAAAATTGTGCAAGTGCGAAGGCCTCGTTGAATTCCTCGGCGGTCATCCAGCGGCGCTGATCGACGATCATGCGCCGCGCCCACGGCAACGCGCCGCCAAAGCCTGAAATTGAAACGATGAGAAACGCTTTGAACAGTTCGCCGAGCGAGGGCCGCTCGGTCGTCACTGTCAGCGTCGGATCGAGATGGGACATGCCGTTACAGAACTAGCGCAGCCGCCTGCGCCGGGCCATAGCGTTCAACGAGACGTTGCTATGCGCGCCGGCGCAGACAAAAGAGGCGTTACGGTTTCACCCCGGCGCTCTTGATGACCTTGGCCCACTTGTCGGTTTCCGCCACGAGCATTTTGCCGAAATCGGACGGCGTGCCGGGCAACACGATGGCGCCGGTGTCGTTGAACTTCGCTTTCATGCCGGCATCGCCGAACGCAGCGTTGATCTCTTTATTCAGCCGCTCGATGACCGCAGCCGGCGTTTTCGCCGGAACGCCGAGGCCGGTGAGCGCGCTGGCGTCGTAGCCGGGCACGGCTTCGGTCAGCGGCGGCACGTCGGGCAGCGCCGTCGAGCGCGTCGTGGTCGTCACCGCGAGCGCGCGCAGCTTGCCGCTGCGCACCGGTTCGATCGAGGCCGACATCGGCTCGAACATGACCTGCGCCTTACCCTCGACCATCTCCTTCAGGGCAGGACCACCGCCCTGGTACTGCACGATCTCGAAATCGACCTTGGCCATCGAGTTGAACAGCAGACCGGTGACGTGCGGCGACGAACCGTTGCCGGTCGATGCCATCTTGATCTTACCGGGATTGGCCTTGGCGAGGGCGATCAGTTCGGCGACGTTCTTCGCCTGCACCGACGGATGCACGACCAGCACCAATGGCTCGCGCAGAACCGCGGCCACCGGGGCGATGTCGGCAAGGAAATTGAACGGCAGCTTGTCATAGAGCGACGGGTTGATGGTGTTCGCCGGACCGACCAGCAGCATCGTGTAGCCGTCGGGCGCAGCCTTCACGGCCTCTTCCGTCGCCGGATTGCTCGAACCGCCGGGCTTGTTATCGACGTTGACAGGCTGGCCGAGCCGCTTGCTCAGCCATTCCGCGATCATGCGGCCCTGAATATCGTTCGGACCACCCGCGGGAAAACCGACAATCAGACGGATCGGCTTGGTGGGATAATCCTGTGCAGAAGCGGCGAGCGGCGCAGCCATCGTGGCCGACAGAACCAGTGCAGCGCACAACGCGTTGCGGCGATCGATCGTTATCATTTTTATGAAGTCTCCCTGGGCGCCGAACCGGCAACGCCGCACCGTAACGCGCGTCGAGACTCCTGACGAGCCCCTCTCCCTGCGTTGTGCAGAGAGAGGGATGCACGCCAGACCGCGACGCTCAATATTTCAGATTGGCGAAAAGCCGCACGCTCGCGCCCGGCATTAGCACCTCATCCTTCGAATAGGACACGCTGTTACGGATGTCGCGGTTGAGCAGATTGGTGCCGGAGATGCCGATATTCACTTCGCTCAATTCGTTCGGAAGCGGATTGGCCTTGATCCACTTATAGCTGAGCTCCGCGCGCAGATCGTCGTAGCCGCCCGTCGTCGTTTCGGTCGCCGCGATGTTGTTCTGCGCGAAGGCGTGAATGAGTTTCACGCGCGCCAGCCAGCTAGCATCGCGCCAGAATACACCGCCGCCGACACGCACCGGCGGAATACGCGGTACGTTGCTGCCGTCGCTGAAGGTCGCGCGCACGACGTCAAACTGGTTCTCGATGCCGAACATGCCGCTCCACAGCGGCGCGATGTCCCACTGACTCTGGAATTCGCCGCCGCGAAACGTCGCGTCGGCCTGCGAGTAGATCGCTTCGTTCAGCGAACCGGCGCCTGCCCCGCAGACACCGGTGTCGTCGCAGGTGTTGCCGGTCAGCCGCCGGTAGATGAAACCCTTGAACTTAGTGACGTAGGCGGTTGCCTCGAACCTCACCGGCCCCTGCGTACGCCGCACGCCCAGTTCGAGCGACTGCGCGGCTTCGACACCAAGATTCGGATTGCCCTTGTCGAAGGTGCCGGTGGCATCGTGCCCGCCGCCGGAGAACAACTCCGCCGGCTTGGGCGCGCGCTCGACATATTGCGCCGTCAAGCTACCAGTCAGATCCCACGGCAGGGACTGAATGACGCCGAAGCTGATGCTCTTTGGCGTGTAACCGGGTGACGCCGCCGTCGAGGTCATCACGCCCGCCGCATCGAAGCTCCGCGCCATGCCGGAGAGATCGACGCGCTCGATGCGCCCGGCGATCTGGGCCTTGGTGTCGGCGTTGAACTTGAACTCGTTGAACATGTAACCGGCGATGCGGTTGTTGCGGTTCGGATCCCACAGCCCGGCATTGTCCGGGCTCGGCGCCGTCAACTCCTGATGACCGCCCTGCACGCCGATCGCTGTCGTCAACGACGCGAAGCGCAGGTTGAACGGCGCGAGTTGCGCTTCGACTCGGCCCTCCTGCTCCTTGTTGGTGAAAGTCTGCCGCACGCCGTCGGTGGTGAAGTCGGCCGGGTTCGCAAGGCCGATCTCGTTGTGCTTGTAATCCGTGATGCCGCCCCAGAAACGGATGGCATCGACGACACTCGACGGCGCCCGCCACTCGCCTTTGGTCAGTAGTTTGGTCTGCTTGGCGTCAATACGCGTATTGGTGTTTTCGCCGTCGCTGCCGGGGATGTGGTAAAGCGCGTTGTTCTGCGACAGCGCCAGACCGAAAAAACCTTCATTGAAAATGTACGACGCACCCCCCGATACGCCGTTGCTGCGCGAGGACGAATTAGGCTGACGTCCGTTGAAGGCGCCGGGCTGCGTGGCGTTCGGCATCGCCGCCGGATTAGGCGCGGTGAGATAGGGATAATGCGGCACGCGATAGTCCTGCGTGCTGCGGCTGAACGTGTCGGCATGCACGGCGAAATTCCCGGCCCCGGCGTCAAGCAGCACGGCACCGTCCATGCCGCTGTCCGCCGACGACGCTGCGCCGCGAACCTCGGTCGAGACACCGCGCGACGGGACCGACGTCGGGATGCGGTTATTGCTGCTCTCGACAACACCGCCGATGGCCTGCGAGCCGAAACGCAACGTGGCAGGGCCGCGGATGACCTCGACCTTGTCCGAGGTCAGCGGATCGACCGGCACGAAATGATCCTCCCCGAGATCGGACGCGCCGTTGGCGCCGACGCCGTTCTCCTGAATGCGAACACGGTTGGAATCCAGGCCGCGGATGATCGGACGGCTCGATGCGCCGGGCGCAAAACTCGATCCGGTGATGCCGGGCTTTTCAAACAACAGATCGCCGAGCGTCGAGCCGCCACTCCGGCGTAGCTCCTCGCTTGGCACGACGGTCGTGGTCGCGAACTGGTCGGTGACGATCGGCAGCGTGCCCTGAAGTCCATCGTCGCCGCCGGAGGCCGGCGCGCCCTGGATCGGGCTTGGTGCGGTGACGGTAATTTCGGGCAGCGCAACTTGCGCATGAGCAGCAGAAGCAAAAAGCAACACAACAGGAGACACGGCCAGCAACAATCTGCGGCGGTACAACATGACGAACCTCGGAACCTGACAAGCAAAGCCAGATCGCGCGACGCGGCCGCGGTTTAAACGCGGGCGTGGCGCGATCGCGAAGATGCGGATGTCAGGCTTGAGGGGGCGCGCGGGCCTGGAAGGATTGCCGCGCGGGTGGCTGCAGCGCCGTCAGATCGGCGACAACAACGACGGCGGAGACAACGTCAACCGGCAACGCGACAGCCGGCGGACTTGGCAGCAGCGTCGTGCCCGCCATGTGCATGACGGCGCAGATCGCGCAGAAATCCTTGTCGCCGTCATGATGATCGTCAGCAGGCGCGTTCTGCGAGGCGCCCTGACTCTGCGCCGCGACATTGAGCGGCGCGAGATCTTCGGCGTGGATGTGGCCGAACGACAGCGTGAGCTGGAGGCCGAGCGCAAACAGCGCCAGCCAGCCTCCCCAACTCCGTTTGCTCCGGAAAATCCGCATCACCCACCGAATGTTACAATGTAACACTAGGGACCGCGCCCGGGCTGGTCAATGCCCCCCTGTGCGGCCGCTGTGGAGTGGTCAGCCGTTAGAGGTTGTGTGCTAGCCTTCACGCAACAAGGCAGAATTGCCGACAGAATAAAAATGTCTGGGAGGACATCATGCTCAAGGCCACCGGCCGCATTGCGGCGGTCTTTGCCGTTTTTCTGTTTGCCGCGGCACCGTCACACGCTCAATGGCCGACGCGCCCCATCAACCTGATCGTGCCGGCCGCGGCTGGCGGCCCGACCGACGCCGTCGCGCGTCTTGTGGCTGAATCGATGACGCGCACGCTCGGCCAGCAGGTCGTCGTTGAGAATGTCGGCGGCGCCGGCGGCACCATCGGCATGGCGCGCGTCGCCAAGGCTTCGCCCGACGGCTACACGATTTCGGTGTGGCACATCGCGCAAGCCACCGCGCCCTCGCTCTATCCCAACCTGCCCTACAGCGTGATCGACAATTTCGACTCCATCGGCCGCATCGCCGACGTACCGATGACCGTCGTCGGCAAGTCGACGCTCGAAGCCAAGAACGTCAAGGAGTTGATCGCCTTCATCAAGGAGAAGAAGACGCTGCTGACCTATGCCCATGCCGGCATCGGCTCTGCGTCGCATCTTTGTGCGCTGATGTTCATGAGCGCGATCGATGCGCAGATGACGGCGGTCGGTTATCGCGGCACCGGACCGGCGATGGCCGACCTGCTCGGCGGCCAGTTCGACGTCATGTGTGACCAGACCACTGGCACGACGGAACAGATCAAGGGCGGCACGATCAAAGGCTACGCGGCGACGACCAAGCAGCGCCTCTCGGTCCTGCCCGACCTGCCGACGCTCGATGAGTCCGGCCTTAAAGGTTTCGAGGTGACGGCGTGGCACGCGATGTGGGCGCCCAAGGGCGTGCCGAAAGACATCGCCGAAAAATTGAGCGGCGCGCTGATGACCGC
>CAIYTE010000175.1 GCA_903929045.1 uncultured Hyphomicrobiales bacterium
GCCAAGGCTTCGGCGGGCTCCTCAGGATAAGGGGTAAGAGCCGTAGGGCGGATTAGCGAAGCGTAATCCACCACCGTCGCAGGAGCGGCGGGTTACGCCTTGCGGCTAACCCGCCCTACGTTCCGACGTGTCTACTGCTCGACCAGCTCGACGCGGCGGTTCTTGGCCTGGCCGTCCTCGGTGCGGTTGGTGGCGACCGGCGACAGCGGCCCAAGGCCCCGCGCGGTCATCCGTTGGGCCTGAATGCCGTAACGCGCAGCCAGCGCCTTCGCCACCGCATCGGCACGGCGGTTCGACAGCGACACGTTGTAGTCCAGTGCCCTTGTTGTCGGTGTGGCCGATGATGAAGGCGCGCAGCTGGCCGTTCGCCTTCAGGAACTTCGCCATCTCGGCGAGCTGGTTCTCCGACTCCGGCTTGATGTCGGCTTTGTCGAAATCGAACTGGATGCCGTAGAAGATCGCCTTGCCCTGCTTGGCGAGATCGCCGCCGATTTCCTCGGCACTGACCATCGCCATGCGCTTTTCCATCGCGCGCGGCTCGACGATTTCGAGCAATACGCCCGGACGGTCGGCGAGCGCCGCCGAATAATCGCCGAAGCCGCCGCCACGATGCACGCCGGCATAAACCGCGACATAGGTGTCGCCTTCCGCCGCCGTCTTCTTGAACAGCGAGTAGCGCACATCGACAAGCTGGTCGAACGCGGCGTCGACCAGAAGCCCGCGCACCTGCTCGTAGTTATTGCCGATCACCTTGGTCTCCGGCTTGTCCCAGCGATATTTCAACGTCACGAAGCTTTCACCGCAAGCATCGCCCGAGCAGCGGAACACCGGCTCGAAACCCTTGGCGGCGAGCGCGTCGGCGAAATTGGCGGTCACCTCGAGCGAGGAGCGGCCCTGCGGCGCGATGTAGATCGAGCGCGTCACCTTGCCTTGTGCCGTAATCGTCGCGGAGAATTTCTTGGCGTCGGAATAGGACGCGCCCTCCGCCGGCCCGGACGGCAGCTTGATTTCGTCGAAGGCCTTCTCGGTGCGGGCGAGAATGACCGAGCCGGCATAGCGGCCGGTCAAGGGCGAGTCGCTGGCGCCACGCAGATCCTTGGCGAAGAACGCCAGCACTTCGGCATCGACGGCGTAGGACGGCAACGGCATCAGAACCGCGGCGAAGGCCGCGGCAGCAATCAGACGAAACATGCGTGTTTCTCCGGTCAATAATAGACGGCCGGACGGACACTGTGCCCGTCGCCCCGTCGGTATGTGTCGCAGATGATGGTGGGGAGGTTCAAGGCTGTTCGCCCTCATCCTGAGGAGCCGCGCAGCGGCGTCTCGAAGGATGAGAGCCCGGGTGTCTCGCCGGTCGGGGCCTTCATCCTTCGAGACGCGCCTCACGGCGCTCCTCAGGATGAGGGTTAAGGTGCCCGCTCCTCAGGATGGGGGTTTTAGAGCAGCCCCAGCTCCCGCAACTCGCGCCGCATCTGTTCCGGCATGTTGGCCGCACCCGGCGCAGCGTGCGACAGATCGCGCGGCGCTTCCTTGTCTTCGAGATAGCGCCAGCCCTGGAAGGCCGCGCGCGGCCGCGGCTCGACCAGAACGCATTTGGGATCGAGCACCAGCTTGCAGCGGTGAATGCCGTCCTTGTCGGTGAAGGGGCGGATGTCGAGGATCTTCTCGCGGCACATCACCTGGCCCTTGATCACCCAGAAGATCGAGCCGCCGTCTTTGAGTTCGTCGGCGCGCTTGGGCACCATGCGCGTGGTGTGAATGCGCTCCGGCTTCTTCACGCCGCGTTTTTTCTGCGCCTTGATCTTCTCTTTGATCCAGTCTTCCAGATCGGCGACGCTATCGGTTCCGACCGAAAGCTTGATGAGATGCAGCGGCATTTTACGAACCTAATTCCTACGTTTCTTTCCCGTCATCCTGAGGTGGCCGCGAAGCGGCCCTCGAAGGATGAACGCCCGCCCCCTTCGAGGCTCGCTTTGCTCGCACCTCAGGGTGACGGGCTTCGTGGCGCAATCATCATCACCGTAGCACCCTCGCCGACCTGCGCGTTCGGCGTCACGGCAATCTCGCTCACGGTGCCGTCGATCGCGGCGGTGAGCGTGTGTTCCATCTTCATGGCCTCGATGATGGCAAGACGTTGACCGCGCGTTACGGCCTCGCCCTTCTCCACAAAGATGCCGAGAACCTTGCCATGCATCGGCGCGCGCACAAGCCCGCCGCCGCCGTGATCCCCAGCGGCAGCCGTGCCGGCGTCGCGAAGCGCCACCTTGGTCTGGCGGCCGTGGCGCAGCACGTAGACGCCGTCAGCGGCGGCCACCGCCACCGCATCGGGCGCGGCGGCAAGGCCGTCGACCGTCACCACGGGGCCTGAAGGCTCGTGCAGGATTTGCGCGGTCACCGGCTCGCCGTCGGCCGTCACCGGCAGCACCACGCGGCGCGGGCCGGAGAGCTGGAAGCCGTCGGCGGCATCCCACGGCGAGGACGGCGCATCGGCGTCGACGGCGATACGGGCGCGCTTCTGCGCCAGCAATTCGCGCGCGCCGGCGGCGACAGCGGCCGCGTCGAGACCCTGCGGCTCGGCTTTCAAGCTCGCGAGATTGCGGTCGATGAAGCCGGTGTCGAAATCGCCGCCGCGGAATTCGTCCGCGCGGCACAGGCGGCTGAGAAAGCCGGCATTGCTGCGCGGCCCGACGACAATTGTTTTGTCGAGCGCGTTCGCCAGCGTGTTGAGTGCGGCGTCGCGGGTGTCGCCATGCGCGATCAGCTTGGCGATCATCGGATCGTAGAACGGCGCCACCGCGTCGCCCTGCTCCACGCCGGTGTCGACGCGCAGTCCCTGGCCTTGCGGAAACTGCAACGCAACGAGTTTGCCCGTCGACGGCAGAAAGCCGCGCTCCGGATCCTCCGCATAAAGCCGCGCCTCAACGGCGTGCCCCTGCACGGGCACTTTGTCTTGCGTCAGCGGCAGCGTCTCACCGGCGGCGATGCGGAATTGCCATTCGACCAGATCGAGGCCGGTGATGGCTTCCGTCACCGGATGCTCGACCTGCAGCCGCGTGTTCATTTCCATGAACCAGAAGCCGTCGGCTTTCAGCCCGCCCGCGCCGTCGGCGATGAACTCCACCGTGCCGGCGCCGACATAACCGCAGGCCTTCGCGGCGGCGGTGGCGGCCGCGCCCATGGTGGCGCGCAGCGCCGCGCTCATGCCGGGCGCCGGCGCTTCCTCGATCACTTTCTGATGGCGGCGCTGCAGCGAGCAGTCGCGCTCGTTGAGATGAATGGCGTTGCCGTGCGTATCGGCAAAGATTTGCATTTCGATGTGGCGCGGCGCGGTGACGTATTTTTCGATCAGCACGCGCGCATCGCCGAAGGCGGCCTGCGCCTCGCGCTGCGCGCCTTCGAGCGCGACGTCGAAGTCGGCGTGCTTGTCGACGCGGCGCATGCCCTTGCCGCCGCCGCCTGCCACCGCCTTGATCAGCACCGGATAGCCGATCTCGTAAGCCTTGCGGCCGAGAAACTTCGCGTCCTGCATGTCGCCGTGATAGCCGGGCACCACCGGCACGCCCGCCTTCTCCATCAGCGCCTTGGCGCGGTCCTTCAGGCCCATCGCGCGCATCGCCGATGGCGGCGGCCCGACAAAGGCGATGCCGGCGGCGGCACAGGCTTCGGCGAAGGCGGCGTTCTCCGACAGGAAGCCGTAGCCGGGATGAATGCAGTCAGCGCGCGCCGCTTTCGCCGCCGCAATGATGTTGTCGATGACGAGATAGCTCTCGGCCGCGGGCGCGGGTCCGATCGCGTGCGCCTCGTCGCACAGACGCACATGCAGCGCCTGCCCGTCCGCCTGCGAATAGACCGCGATGGTGCGCAGGCCCATACGCCTGGCGGTGCGGGCAATGCGGCAGGCAATCTCGCCGCGATTGGCGATCAGGACGGATGTGAACATGAAACCCCGGCGGTCGTTCGCCACCACACTATGGGCCGCACACTCCGGCGCAAGCGCGAATTACCGCGCCTGCGGCTGGGCTGCGGCGGGCGGCGTCGCGGCCTGCGTCTGCGGGCGCTTCGGCGGCACCGGCACGGCGGCATCGTCGTCGGCCTTGGGCATCGCCTTCGGCTCCGAATTCATGATGCTGACCGGCGGGATCGAGGCCGCCGACGGGAAATCGTATTTGCTCGGCACCGGCACGCCGGTGCCATGCGTCGGCTCGCCAGGTACGGCGGCCACGGGCACGCCCGGCGCGGGCGCTGCGGCGACGGGCACCTGCTTCTCCGGTTCCTTGTTCCAGGCGGCGGCGTAACGCGAGACGTATTGATCGTAGATGCGCGCTTTCAGGTTCGCCTTGAGCGCCGTGGTGTCGCGCAGGAACGCGAAAGCGGAGCAGTTCTCCGCGGTGCAGCCGTCGCGCGTCGCCAGCACATGCGCAACGATGCCGTAGCGATCGAGTTCGACGGCGCGGCGCGGACCGGCCATCGCCGCGAGCACGGATGGCTGTGTCGCCTGCACTTCGGCAAGCAGCGACAGCCGCGCCGCGGTGTAGGCCACCGCACCGGCCACAGTGCGCGGATCGGCGAAGACTTTCGCCTCGCACGCCGCCTCGACCTCGTCGCCCGCCCCGGCGTCGAGACAGGACAGCGCCGAGCCCGGCTGCAAGGCGCCGAGATTGAGCTCGGCGTTGCGCTGCACGAGCGCGCGGCGGTCGGCCGCCTCGCGCTCGAGAGTCATGGTGTTGACCACGGCGACAACGGACAAAGTCACGCCGGCCACCACCGCAATGGCGATGACCAGCTTGAGCAGTCCGTTGAGCACGCGATCAAAGCTCATGCTTTTCCTTTGCGCATGATCTTATCCGAAAACCGGTTCCCACTTTTCGGGATCATGCGCTACTGAATCTTCGCGCCCGAGACCTTCACGACCTCGGCCCACTTGTCGATGTCCTTGCGCAGATAGGCATCGAACTCCTCCGGCGTCTTCACCATCGGCACGGCGCCCTGCTTCGCCCAGGCTTCCTTCACCGCCGGTTCGGTCACGACCTTGGTGATGGCTTTGTTGAGATAAGCGATGACGTCCTTCGGCGTGCCCTTCGGCGCCATGACGCCGAGCCAGATCGTGGCTTCATAGCCCGGCACGGTTTCGGCGACGGTCGGCAGGTTCGGCGTCAACGGATTGCGCGTCAGGCCGGTGGTGGCGAGCGCCCGCACCTGGCCCCCTTTCGCCAGTTCGGACATGGTGGTGACGGCGTCGAGCATCATCTGCACATTGCCGGACAGCACGCTGTTGCGCGCATCGCCCGAGGCCTTGTGCGGCACGTGGACGATGTCGGTCTTACTCATCGCCTTAAACAGCTCACCGGCCATGTGGTACGGCGTGCCCGGCCCCGACGACGCATAGTTGAGCTTGCCCGGCTCCTTCTTCGCCAGCGCGATGAACTCGGCGACGTTCTTCGCTTCGACCGACGGATGGATGACCATCAGCAGGTCGGACGAATTGATCGGCGCCACCGGCACGAAGTCGCGCATCAGTTCATAGGGCTTGTTCGACAGCAGCGATTCATTGGTCGTCTGCGTGTTCGACATCACCAGCAGCGTGTAGCCGTCCGGCGGCGATTTCGCGACGTTGTCGGTGCCGATCAGCGCGCCGGCGCCGGGACGGTTCTCGATGATGAAGGACTGCTTGGTCTCTTCCGTCAGATGCTGCGCCAGCACGCGGGCATAGACGTCGGCCGGGCCGCCGGCGCCGAACGGCACCACCATCTTGACGACGCGGTTGGGATAATTCTGCGCGGCAGCCGGCAGCGCCAACAGCGCGGCGGCGGTCGCCAGCGCGGCGATACGAATGAATTTCAACATGAACCCTCCAGAAGTTTTTTGTCGGACTGTGGTCGCCATCTTACGTGGTCGCTTTGCGGCGTTTTATTCCCGGCTTATAGCGCGAAGCAATAACGGCCGCTCCCCTAAAGCGAAACCCCGGCCTTTTGGGGCCGGGGTTTTAAGGTCGCAGGCAGCGCGGACGCCGCTCACATCTTCTCGAGCTGGCTTTCCTTGGCGACGCGCTCGAAGGCTTCGCCGGAGCTCTTGATGCGGTACTGGTAATCGTCGGTATCCGACGGCAGCAGCTTCACCACAGTGTAGCTGCCGGTCGCGGCGGCGCGGCCGAAGCTCGGCGAGGTGAAATAGACCGCCTCACCGACCTGGTACTTGTGGCTCTTAATGACGATGTCGGGCGCGACCGGCTGCACCGGCGGGCTGACCGTGCGCACGATCTTGGCCGGCGCCACGGCAGCCGCGGCTTTGGCGGCAGCCGCCGCCTTCGACGCGCGCGCGGCACCCAAAAGGGCGCGGGCGGTCTCGGCCATCTTGTTGACCGGCGCGGCTTTACCGGCGGCCGGCGCTTTCGCCGTGACAGGTTTGCTCGCCGCCATTTTGACGGCCGGGAGCTTGCCGACCGGGCTGCGCGCGGATTTCGCGGCCTTTTTGTCGGCGGCACGGGCCGTTTTAGCGGCCTTGGCGGGCTTTTTGACGCTACGCGTCGCGGCCTTTTGGGACCCCTTCGCGGCTTTGGCTGATGATCTGCTCATGAACACAATATAGCAGCTAATTTTATCCACGGGGGAAGTTTTTGAAGGTTAATTTCCTCTAGAATCAATGACTTACAACATTCATTCCTGCCTTGCGGGCGCCGTATGACAATTGGGCAAAGGCCGCCCGCTTTTGTGGCGGTGCGGCAAGTTCGGCCTCGGGAACATTACAGAGGCGGCCCGCGTTCTCGGCCCAGGGTTCACGTGGAGGTTAACGATGCGCGTTCTGTTCGGAATGATCCTAGGCGCCGCGCTCACCGTGGGTGGTGCCTATCTTTATGATTCCAGTCACGCGATGGAGGCCGCGAACGCGCCGGCCGCTGTTCAGCGGCCCATGGTCAACTGGGACATCGTCAACACCAACTGGCAGCACCTGACCGAGAAGGCCAAGGTGGAGTGGAACCGCCTCACCGGCTGACGCTTCTCGCAGTGACGGCTTCAATGTTCCCCGTGCTAGGGTTTCCCGGCACGGGGGATTTTTTATGAAAGCCGCTTACTACGAAGCCAACGGTTCGGCGCGCGATGTAATGCGCGTCGGCGACATTCCAACACCGCAGGCCGGTCCCGGTGAGGTGCGCGTCAAGCTCGCTACCTCCGGCGTCAATCCGTCCGACGTCAAGGCGCGCGGCGGCAGCCGCAAGATCGCCTGGCCGCAGCTCATTCCGCACAGCGACGGCGCCGGCGTCATCGACCAGGCCGGCGACGGCGTGGCAAAATCGCGCATCGGCGAACGCGTCTGGGTCTGGAACGGCCAGTGGAAGCGGCCGTTCGGCACCGCGGCCGAATACATCGTCCTGCCGGCCGTTCAGGCGGTGAAGCTGCCCGACAAGATCGGCTTCGACGTCGGCGCCTGTCTCGGGATTCCGGCGATGACTGCCTATCACGCCGTGGTGCTGGCCGAGATCGACAAAGGCAGCACAGTGCTGATCACCGGCGGCGCCGGTGCGGTCGGCCAATATGTCATCCAGTTCGCCAAGGCGGTCGGCGCAACCGTGATCGCCACCGTGTCGTCACCCGACAAGGCGGCGATGGCGCGCGAGGTCGGCGCCGATCACACCGTCGATTACAAGAGCGAAGACGTGGCCGCGCGCGTGATGGCGATCACCGGCAACAAGCCGATCGACGCCATCATCGACATGGATATCGCCAGCAACGCCAAATACGTTTCCCCCGTGCTCAAGCCCAAGGGCAATGTCATCGTCTACGGCTCGTCCAACCCGCAGGCGACGATCCCGGCCGGCTTCGGCATTCCGAATTCGACGCGCTACCAGTTCTTCATCGTCTACGAGATCGACGCCGATGAACGCGAGCGCGCGGTGGCCGCGATCAACGCCGCGCTGGAAAGCGGCACCTTGAAACACCGCATCGCCCCGCAGACTTTTCCGCTGCAGGACATCGTCGCGGCGCACGAGGCGGTGGAAAAAGTCTCGGTCGGCAATGTGATCGTGACGATGTAGCTGTCATTCCGGGGCTGTCCCAAGGACCGAACCCGGAATCCAGATCGACTGAAATCTATATCTGGATTCCGGGTCCGCGCTGCGCGCGTCCCGGAATGACGATCAAGGCGCGACCGGCTCGCCGGCAAAACCCGCAGCGTCGAGCGCACGGCGCACGACACCGGATTTTTTGGCGTCCTCGAGCAGCGCACTGACGATCGCGAGTGCCGCCGGCCGCCCTTGCGGCACCGCCAGCGAAATGCCGGTCTGCTGGAAGTGACCCGCCAGCACGCGCGCGCCGGGCAGCTTCGGCAAGAGGCCGCCGAATGAGTCATGCGTCAGCGCGAAGGCATCGCCATCGGCGCGCGCGGCCATCGACGTCATCAAATCGACGCTCGGCACTTCCTCGACCGTCGCCAGCGGCGCGGTGCGGCGCGCGCTGCGCGCCGTCGTCGTGTTGGAAATGCCGATGATGCGCACACCGGGGCGGTTCACTTCATCGATCGACTGGATCGTGGAGCCGGCCGGCACGAGATACGTGCTCGCGATCAGATAATAGGCCGGGCCGAAGTCGACCCTGCTCTCGCGCAGCACATCGCGCGGCATGAAGGCGACGTCACAGGCGCCGCTGTTCACCGCGTCAGTCACCTGCCCCGAATTATCGTAGACCTGCAGTTCAAGCGGCAGCTTCAACGTGGCGGCGAAGGCCTTGAGCAGATCGACCGAGACGCCCTGCGGCGCGCCCGTGCCGTCCTTGCGCACGAAGAAGGTTGAAGCCGCGGGCGCGGCGACAACGCCGCCGCGCAAGGTGCCGGTCGGCGCGAGTTGCTTGAGATCGTCGGGGCTGAAATTCATGGCGTCGCGTTTAGCACGCGAGAGCGGCCGCCTGCTACCACGCGCCCTCAGGCGAACATGTTGACCGATTGCCCCGGCGTGTCGGTCGGCGGCGGCGCGACCGGCGCGCTGGCTGAGGCCGCCGCGGTCTTGAGCCCGCCGTCCAGCGTGGTTACCGGTTGGTTATCGAAACTGATGTCGCCATTCGCCGCCTTGGTCTTCTGCGCGGTCTCGGCGGCGCGTTTCTTGGCGTCGTCGGACTCGGCCCGGCGCGCCCAGTCGACGTCATAGCAATTACGGCAGACAACGCCGTTGATTTTGACGGGTACAGCCAGGACGCCCATGGCGCGACGCTAGAGCCGTCCCGTAAACGGCTTCTGAATCGGCCGGTCACAGATGTGTGAGGCCTATTTCTTGGCTGGCCGGTAGTCCTGATTGGTGAAGGCCGGGGTCGTCGGCCGCTTGATGACGACAAAGCCGTTCTCGGTGCCCTGATGACAGGCGTTGCACGCGGCGTTGAGCTTGTCGTAACCGGCGACGAATTTCTTGTAGTCCTTTTCCGCGATCGCCTTTTCCAGATCGACGATCTCCTTGGTGATCACCGCGTCGAGCATGTCGGCCAACGGCAGGTTCTTGAACACCGGCACGATGTCCTGGACGTCGCCCATGACTTCCTTGATCTCGCCGAGTTCGTATTCGGCCAGCGGCCAGTTGCGCGCCTTGGCGGCGAACCAGAGCTTGTTGTGCTCCATGAGAATGACATTCATGAACTGCTCGAGGCCCGGCACATATGCTTTGTGCGGCGCCTCGGCTTTCGGAGCATCGGCTTTGGGTGCGTCGGCTTTCGGCGCGGCCGGTGTTGCGGCGGGAGCCGGTGACGCGGGCGGCGGCGTTTGCGCCAGGCCGGCCAGCGGCAACACGGTGACAGCCAACGCGGCGAAGAGAATCCGTTTCATCGACAGCCCGTCCCTTCCGGCAGAAAATGGGTCGCTCATTCTGTGTCATCGCACGCCAACCAAGGCAAGCATGCGAAGCTACTTTAGAACGACTCTATATTTATAAAGCCGCTATGCTCAGAACTTCTCGACGAAGGGCCGCAGTTCGAATTCCTGCGACCAGGCGCTGCGCGGCTGCTGCAGCACATGCCAATAGCTCTCGGCGATCGCGTCGGGATCGAGCAGCGAGTCCGGATTGTCCGCTGGCTCCGCGCGGCGCGCGCTCTTGATGCCGCCATCGATGACAAAGTGGCAGACGTGAACGCCTTGCGTCTGCAGTTCGCGCGCCATGCTCTGCGCCAGCCCCCGCAACGCGAACTTGCCCATGGCAAAGGGCGCCGACTGCGGAAAGCCCTTCACGCCGGCCGACGCGCCGGTGAAGAGAATGGCGCCCCGCTTCTGCGGCACCATGCGCCGCGCCGCCGCCTGCGCCACGAGGAACGCGCCATAGGCGGTGACCTCGATGGCCTTGGCGACTTCGGCGGCGTCGAGATCGACGAAAGGACCGCGCGTGCGGTAGCTGGCGTTGTAGATCACGGCATCCGGCGTCAGCGACGCGGCGTCGAGATCGGCGAACAGCTTGTCGACCTGCGCCGGCTTGCCGGCGTCGCAGGCGAAGGTCCTGGCGCCGGTCTCCTGCGCCAGGGCTGAAAGCTTGTCGGTCGCGCGCGCCGCGAGCGCTACCTTGACGCCCTGCTTCGCCAACAGCCGCGCCAGCGAGGCCGACAGACCGGCGCCGGCGCCGACGATGAGAGCGGACGTGTAGTTCATGCTATTTCTTCTTTGCCGGCGCCGTGCACGGCCCGATCCACTTCGACTCGACCTTTTTGTCGGCCACCATGGTGTTGCCGGCCATCGTGATCTTCGACTTCATGGTGCCGCTATAACTGCGTTTGCCGTTGAAGGTGTAGGTGGCGCTGATGTCGAACAGAAACTCTTTCTCGTTACCGCACAGCATGACGACGGAGACGGAGTTGCCGCTCTCCTTGATATCGAATTTCTGACACTGCCCGGCCTCGCCGGCCTCCTTCATGCCGGCGAGTTGCTTAACCGGATCCTTCGCCTCTTCCGGCGACATGCAGTCGCTCGTGACTTCGGGCTTGACCGGCTTGCCGTCCTCGGTGCCGGTTTCGGTGTCCTGCCACTGGCCGGGATCGAGTTCGATGGCGGCGCGGGCGGGTGATGAGAGCGCGAACAACAGTCCCATAACGGCAAGTAATAGAAAGCGTGGCATCCGAATCTCCCTTGACCGCCGGACTGCGATCGTAAGCAATTGTCGTGCGGCGTGCCACATTCGCCTTTCGACCGTCTCATTTATTGTATATACATAAAATGCCGTGGAAGATCACCTTCGATCCGGCAAAACGGGAATGGACGCTGCGCGAGCGAGGCTTGGACTTTTTGGATGCGCCTATCGTGTTTGACGGGATCAAGCTCGAATATACCGACGACCGGTACGACTACGGCGAACTGCGGATGCTCACGGTCGGTTATCTGAAAAGCCGCATGGTGATTATCGGCTGGACGCCGCGTGGCGATTCTCGCCACGTATTTTCGATGAGGAAGACTAATGAGCGGGAGCAAGCGAAGCACGGCGGGCAACTCGAAGCGCGTCGGAAGCAACCTGGCGAAAGTTGACGCCTATGTACTGACGCAAAAGGACTACGACGAAATTCCAGAACTCACCGAGGAATGGTTCGCGCGCGCGAGCCTGTACGAAGGCGGAAAGCTTATCTCACGCGGGCGCCCGCTGTCGGTGAATCCGAAAAAATCCACGAGCATCCGGCTCGACCCCGAGGTCATCGCCCACTTCCGCCGTGGCGGGCGTGGTTGGCAGAGCCGTATCAACGCCGCGCTGCGAAAGGTGGCCAAGCTGCCGGCGGTGAAAAGCAAGAAAGCATGAGCGAGGCCTGACGCCTAGATCTCCGCATCCGCGCGAATGACCGCGACGATTTCAAACGCGTTCTGCTCGTCATCATCTTTGTTATAGGCGCTGAGTTGCGCGCGGCCTTCGGTGACGGCGTCCTCGACGGTCCAGCAATTCGACACCGTCAGGCTGTCGTCCTCGCCGTCGAGATAAAGGATAAAGACTTCCCAATCGAAGCCGCCGCGTTTGGGGGATTTGGTCATTGAGCCATTGTAACGCGGATTCGTAGGGCGCGTTAGCCGACTTGTCCGCCGGAGCGCCGCGAAGGCGTAACGCGCCGGAAGGCGGCGGATTACGCTTCGCTAATCCGCCCTACGGGCCTAGGTTTCGCAAACCACTAATTATCTCC
>CAIYTE010000176.1 GCA_903929045.1 uncultured Hyphomicrobiales bacterium
CAGCAGATAGATGATGACGCCGAGGATCCACAAAATCTCGCGCGGCTCCTTGTAGGAGCCGTAATACATGCCGCGGAAGATGTGGATGTAGACCGCGATGAAGAACATCGACGCGCCGGTGGCGTGCAGGTAGCGCAGCAGCCAGCCGTAGTTCACGTCGCGCATGATCGCTTCGACCGACTTGAACGCCAGGTCGGCATGCGGCGTGTAGTGCATCGCCAGGATGACGCCGGTGATGATCTGCACGCCGAGCATAAAGCTCAGGATGCCGCCGAACGTCCACCAGTAGTTCAGGTTACGTGGCGTCGGATAAGCGATGAACGACGAATGGACGAGGCCGGCTATCGGTAGCCGCCGCTCCATCCACTTCATAAATCCGCTTTGCGGCTGGTAGGTCGAGTGCCCGCTCATGATCGAACCTTCAGAACAATCTGTCGCGGATCAGCCGATCCGGATCTTGGTGTCGGAAATAAATGCGTAAGGCGGCAGCGGCAGGTTGGCCGGCGCAGGCCCCTGTCGGATGCGGCCCGACGTGTCGTACTGCGAACCGTGGCACGGGCAGAACCAGCCATCGTAGTTGCCCTGATGCGCCAGCGGAATGCAGCCGAGATGGGTGCAGATGCCGATGACGACCAGCCACTGGTCGTGGCCCTGCTTGACGCGGGCCGAGTCGGGCTGCGGATCGGGAAGGCTGTTGACGTCGACCTTTTGGGCCTCCTCAATTTCCTTCTTCGACCGATGCGAGATAAAAATCGGCTTCGAGCGCCAGAACACCTTGATGATCTGGCCTTCACCGACCGGCGCCAGATCGACATCGATCGGCGCACCGGCCGCGATGGTCGAGGCATCCGGATTCATTTGAGAAATCAACGGCACGAGGGCCGCGGCAGCGCCTACAGCGCCGACGGCGCCTGTTGCGACATATAGAAAATCGCGGCGCGTGTGCTCCGCAGAAGACACGGTCGTCACGTCTGGATCCCTCTCCCCCGGCTGGCTTAGTCATCCGCCCGCGGCAGGTGCCGTTGGGATTTTTCCCGCAGGTGGCGGGGCGGACCGTTACATCAGTCCTGGGAAAGGCAGGACCATTGCTGCGGTGCGTTTTATTGGCACCCTTGTGATAAGAGCGCAAGCCCGCCAGGCGGGAGTCACATAAATCGTTTGTCTAGAACGGGATAACCCGGGCATTATTTCCATTCCAAAGGCCGGAAAATGCGGATTGCACTTTATGAACCGGACATCCCCCAGAATACCGGTACGATCCTGCGGACCTGTGCCTGCCTGGGCGTAGAAGCCCATATTATCGAACCTGCGGGCTTTCCTGTGAGCGACCGGGCCTTCCGCCGGGCCGGCCTCGACTACCTCGATAAGGTATCGATTACCCGCCACACCTCGTTTGCAGCCTTCGACACCTGGCGGCGGGACGAAAAGTTGCACCTGGTGCTGCTGACGACCGCCGCGACGCATAGCTACCTCGACCACCGCTTTGCCGACGACCAGATCCTGCTGTTTGGCGGCGAAAGCGCGGGCGTGCCTGATTCGGTCCACAACGCGGCGGATACCAGGCTCACCATCCCGATGCGGCGTGAATTGCGCTCGCTCAACATCGCGGTGTCGGCCGCGATGGTTATCGGCGAAGCGCTGAGACAAGCCGGCTGACCCAGATCAAGCCGGCGCGCGCTCGGATGCGCTAGCCGGAAGCCGCCACTATAGTTGCCGCCGGAGTTCAAAATGGACGCAGGACAAATCGAAGCCCGCAAGGCCCGCGCCGAAACCTGGTTTCAGGCGTTGCGCGACGACATCTGCGGCGCGCTTGAGGCGGTCGAGGCCACCCTGCCCGCCGGCGCGTCCTTCGCGGACCACCCGGCTGGCCGCTTCGTGCGCACGCCGTGGCAACGCGCCGACCATAGCGGTAAGCCGGGCGGCGGCGGCGTCATGTCAATCATGCGCGGCCGCGTGTTCGAAAAAGTCGGCGTGCACTGTTCGACGGTCTACGGCGAGTTCGCGCCGGAATTCCGCAAGGAGATTCCCGGTGCCAGCGACGATCCGCGCTTCTGGGCTTCGGGCATTTCGCTGATCGCGCATCCGCACAACCCGCATGTGCCCGCCGTACACATGAACACCCGTCATGTCGTCACCAGCAAAGCCTGGTTCGGCGGCGGAGCGGATTTGACGCCGGTGCTCGACCGCCGCCGCACGCAGACCGACCCGGATACGCTGGCGTTTCACGCCGCAATGCAGTCGGCCTGCGACGCGCATGTGTCGATCGCGCCTTACGACAAGTTCAAGAAATGGTGCGAAGACTACTTCCACCTCAAGCATCGCAACGAACCGCGCGGCATTGGCGGCATTTTTTACGATTATCTCGAGAGCGATTGGGACGCGACCTTCGCCTTCACGCAGGATGTCGGCCGCGCCTTCCGGAAAATCTATCCGGAGCTGGTGACGAAGAACTTCACCGCGCCCTGGACCGAAGCGGAACGTGACGAACAACTCGTGCGCCGCGGGCGCTATGTCGAATTCAACCTGCTCTACGACCGCGGCACGATTTTCGGCCTGCGCACCGGCGGCAATGTCGACTCGATCCTGTCGTCGATGCCACCCGTGGTGAAGTGGCCGTGATTATCTGAATCCCAAGATTACTTGAACCCGTTGTAGATCAGCACCGCGCCGCCGAGCAGCACGACGGCGTCGAGAATGGCCGTGTGCACATGCACCGGCATGCGCTCGACGAAAGCCTTGGCGAGAAACGCACCCGGCAGCGCGACAATGCCGATCAGCAGCGCGAAGCTGATGACCTGCGGCGTCAGCACGCCGTTCATACCGAACACTGAAATCTTGACGATGCCGATGATGATGGAGATGGCCGCATCGGTGGCGATGACGGCTGCGCCTTCAAGACCCGTCGCCATCAGCAGCGACAACAGGATGACGCCCGAGCCCGCGGTGCCGCCGACAACGACGCCATAGCCCACCGCGCCGATGGCCAATCCCACGTCGCCGAACTGCACGTTGTGGTGCTTCAGCAGCCGGCGCAGCGGCACGCTCAGGATCAGCATGCCGCCGACGACAAGCGCGGCGCCGGCGCTGGTCAGCTTCGTATAGCCCCAGGCGCCGAGCACACAGGTCGGCACCGCCATCACGAGCACGATCGCGACGCGCCGCCACGACACATATTTGAGAAAGGCCGCCATGCGGCTCGAATTGGAAAACATCGCCGAGATGGCGATGATCGGCACGATGGGCGCAGGCCCGACCATCGGCACCAGCACCAGGGGCATCAGCGCGCCCGTGCCGTAGCCCGACACGCCACCGACAATGGACGCGAACAGCGCAACGCCAGCAACGAGCAGAAGCTGCCACACGGACACGTCGGCGAAAGCGGAGAAGATTTCCATGCGGGCTAAGGCCTTTGGTCGCCGCCCTTACACCGGTGGAACCGAGGGCGTCAAAAGCCCGGCGTGCGTTGTTGCCGCAGCGCAACATAGTTAGGAATTTATTCGGAAGGAACTTGCGCACCCTGAGTTCCGTCTGCGCATCTAGGGACAGGGCAACAGCGCTTGGGGCGCTTATCAGGGGTATTCAACATGCGTAATTTGTTCTTTGCGGCTCTGGCCGTGATCTCAACATGCTTCTCGGCGAACGCCGCCGACATGCCGGTGAAGGCCATGCGCTCGACACCTGCTCATGACTGGACCGGATGCTATGTGGGCGCGAATGGCGGCGCCGCGTCGACCAAGCTGTCGCAGAGCGACTCGACATCGTTCCCAGGAGCATTCTTTGACTTGGGAAGCGGTACGGGAACTGGATTCCTCGCTGGCGGCCAGATCGGCTGCGACTATCAGTTTGGCAACTGGGTCCTCGGCGCCCGCGCCATGCTGGATCGGTCCGGTTTTGACTACCAGTACACAATACCCGTCGCCTTTCCCGGCGCGACTGCGAACGTGAAAAGCAAATATTTCGGCACGGCGGTGGCACGTGTCGGCTACGCGGCCACCGCCAATGTACTTGTCTATGCCAACGGCGGCGCTGCATGGATCAAAAACAGCATCGAT
Organism: uncultured Hyphomicrobiales bacterium; assembly: GCA_903929045.1. Lineage (GTDB taxonomy): Bacteria > Pseudomonadota > Alphaproteobacteria > Rhizobiales > Xanthobacteraceae > Pseudolabrys. The sequence goes on from CAIYTE010000176.1 coordinate 4,053, forward strand.
ATCTTCGTCGGTGGCGCGGCTTCGGAAAGCGTGAGCTATAGCGCCACGGGTTGGACGCTGGGACTTGGCGGTGAGTACGACCTCGGATCCGGTTTCAGCGTGTTCGGCGAAGTCGATTATATGAACTTCGGCACCAAGCGCGTTTGTTACACCAATGCTCCCGGCGTGGCATTTCCTGGTATCCCCTGCGCACCGGGCGGTGGCAACGCGATGGACATCAAGCAGGATGTCAAAGCGGTCACGATCGGCGTGAATTATCGCTTCAAGCCGTACTGATCGCTGCCGTCGCTATCGCATCGAGGGTCGCGGCGTCCTCCGGGAAGCCCGCCGCGATCCATCGTGTTTCCGCCGCACGCAAGGTCGCGCCGAGTGCGGGGCCTTTCTCGATGCCGCGCTTCATGAAGTCGGCGGCTTTTAGCGGAAACACCGGCGCGGTCCAGCGCTGCGGCGTCTTCGTCATCGCGGTCCAGTTCGGATCGCGCGCCGACGCGGCCGCGCGCGACCAGCCGAGCAAGGCGTGATCGGTGAACGTCTGCGGCCCGAGCCGGTAGATCAAAATACGCGCCGCAGCCTCGCCCCGCTCCGGCGAAATCCGCCGCCAGCCTTCGGCCATCGAGACCAGCCGCTCCTGCTCTGCGTTGTGCAGCCGCAGTTTCTGCGTCAGCCGGACCGCGTCTTCGGCAACCCAGACGCCGAGCGCGCCGAGGCGCTGCACGGCATCGGGCGCAACACCGGCCGCGGCTTCGATCTTGGCCATGTTCTCGAAGCTGCCGAGATAACTGGCGCCGCCGAGCACGCGCAGCAGCAGTCCGCCGTCGGCCATCGCGATCAAGGCGGGTACGGCGTGCGGCGCGACCAAAAGCTTCATCACTTCCATCCGCACGCGCTCGCGCGAGAGCTGATCGAGCCCCTCGCGTCCGGCGATGCAGGCGGCGAGACCCTCGGCATAAGGATGCCCGCCTTTGCTGTAAGCAGCATGGAAGCGGAAGAAGCGCAGGATGCGCAGATAATCTTCCTCGATGCGCTTTTTCGGATCGCCGATGAAGCGCACGTCGCGTGTGTCGAGATCGGCAAGCCCGCCGGTGTAATCGTAGACCGTGCCGTCGCGCGTCACCGACAACGCGTTCATGGTGAAGTCGCGCCGCTCGGCATCCTTCTTCCAGTCGCGGCCGAAGGCGACCTTGGCGTGGCGGCCATCGGTTTCGACATCCTGCCGCAGCGTCGTGACTTCGAACGGATGTTTATCAACGACCACCGTAACGGTGCCGTGCTCGATGCCGGTCGGCACCGGCTTGAAGCCCGCAGCGGTAACGCGTCTGACAACCTCATCCGGCGCCGCGGTCGTGGCGATATCGACCTCGTGCACCGGCATTTCGATCAGTGCATTGCGCACCGCGCCGCCGACGACGCGAGCCTCCTCGCCCTCGCGGTCGAGAACGTCGAGCAACCGCGCCAGCGGCCCGCTCGTCAGCCATGCCGTATTCAGCGTGCGCGCCGTTACGCTCACTTGATCTGCCCCGGAACGAACGTGCCGTTTTCCATATGCGCCGGGATGTAATTCGTGCCGACAGGCGCTCCGGTGTATTCGGCAAAATAGAAGAAGCCGATCGCCATCAGCGACAGCGCGACGATGATGAGCGTCAGCACGCGCGATAGCGGCCATGAATCCGGATGCAGGACGTCCGCCTTCACCGCCCAGAGAAATGCGACGTAAAGCGCGAACGGCATGATGAAGAGAAAGATTTCGGTGAAAACCTGGCGGATCATGTGTAAATCCGTTCGTGAAGATTGCGCAGGATACCAGCCGTCACGCCCCAGATGTAATGCTCGCCGAAAGTAAGCGCATAATAATGCCGCGTCATGCCCTGCCACTCGCGCGAATGACGCTGCACATTCGCCTGGTCCATCAGGAAAGCGAGCGGCACCTCGAAGGTTGAATCGACTTCGCCGGTGTTGAGCGTCAGCGCAAAGCCGGGCTTCACCCGCGCGATCACCGGCACGATACGATAACCCAAGGTCGTCATATAGAGATCGAGAAAGCCGAGCGGCTCGATGTGACCACGGTCGAGGCCGATTTCTTCCTCAGTTTCGCGCAACGCGGCGTCGAGCGGGCCAGTGTCGGTCTTTTCGATCTTGCCGCCGGGAAACGAAATTTGCCCCGGATGATTGGGCAGATGCTGCGCGCGTTGCGTCAGCAACACCGTCGGTTCGCCGTGATCAATCACCGGGATCAGCACGGCCGCAGGACGGATCGGCCGGATCTCCAGAATCTTCTGCATCACGTCGTCGACGTCGTGATCGCCGCGCTTCGGCGTGATGGCCGGGTCGTTGAGGCCCGGCGGCACGACGAGATCGAGCCGCGACTTCGCACGTGCAAAAAATTCACCAGCCGAGAGCGGTGAGACCGTATCCATCAGACGAACTCCCGCACGGCATCGGCATCCGCCATGGCAAAAAATTCTCCGTTCGACGCAACGCCGAACATCGCCTTGCCGTCCACGTCACGCTCTTCGCCGAGTTCAACGAGATCGTAAAACAAAGTCCGAATGACCTTGGCCCACAGATCGCGCCGCACATGAAGGAACGGCTTGAGCCCACCGGTCGCTTCCGGCTCGAAGCGCAGCCTGTGATCCGGGCCGCACTCCACCCAATCCTCGACATTGGTGCGGAACTTGAGCACCTGCCCGGTCGCGCCTTGCTCGACCTTGAGTTCGACGGCGAGGAAGGGCGCTTCATCGACGACCAGCCCGACTTTCTCGACTGGGGTAACGAGGTAGTATTTGTCGCCTTCACGCTTGAGTACCGAGGCAAAGAGCTGCACCAGCCCCGGCCGGCCGATCGGCGTCTTCTGATAGAACCAGGTGCCGTCGGCGGCGATGCGCATGTCGAGGTCGCCGCAAAACGGCGGATTCCACTTCTCGACCGGCGGCGGCCCGCGCTTTTCGCGGGGCAGCGCTGTCATAATCGAGTCCAGGCTGCTCGCGCCCGACGCCTGCCCTGTCTTCGCCATGGTTTCCCTAGCTAATCCCTAACCAATGCACGGCTTTTCGCGCCTGTTCGCAACTTTGTGACCGACCGGACCCGGGCGCGGAAGATAGCGTAAGCTCGGCTACAGAATGAGGCAGATTCGGCGGGAATAGCGCAAGAACGCCGCCTTGGTGCGTTTGTTGCATAACACTTGAGCACGTTATTCGCGCCCAATGCATAATAGATAGGGAACCCTCGATCATGGCGACGGCAAGCGGCGAAAACCTCGACAAGCTGGAAGACATGATCGTGCGGGCGGCGGAATCCACCGCTGTGCACGTCCGCGCAGCCAAAGCGGCCATCGGCGCCGTCATCTTCGGCCAGGACATCGTCGTCGAACGCGCGCTGATCACAATTCTCTCCGGCGGTCATGGGCTGCTGGTCGGCGTTCCCGGTCTTGCCAAGACCAAGCTCGTCGAAACCATGGGCATCGCACTCGGCCTCGACGCCAAGCGCGTGCAGTTCACGCCCGACCTGATGCCATCCGACATTCTCGGCACCGAAGTGCTGGAAGAAAGCGCGGGCGGCAAGCGCAGCTTCCGCTTCATCGCCGGTCCGGTGTTCGCGCAACTGCTGATGGCTGACGAAATCAACCGCGCCTCGCCGCGCACGCAATCGGCGTTGCTGCAGGCGATGCAGGAACAGCACGTCAGCGTCGCCGGCGCGCGTTACGACCTGCCGAAGCCTTTCCACGTCCTGGCGACACAGAACCCGCTGGAGCAGGAAGGCACGTACCCGCTGCCGGAGGCGCAACTCGACCGCTTCCTGATGGAGATCGATGTCGATTATCCGGATGCGGCGGCGGAGCGGAAAATCCTGTTCGACACTACCGGCGCCGACGAGACCAAGGCGAAGGCTGCGATGACGTCCGACGATCTGATCGCGGCGCAGCGTCTGGTGCGCCGCCTGCCGGTCGGCGAAAGCGTCGTCGAGGCGATCCTGAAACTCGTGCGCTCGGCGCGTCCGGGTCCGGAAGCCGGCGACCTCGGCCGTCTCATTTCGTGGGGCCCCGGCCCGCGCGCGTCGCAATCGCTGATGCTGGCCGTGCGCGCGCGCGCGCTGCTCGACAACCGCTTTGCGCCGTCGATAGACGACGTTCTCGAACTCGCCGAGCCTGTGCTCAAGCACCGCATGGCGCTCACCTTCGCCGCGCGCGCCGAAGGCGAGACGATTTCCAACGTCATCGCACGCCTCAAGGCGCGCATCGGATAATCATGGCCGAGCCGAGCCTCAGCGACATCGCCCAGAACGAACCGGTCAAGGCCGCCGTCGGCAAAAGCCGCAAGCTCGCCTCGCGTATTCCGCGGCTCATTCTGGAAGCGCGCCGCGTGGCGTCGACCGTCATTCACGGCATGCACGGCCGCCGCCGCGCCGGCTCCGGCGAAAACTTCTGGCAGTATCGTCACTTCACGTCGGGCGAACCGGCGGCGAGCATCGACTGGCGGCGCTCGGCGCGCGACGACCACATGTATGTGCGCGAGCGCGAGTGGGAAGCCTCGCATACGATCTGGCTGTGGGCCGACCGCTCCAAGTCGATGGAATTTTCGTCGTCGATGACGGAGTGGAGCAAACTCGACCGCGCGCTGGTCGTATCCTTCGCTTTGTCGGAGGTTCTTGTCCAGGGCGGCGAGCGCGTCGGCATTCCGGACCTGATGCGGCCGACCGCCAACCGCAACATCATCGAGAGCATGGCGCAGCGCATCGTGCATGACGTTGCCGAGCGTCCGAGCCTGCCGCCGAATTTCGCGCCGGCGCCGTTCTCCGAAGTGCTGCTGTTCTCCGATTTCTGGAGCCCGATCGCGGAGTATCGCAAGACCATCGCCCAGCTCGCCGCCAACGGCGCGCGCGGCCACGTCGTGCAGGTCGTCGATCCGGCGGAAGAAGCCTTCCCCTATTCCGGCCGCGTCGAGTTCATCGAGTCCGAAGGGCTCGGCAGCATCACCGCCGGTCGCGCCGAGACGTGGCGCAGCGAATATCAGACGCTGCTCGCCAATCACCGCGCCGCCTTGCGCGCCGAGACCGAGCAGGTCGGCTGGAGCTTCACCACGCACCGCACCGACCGCGGCCCGACCGAACTTCTGTTCGCGCTGCATGCGCGCATCGGTCAGGGCGCCCACAGCGTCATTCAAAGCCGCCAGCCTGCCCGATCGGGGACCAGCGTATGATCCCCGGCCTCCCCCTGGCCTTCGCCCAGCCGCTGGTTCTGCTGGGTCTGCTGAGCCTGCCGATCCTGTGGTGGCTGCTGCGGTTGGTGCCGCCGCGGCCGAAAAAAATCGACTTCCCGCCAACCCGCCTCTTGTTCGACATCGCGCCGAAGGAAGAGACGCCGTCGCACACGCCGTGGTGGCTGACCTTGCTGCGGCTGTCGCTCGCCGCACTCGTGATCTTCGCCGCCGCCGGTCCGTTGTGGAATCCGCCGGTGGCGACGTCGAGCCGCGCCGCGCCGTTGCTGCTGTTGCTGGATGACGGTTGGGGCGCCGCCTCGACCTGGGATGCACGGCTGCGTACCGCCGATGAACTCATTGCGCGCGCCGAGGCCGACAATCGCGGCGTCGCTGTGCTGCCTTTGTCCGAAACCGCGCGCGACATCTCGCTACAAATTGCCGGCGCCGCGCGCATTCAGGTCAAGCAAGTGAAGCCGAAACCGCATGGCGTCGACCGCAACGAGGCGCTGCCGCTGATCGAGCGCTTCCTGAAAACGAGCCCGGAAGTCGAACTCGTCTGGCTGTCCGACGGCATCGATACCGGCACGGGCGCGGCCTTCGTCGAAGGCCTCAAACGCACCATCGCCAATCGTCCGCTCACCATCGTCGAAGGTGGCATCGGCACCGCGCATGCATTGGCCGGCGCAGACAATGCCGCCGGCGCACTTACAGTGAAAGTCTTGCGCGCGCAGACCAATGGCGGCGACACCGGCATGGTCAACGCCATCGACCTGAAAGGTCTACCGCTCGGCGAAGCGCCGTTCACCTTCAAATCCGGCGAGCGCGAGACCGAAGCAACGATCAATCTGCCGGTCGAGATCCGCAACGATGTCGCGCGCTTGGAAATCGCCGGCGAGCATTCGTCGGGCGCAGTGCAATTGCTCGACAAACGCTGGCGCCGCCGCACGGTCGGCGTCGTTTCCGGCTCGGCCGCCGACCGCTCGCAGCCGCTGCTCGGCGCGACCTATTATCTGTCGCGCGCGCTCAATCCCTTTGCCGATATCCGCCTCGCCGAAGGCGTCGGTCCTGCCGAAGCGGTCAACCGTTTCCTCGACCAGCAATTGCCGATGCTCATTCTCGCCGATGTCGGCAACGCCGCCGAAGCCGTCGACCGTCTGAACAAGTGGGTCGATAATGGCGGCGTGCTGGTGCGCTTTGCCGGGCCGCATCTGGCCGCGGCTGACGACGCGCTGGTGCCGGTGAAACTGCGCCGCGGCGGTCGCATCCTCGGCGGCTCGCTGAGCTGGGACAAGCCGCAGCAACTCAGCGCCTTCTCGCGCGAAGGGCCGTTCAACGGCATGACCGTGCCTAAGGACGTCACCGTGACACGGCAGGTTCTCGCCGAACCGGACTCGCAACTCACCGACCGTACCTGGGCGACGCTCGCCGACGGTACGCCGCTCGTCACCGCGCAGCGCCGCGGCAAGGGTGTGATCGTCCTCTTTCATGTGACCGCCGATACGCGCTGGTCCGATCTGCCGATCTCCGGCACCTTCGTCGACATGCTCCGCCGCATCGTCGCGCTCTCCGGCGCCACCGCCAGCGCCGACACGACCAACGCTGCCGGCACCAGCGGCGCAACCGGCCGTACCGCCAATCAGGTGGTGCCGGCGACGCGCGTCCTCGACGGTTTTGGCGCCTTCTCGGCGCCGCCACCGACGGCGCGGCCGATCCCGGCAAACTTCACCGGCCGCGGCACGCTCGATCATCCGCCCGGCTTCTATGGTCCGCCGGAAGGTCTCGTCGCCGTGAACACACTCGCTCCCGCCGACCGGCCTTTGCCGCTCGATGTGTCGCCGCTCAATGCGCGGCTCGACGTCTATCGCCATGGCGAACCGCTCGACCTGCGCGGCCCGATCCTGATGACCGCGCTCGTGCTGTTGCTGATCGACGCGCTGGTGGTGTTCTGGCTGTCCGGCGGCATCGCCGCGATGATGATGCGCCGCCGTGCTGCGGCAGCACTTCTGATCGGCGGCCTGCTCGGTGCATTCGCGCTGCATGACGGCGCGCAGGCGCAAACGCCGCCCGCGCCGCAACAGCAGACGCAGAAGCTGACGCCGCAGCAGGAAGAATTCGCCATCAAGGCGACGCAGCAGACCCACCTCGCCTACATCATCACCGGCGACAGCGCCGTCGACGAAATCAGCAAGGCCGGCCTGCAGGGCCTCACCATGTTCCTCGCGCAGCGCACCGCGCTCGAGCCGTCGGAGCCCATGGGCCTCGATCCGGCGCGCGACGAATTGTCGTTCTTCCCCGTCATCTACTGGGCGATCTCGACCTCGGCGCCGAAGCCCTCGCAGCAGGCGCTGGAAAAGATCGACAGCTACATGAAGCGTGGCGGCACCGTCGTGTTCGACACCCGCGACGCCATCGACGCGCCGCCCGGCGCAGAGATGCAGGGCCCGGGCATGATCGCACTGCGCTCCATTCTCTCGGCGCTCGATATACCTGAACTCGAGCCGGTGCCACGCGATCACGTCCTCGCCAAAACGTTCTTCCTGATGAAGGACTTCCCCGGCCGCTTCACCAATGGCCAGCTCTGGGTCGAGGCCACGCCCGCCGGCGATGCCGACGAGGAATCCAGCCGTCCGGTGCGCGCCGGTGACGGCGTCTCGTCGATCATCATCACCTCGAACGATCTTGCCGGCGCCTGGGCGATGCGGCCCGATGGCCAACCGATGCTGCCGCTGGTGCCCGGCGAACCGCGCCAGCGCGAATTCGCCTTCCGCACCGGCGTCAACATCGTGATGTACGCGCTGACCGGCAATTACAAAGCTGACCAGGTCCATATCCCCGCCCTGCTCGAACGGCTGGGGCAGTAAATGAATCTCGGCATTTCATTCGCACCTCTGGTCCCCGATTACGTGGTGTGGACCGCGCTCGGCGTCGCCATCGTCATCGGCGCGTTGCTGATAGTGTCGCGCAGCCGCGGCGCTTGGATCCGCGTCGTCGCGCTGCTGCTGATGGTGCTGGCGCTCGCCAATCCATCGCTGACGCGCGAAGACCGCGACCCGATCCCCTCCGTCGCCGCCGTCATCATCGACAAGAGCCCGAGCCAGAATTTCGGCGACCGCAATGCGCAGACCGACAGCGCGCAGGCGCAATTGGTCGAGCGGCTCAAGCGCATTCCGGGCCTCGAAGTCCGCGTCGCCGAAGCCGGCGCCGCCGACGGCGAGACCGACGGTACGCGCCTGTTCTCGGCTTTGTCGTCGACGCTCGCCGACGTGCCGCCGGACCGTATTGCCGGCGCGGTTCTCATCACCGATGGCCGCGTCCATGACGTGCCGGCCGATGTCGCCGCGCTCGGCTTTGCCGCGCCGCTGCATGCGCTGATCACCGGCCATCCCAACGAGATCGACCGCCGCGTCGTGCTGACGCAAACGCCACGCTTCGGCATTGTCGGTCAGGCGCAGACCATCGGCTTCAAGGTCGAGGACCAGGGCGCAAGCGCAGGCTCCGCGCAGGTGACCATCCGCCGCGACGGCGAGGTGCTCGAAACCCGCAACGTCGCCGTCGGTGCCGAGACCAAAATCAACATCACCATTCCGCACGCGGGCGCCAACATCGTCGAAGTCGAAGCCTCAGCGCTTGAGGGCGAGCTGACGCCGATCAACAATCGTGCTGTGATCTCGATCGACGGCGTGCGCGACAAGCTGCGCGTGCTGCTGGTCTCCGGCGAGCCGCATGCCGGCGAACGCACCTGGCGCAACCTGTTGAAGTCCGACGCCTCGGTCGATCTCGTCCACTTCACCATTCTGCGCCCGCCGGAAAAGCAGGACGGCACGCCGATCAACGAACTGTCGCTGATCGCCTTCCCGACCCGCGAACTGTTCCAGCAGAAGATCGGCGAATTCCAGCTCATTATCTTCGACCGCTATGCGCGTCAGGGCGTGCTGCCGCTGATCTATTTCGACAACATCGCCAGGTATGTGCGCGAAGGCGGCGCCGTGCTGATCGCGTCGGGCCCCGACTACGCCACGCCGACCAGCCTGTGGCGCACGCCGCTCGACGTCATCCTGCCGGCCGAGCCGACCGGCGAGGTCACCGAGAAGAGCTTCCAGCCTCTGCTGACCGATCTCGGCAAGCGCCATCCGGTGACGCGCGGGCTGGAAGGCTCCGAAACCGATCCGCCGCACTGGAGCAACTGGTTCCGCCTCGTCGACATCAAGCGCACCACCGGCTCCAACGTCATGCAGGGGCCCGACGGCAAGCCGCTCTTGGTATTGTCGCGTGAAGGCGAAGGCCGCGTCGCGCTGCTGCTGTCGGATCACATATGGCTGTGGGCGCGCGGTTACGAAGGCGGCGGCCCGCATCTCGATCTGCTGCGGCGGCTATCGCACTGGCTGATGAAGCAACCCGATCTCGAAGAGGAAGCGCTGCGTCTCATCGTCTCCGGCCGCGACATCACCGTACAGCGCCAGACCATGGCCGACAGCGTCAACCAGATCACGCTGACCTCGCCGACCGGCGCGCAGCGCACGCTCAACCTCACCAATGTCGAGCCGGGCCTGTGGCGCACGACGCTCACCGCCGACGAACTCGGCCTGTGGCGCGCCACCGACGGCAAGCTCACCGCGCTCGCCAATGTCGGCCCCGCCAATCCGCGCGAATTCGCCGAGGTGACGTCGACCACCGACGTGCTCGGCAAGCTAGCCAGCGCTACCGGCGGCGATGCGCGGCGGCTGGACAGCGGCAGCGGCCTTGCCGTGCCGCGCACCGTCGGCGTGCGCTCCAGCACCACCTTCAAGGGCGACGACTGGATCGGCATGAAGATGCGCGACGTCACCGTCGTGCGCGGCATCGGCGTGCTGCCGATCTTCGCCGGGCTCATCGGCCTGTTGCTGCTGGTCGGATCGCTGGCACTGACATGGGCGCGCGAGGGCCGCTAATTCTTCCGTTCGTCCCCGCGCATAGCCGTCCGAAGGACGGCGTTCTTACAGAACGCCTATGAGCGGGGACCCAGAGCCAAAGAACTGGATTCCCGCTTACGCGGGAATGAGCGGTGGTCTCACTTATCCATTACGTCATTGGCGGCCGTGATCAGGCTGTGGCCGGGATTCTTGCCGCAATATTCGCCGAGCTGCTGGCCGTCCCTCTGCATTTTGTCGAAGTCGACGATCGGCTTGGCGTCCTGGTCGGTGTAAAAACCTTCGAGCCACATCAGTATGAGGCCGATGTTTTCCTTGCTGCTGCTGACGAAGTCCTTGCAGGTAATGGTCGAAAGATCGAGCTGGTCGGCACGCACCGGGTTGGCAGTCCAGAGCATCGCCGCAGCCGTCAGCGACAGTAAATATTTCATAACGATCCCGCATTCGATGGCGCGCGGTTTTGCGCGCGTGACGATCCGATGCTCGCGCGGCTATTCGCCGCGAACAAGAGCGGCATCGAGATTCGGCCCTGAAAAAATTCTGAAATTTACGGCGCGCGCTTCTCGACGGCCCAATCGGGGCGGATCATGCCTTTGACATTGGCGTCAAAAGCACCCGAAGCAAGTTCGAGCACGAGCAAACGTCCCGGATCGACCGGACCCGGCATCTGCACCTGACCTTTGGGAATCTTCTTGAAGCCGGCCTTGGCGTAGTACGGCTCGTCGCCGACCAGCAGCACCATGGTGTGGCCCTTGGCCTTCGCCTCGGCCAGCGCCTTCTTGATCAAGGCGCCGCCGACGCCGCGCGAGCGGAACGGCGGCTCGACCGTCAGCGGCCCGAGCAGCAGCGCCGGCGTCTCGCCGACGCAGATCGGCGTCAGCCGCACCGAGCCGATCATCAAGGTGCCGATGCGCGCCGTGAACGACAGTTCGAGGAGGTGGCCGTGGCCCTCACGCAGGCGGTAGGCGCTGCGCGCATAACGCCCGGGGCCGAAGGTGCGCTCGTGCAGCCGTTCGATCGCCGACGCGTCGCCCAAGGTTTCCGGAAGGATGGATAGCGACAATTCGCTCATGGCGGAGCGATTAGCACCTCGCCCGATTCAGGTCCATTGCCCGTGGCATAAAGGCCTCTAAGCCCTTAAATGACGGGCAACAGGGAGATTGCGGCATGGGACAACTCGTCGACGGCGTTTGGCAGCAGGACGGACAGCGCACCAAGGATGGGCACTTCGTCCGGCCGCAGTCCGGCTTCCGCAACTGGGTGACGCCGGACGGCAGCGCAGGACCTTCCGGCGACGGCGGCTTTGCCGCCGAGAGCGGCCGCTATCACCTCTACGTCTCGCTCGCCTGCCCCTGGGCGCACCGCACCATCATCTTCCGCAAGCTGAAAGGTCTCGAGAACGTTATCTCGCTGTCCAACGTATCGCCCGACATGCTGCAGGACGGTTGGACCTTCAACACGGACGAGGGCTCGACCGGCGACGACGTCAACGGCACGCGCAAGCTGTCCGATATCTATGTGCTGGCCGACGCCAAATATACCGGCCGCGTCAGCGTGCCGGTGCTGTGGGACAAAAAGAAGAAGACCATCGTCAACAACGAGTCGTCCGAGATCATCCGCATGCTGAACTCGGCGTTCGACGCTTTCACCAACGTGCGCACCGATTATTATCCGCAGGCGCTGCGCGCTGAGATCGACCGCATCAACGAATTGGTCTACCCGAACGTCAACAACGGCGTGTATCGCGCCGGCTTCGCCACGACGCAGGAAGCGTACGAGAAAGCTTTCCGCGGCATCTTCGATACGCTCGATGAGCTGGAACAGGCGTTATCGAGGCAGCGGTATCTCGCCGGCGTCGCCATCACCGAAGCCGACTGGCGGCTGTTCACGACTTTGATCCGCTTCGACGCCGTCTATTACGGGCACTTCAAGTGCAACTGGCGGCACATCGGCGAATACCCGAACCTGTCGAATTATCTGCGCGAGCTCTATCAGGTGCCCGGCGTGTCGGAGACGGTCAACCTCGCGCAGATCAAGCGGCACTATTACGGCAGCCAGCGTCAGGTGAACCCCACCGGCATTGTGCCGGTCGGCCCGCAGCTCGACTTCGCCGCGAAACATGATCGGACGAAATTCGCGTAGACCTCTCTCCGGTCATTCCCGCGAAAGCGGGAATCCAGCGCTAGCTTTCTTAAGGCTGGGTCCCCGCCTTCGCGGGGGACGACAATAAAGGTCGGCGCGACAGCACCGTATTCCTCACCACAGCTCACTCACGGCCACGCCGTTGAACACCTCGGCAAGGCGGGCGCGGGTGGCGCGCGACGTGTCTTCCGGCAAAGCATCGAGCGCGAAGAAGCCGTGGGCGATGATTTCGTAATCCGGCACCGGCGGCGTTTCCTGCACAAAGTCGCGCACGATGTAGAGCACGACATGGTCGCGGCGTGACTCGCGGTTGTTGAAGAAAATGCCGTGCAGCTTCGGCTCGCCGGCGAGCTTGATGTTGGCTTCCTCGAGCAGTTCGCGCGCCATCGCGGTGCCGGCGGTTTCGCCTTTGTCGACGCCACCGCCCGGCAGGTGCCAGCCGGCGACATAGCTGTGCTTGATGAGGAAGACGCGGTTGGTGCCGTCGATCACCATGGCCCGCACGCCCGTGGTCGTGCCGTGACAGACCCGCCGGTACAAATGCAGCAGCGGCCGCAGGACGGGCCAGAACGCGTAGCGAAGCGATTGAAATGCCATGCCCTTTTATCGCACCCCCGCCGCCGCCCGGCCACTGGCGCAGGATGGAAACCCTCGAAAACGACAGCCTTTCTATTTTAGAATTATTCTAATATAGGGTTTCGGACGTTTTCGACCCTGAGGATGAGCCGTGAAGAAATTTTCCGAATTGAGCGAACAGGAAGTGCTGGCGCTGGCCATCACCAACGAGGAGGAAGACAGCCGCATCTATCGCGGCTTCGCCGAGGGCCTGCGCGCGCATTTTCCGTCGTCCGCCAAGGTGTTCGACGAGATGGCCGACGAGGAAATCACGCACCGGACCAAGCTGTACGACCTTCATCGCCAGAAATTCGGCGAATACCTGCCGCTGATCCGCCGGCACGACGTCCGCGATTTCATCCCGCACAAATCGACGTTGTGGCTGACGCGGCCGCTGCTGCTCGACGACGTGCGCAAGTTCGCCGAGAAGATGGAAGAGAATGCCCAGGCTTTCTACCGGCACGCGGCGGAGAGGGCGCGCGACATTTCCGTGCGTCAGCTTCTGATCGAACTCGCCGAAGCGGAAGCCGGCCACGAAAGTCTGGCGCACAAGCTGACCGAAGAAATCCTCACCGAAGGCGCGCGCACCGACGAAGCCGCCGTGCAGAAACGCCAGTTCATGCTGCAATATGTTCAGCCCGGACTGGCCGGATTGATGGATGGCTCGGTATCGACGCTGGCGCCCCTGTTCGCCGCGGCATTCGCCACGCACAACACCTGGGAGACGTTCCTGGTCGGCATGGCGGCCTCCGTCGGCGCCGGCATCTCCATGGCCTTCGCCGAAGCGCTGTCCGACGACGGCACGCTCACCGGGCGCGGCTCGCCCGTGATCCGCGGCATTGTGACCGGCGGCATGACCGCCGTCGGCGGCCTCGGCCACACCCTCCCCTATCTCGTTCCCGATTTTCACGTCGCAACGGCGCTGTCGGTCTTCGTCGTCGCACTCGAACTCGCGGCGATCTCCTGGATCCGCCACGCCTACATGGACACACCATTGCTGCGCGCCGCATTTCAGGTCGTGGTCGGCGGCGTGCTGGTGTTCATCGCCGGCATATTGATCGGAAGTTCGTAGCGGGTTACGTCGGGCGTATGTTCACCCTTGCCCACCTGTCCGATCCGCATCTCGCGCCCCTGCCCAAGCCGGGACTTGTCGATCTCCTCGGCAAGCGCGTCACCGGTTACATCAACTGGCAGCGCAAGCGCCGCTTCATCCACGACGCTGCTGTGCTGGAGACGATCGTCGCCGACATGAAGGCGCAGGCGCCGGACCATCTGGCGGTGACCGGCGACATCGCCAATATCGCGCTGCCGGGCGAATTCCTGCGCGGCCGCGAATGGCTGCAGAGCCTCGGCTCGGTGCATGACGTGTCCTTCGTGCCGGGCAATCACGACATCTATGTCGGCGAAGGCGCCGCCTGGGCGAAGAAGGCCTGGGGCGCCTACATGGCCACCGACGACGGCGTCCACGGCTTTCCCTATATCCGCCGCCGCGGCAAGGTCGCGTTGATCGGCATTTCAACGGGCGTGCCGAGCGCGCCGTTTCTCGCCACCGGCTGGGTCGGCACCCAACAGCTCACCGGCCTGTCCGTGCTGCTCAAAGAGCTGCAGAACGAAAATATCTTCCGTGTCGTCATGATCCATCATCCGCCGGTGACGCTGAGCAGCAATCACAAGAAGCTGCTCGATGCGCCGGTGCTGCTCAAGGTGCTCGCCACGCATGGCGCCGACCTCGTCATTCACGGCCACGACCACATTCACATGCTGAACTGGCTGCAGGGGCCGAACGGCACTCGGATTCCGGCGGTCGGCGTGCCCTCGGCCTCCGCCATTCCCGGCACCGACAAGCACGGCGCGGCCTATCATCTCTATCGCATCGACGGCACGCGCGGCGCATGGACCTGCGAAGTCGAGTCACGCGGGCTGGATGCCGACGGCGCCGTGGTCGAGCAGAACAGGTTTGAACTTTTTCCGTCATCCTGAGGTGCGAGCGACAGCGAGCCTCGAAGGATGAACGGCCACAGCAGGGCCGTCGCCCTTCGAGGCTCACCGCTACGCGGTTCGCACCTCAGGGTGACGGATCAGGGGTGCGGCTTGTACAACAGCGCGAACGCGACCAGCGCGCCGACGCCGACAATCACGCCATAGATGAACGTCCGGAACGCGCGGGCATGGCTGCGGCGCTTTTCTTGCTCGGCGCGCTTCATCATCGTGCCTTCGCCGAACGGCGTGTCGTCCCCCAAAGCCCGCTCGCGCTCGACCAGACGCCGCGCGACGTAGCGCGTCACCGCCTGCTTCATCTCGGCGATGTCGTAACTCTCGGCCAACACGGCGCGGCCGTAGCGCGTGTCCTGCAGGAAACGGTACTGCCGTTTGTCGCGGCCCATCGCGATGTGGGCGATGACGTCGACCCACAGCCGCGGCGTGTCGCCCTTGCTGACGCCGCGATCGAACAGCTCGACGCCGGCAGGAATGTCCTTGAACAACGGATCGAGCGCTTCGTTGAGCAGTTCGAGCCGCGCCACGTCGGCGTCGCGCAGGTCGACGACGACGGCCGAACGCTCTGCCGCTTCGATGCGCGCATCGCGCACCGCGGCGGTCAGTTCGGTGGCCGGCTTTTCAGCCCCGGCGTCGGCCGGTTTTTTCGATCCCCACATGGACTCAATTTACCAGTGCCGGGAGCCGCCGAAAAGCGAAAAGTCGAGACTTTTCAAGAAGTTTGATGGTTAATCGGGTATTAAGATGCGGTTTTGAGGCCAAACGGCCGGCCCCAGCCCAGCCCGGCTTCGGTTTTGCCGCGCGGCCGGTACTCGCAGCCGATCCAGCCGGTGTACCCCAGCCGGTCCACCTCGGCGAACACGAAGGGATAATTGATCTCGCCGCGCTCGTCCGGCTCGTTGCGCACCGGTACCTGCGAGCACTGCAGATGGCCGACCATGGGGAAGTGTTTCTCCAGGCGGCGGATGAGATCGCCCTCGACAATCTGCACGTGATAAAAATCATACTGGATGAAGACATTCGACGCGCCGACCTTGGCGATGATCTCGGCCGCGTGCTCGACATGCGTCAGGAAATAATCAGGCTGGTCGTAGTGATTGATCGGCTCCAGCAGTAACTTGACGTTCTTGGCCGCCGCCTGATCCGCGGCGCGCTTCAGGTTCTCGACAAAGACCTTGTTGGCGGCGGCATATTGCTCGGGCCGCACCTTGCCGGCGAGGCAATGCACCGCACTGGCGCCGACTGCGCTGACGTAGTCCAGCGCCTCGGCGAACATGTCTTTCCATTCCGCCTCGCGGCCGGGCACGGCGCAAAAGCCGAACTCGTCGTCGCCGCCGGTCGGCGTATTGATGCCGAGAATGCCGAGTTTGTTGCGTTCGGCGGCCTGCCGGAATTGCTCCGCCGGAATGCCGACCGGGAAACGGCATTCGATCGCGCCGAAGCCGGCCGCGGCCGCGGCGTCGAAGCGCTGCAGGAACGGACGCTCGGTGAAGAGATAATCGAGATGGACAGAAAACCGAGGCATCGTGTGCTCCCCTTGCGCCTTTTCATGCGGGCGTATTGATTAGCGGGACAAGATGCCAATGGCCACCCCGAGGGCGGTCTAAAAAGGCCCGGAGGAAACGAGCATGTCCGCCAATTCCGCTTTTCACATCGCCGTATTGCCCGGCGACGGCATCGGTCACGAAGTCACCAAACCGGCGCTCGACGTGCTGCGCCGGATCGAGGAGACGACGCCGAGCCTGAAATTCCGCTTCACCGAAGCGCCCGCCGGCGCCGAAGAATACAAGGCGACCGGCAAATCGATGTCGGAGCAGACAATCAAACTATGCGGCGAAACCGACGCCATCTTTCTCGGCGCCTGCGGCCTGCCGAGCGTGCGCTATCCGGACAACACCGAAATCATGCCGCAGGTCGAACTGCGCTTCATCTACGACCTCTATGCCGGTGTGCGTCCGGCGCGGCTTATTCCCGGCGTGCCGTCGCCGATCGTCGATGCGCACAAGCACGGCATCGACTTCGTGTTGATCCGCGAGTCGACCGAGGGCCTGTTCGCCTCGATGGGCAAAGGCGTCACGACGCAGACGGAAGCGCGCGAAACGCTCGTCGTCACCCGCGACAAGACCGAGCGGCTGTTCGACTTCTCATTGCGCCTGGCCGAGCGCCGCAAGAAACGCGGCAAGCCCGGCCGCCTCACGCTGGTCGACAAGGCCAATGTGTTCAAGGCGTTCAACTGGCAGCGCGACATCTTCAACGAACGCAAAGCGAAGCTGCCGGGCGTTACGACCGACATGCTCTATGTCGACGCCTGCGCCGCCATGATGGTGAAGAAACCGTGGGACTTCGACGTCATGGTGATGGAGAACATGTTCGGCGACATTCTCTCCGATCTCGCCGCCGGTCTGATCGGCGGGCTCGGCATCGCGCCATCGGCCGATATCGGCGACACGCATGCAGTGTTCCAGCCCTGCCACGGCACCGCGCCTGACATCATGGGCCAAGGCAAGGCCAACCCGACGGCCATGATCCTGTCCGCGGCCATGATGCTCGACTGGCTCGCCGACAAGCACGACCATCAGCCCGCCGCCGACGCCGCGATCCGCATCGAGCGCGCGGTCGACGCCGCCTACAGCAACGGCCTCAAGCCGATGGAATACGGCGGCACGGACGGCACCACGGCGATCTCGGCCGCAGTGATGAAGGCGCTGGGGTAGAGCAACCCAATCACGTCATTGCGCTGCAATAACAACTCGGACGTTTCAAAACGTCTAAAGCTAGCTTCTATTTTTCGCGCTTGCCTCGCCTCGGTCATGGGCTAGAGGTACGACCGCAATCATTATTCCGTTGGGGTTCTCATGATCCGCTACGCCGGCCCGGTTATCGACGCTCATCATCACATCTGGCAGCGCAAGGACGTCGCCTGGCTGCGCGATCCGCCGATCATCCGCGCCATCGGCGATTTCTTCGGCCTGCGCCGCGATATTCCGATCGAGGAATGGCTGCACGACATCGTGCCGGAGGGCGTCACCAAATCGGTTCATGTCACCGCGAATTGGGGTCCGGGCCGCGGCCTCGATGAAACCAAGTGGCTGCAGGGCATCGCCGACAAGCACGGCCATCCGCACGGCATCGTGTTCCAGGCCGATCTCGCCGAC
>CAIYTE010000177.1 GCA_903929045.1 uncultured Hyphomicrobiales bacterium
CAGGCGCGCCGCGACGTCGCCGCTTTTCTCCACAACGTCCCGCGCGTTCTCCACAACGGCGGATTTTTTCTCCACAATCCGTCGCTTTTTTTCCACAATGACCGCGCTCTGTTTGCCCTTCATAGTGCCCACAGTTAGCATACAGACGCCCCTCAATCGGCCTTCAATTGACCTCCGCAACGAGGTCGGAACACCCACATGGCTCAGCCCACCGACACCCCTGTCCGGCGCCACGGTCTTGCGACGGTGGGGGCGACGGTTGCGCGTATCGCCCGACCGCTGTTTCGCCGCCGCGGCTTCGCCGAGGGAGCGGTCATCACCGATTGGGCGGCGATCGTCGGCGCGCACCTGGCCTCGATCGCGTCGCCGGAGCGTCTCGCCTTCGAGCGCGGCCAGCGCGACCACGGCACGCTGATGATCCGCGTCGCGTCGGCGTTCGGGCTCGAAGTGCAGCACCTCTCGCCGCAGATCATCGAGCGGGTCAACGGCCACTTCGGCTACCCGGCGGTGGCGCGGCTCAAGATTCTCCCGGGCGGGATGCCGGAGCTGCGCGCCAAGCGTCCGCCGCGCGGGCCCGCTCCGCCGCCGCCGACCGCCGACACGCTCGCCACCATGCAGTCGGTCGAGGACCCCGAGCTTCGCGCCGCGCTCGAACGCCTCGCCAAAGCGCTGCAAACCACCGCCGACGCCTGCGCCCCGGCGAAGGGCCCGGAAAAGGCCAAAAACGGTGGGGATAAATGAAAATGTCCCCTTGCGGGGGTCGGGCGAATCAGGGACGTTAGCGGCGTTTTCACGCTATAGGTTGTGGGTCTGAGGTCATCATGCGGAAGATATTGATTGCATTGGGAATCATTGCCGTTGCCGCCGTAATCGGCGTGACGGTGGTGGAAATGCGCCCTTCGACCAAGGCCACAAGCCCCGACGCACCCAAATCCTTCGCCGACGCGCCGGTGCTGCCGTTCACGGTGTTCCCCGAGGACCGCGTCCTGGGCGACGCCAACGCGCCGGTCACGATCATCGAGTACGCCTCGATGACGTGTCCCCATTGCGCCCACTTCGCCACCGAGGTTCTCCCCGCCGTGAAGCCGGTGCTGATCGACAGCGGCAAGGTCCGTCTCGTGTTCCGCGATTACCCGCTCGACGCGCTGGCCCTGCGCGGCGCGATGCTGGTGCGCTGCGCCGGCAACGAGCGCGCGTTCGGCATGATCGAATTGTTGTTCAGCCGCCAGATGGTGTGGGCCACCGCGCAAGATCCGAAGGCAGCACTCCTCACCATCGCCAATCAGGCGGGCATGAACGCAGCTCAATTCGATGCCTGCATGGACGACAAGGCCGTCCAAGACGCCGTGACCCAGAGCCGCGTCACGGCCGAGCAGGCCTACAAGATCAACTCGACGCCGAGCTTCCTCGTCAACGGCCGCCTGATCGTCGGCGCGCCGATGCCGGAAGAGTTGGTGGCGTTGGTCAACACGCTGCTGCCGGCGTCCGATGCAGCCTCGATGCCTGCTGCCTCCGGTTCTTCTATGTCCCCCACACCTTCGTCCAGTTCACCTTCACCCAGTCCCGAGCGGTAACAACGTGCAGTTTTCCAAGCTTCGTCTCTCCGGCTTCAAGTCCTTCGTCGAAACCACCGAACTCGTGATCGAGCCGGGTCTGACCGGCATCGTCGGCCCCAACGGCTGCGGCAAGTCGAACCTGATCGACGCGTTGCGCTGGGCGATGGGCGAGCATTCCGCGCGTCAGTTGCGCGGCGCCGAGATGGACGACGTGATTTTCGCCGGCACGCAAAACCGCCCGCCGCGCAACATCGCCGAGGTCAGCATCGTTCTCGAGAACGACAAGCGCACCGCGCCGGCCCAGTTCAACGACCAGGACGAAATCGAAATCATCCGCCGCATCGAGCGCGGCGCGGGCACGGCCTACCGAGTCAACGGCGGCGAGACCCGCCAGCGCGACGTGCATACGCTGTTCGCCGACGCCGCCACCGGCGCGCGCTCGACCGCGATCGTCAGCCAAGGCCAGATCGGCGCGTTGATCGCCGCCAAGCCGACCGAACGGCGCGCGATCCTCGAAGAAGCCGCCGGCATCACCGGTCTTTATTCGCGCCGTCACGAAGCCGAGTTGCGCCTGAAGGCCGCCGAAGCCAACCTCGCCCGCCTCGAAGACGTCATCAACACGCTCGAATCGCAGCTTCAGGCGTTGAAGCGCCAGGCCCGTCAGGCCTCGCGCTACCGCAACCTCTCCGATCACATCCGCCGCGCCGAAGCGCAGGTTCTCCATCACCGCTACACGGCCGCATCCGCCGCGGTCGAGGAATCGAACGCGCGTCTGACGGCGCTCGAAGAAGACGTGGCGCGGCTCACCACCGAAGTCGCCACCGCGACGACCCACGAAGCCGAAGCCGCCTCCGCTTTGCCGCCGTTGCGCGAAGCCGAAGCGGTTGCCGCCGCCAAGCTGCAACGCTTGAAGCTCGCCCGCGAAGAATTGGACCGCGAGGAAGAACGCGTTCGTGCCGCCGAAGCGCAACTGACCCAGCGCCTCGCCCAGATCGCCTCCGACATGGAGCGCGAACGGATGCGGGCCGAAGACGCCGCCCAGGCGATCGCGCGCCTCGACGCCGAAGCCGAGCGCATCCGCAACGAGCAGCAGTCCGAACCCGAAGCCGAAAGCACATCACGCGCCGCGTTGGAACAAGCCACCACGGAGCGCACCGCCGCCGAAGACGCGTTGGCCAAACTCACCGCAGACGTCGCCGCCGCCGAAGCGCACTTGAAAGAACTCGCGCGCCGTCGCGCCGAAGCCGAGGCCCGTGCGCTCCGCCTCAACGAGCGTCTGCGCGACGCCGAGACCGAAGCCGAACGGCTGGCCATCGAAGCGGCCGACCGCGC
>CAIYTE010000178.1 GCA_903929045.1 uncultured Hyphomicrobiales bacterium
CGCCCGGCGCCGCCAAACCGGCGAGCAGCACCGCGGACTTGAGTTGCGCTGACGGCACCGGCGACTCGTAGGTGATCGGCAGCGGATCGGTCGCGCCCTTCAAGGTGAGCGGCAGTCGGTCGCCATCGGCTGACGACACGACGCGCGCGCCCATCTGTTCGAGCGGCGTCAGCACGCGGCGCATCGGCCGCTTGCGCAACGAGGCATCGCCGTCGAAAGTCGCGGTGATGCCGCAACCGGCCACCGCGCCGACGACCAGGCGGCACCCGGTACCCGAATTGCCGAAATCCAGCGGATCCGCCGGCTGGGCGAAGCCGCCGACCCCGACGCCCCAGACGTGCCAGACGCCGTCCGGCGTCCGCTCGACCTTGGCGCCCATCGCCCGCATGACCGACGCGGTGTGCAGGACGTCATCGCCCTCCAGAAGGCCGCTGATCGTGCTCTCGCCGACGGTCAAAGCCCCCAGAATCAGGGCCCGGTGCGAGATCGACTTGTCGCCCGGAACCCGCAGACGGCCCTTGAGGGGGCCTCCGCGGCGGGCGGTCAGGGGGGTCATGGAGGCGGCGTTCACGGGCAGCGGTGTCCTTCTTGCGGCCGGGCCGTCCTACCACCGGGCGCGGGCAGCGTCATCCCAAAGGCCTTCCCGGCCCTTTGGCGCGGCTCGGAACGCTTGACAGGGGCGCGGCAACTAGCCAAGTGAAGCACCGTTTACAGCGATGCGTCGCTTTCTAGACCCTTCTAAGGAACCTTGACCGTGGCCAAATCCGAGCTTGGCACCAAGCGCGTCTGCCCCGAAACCGGCCGTAAATTCTACGACCTGGGCAAGACGCCGGTGATCTCCCCCTATACGGGCAAAGTCGTCCCGATCGTTCTTCCCGTGCAGTCGCGTTCACGGCCGTCGGATGCCGCCAAGGCGGCCCCGGTCGCCGCCGCCGAAAGCATCGTGCCGGAGACCGCAGACGCCGAATTTGTCTCGCTGGAAGACGCCGAAGCCGAGCAGACCGGCAAGAAAACCGAAGCCGGCGCCGACGCGGACGAAGAGGTCGAGGGCGATGAGAACCTCGATGCCGCCTTCATCGAGGAAGAAGACGACGGCGATCCGGACGTCACCGACATCATCGGCGATGGTATCGAGAAGGAAGAAGAGCAATAAAGCGGAACAAGCCCTGGCTTTCTCCATCCTTTAGAAAGCACTTGGCTTTATCCGCGTTTGCTGGTTGATAGCGTTTCACTAAAGGGGCCATAGCTCAGCTGGGAGAGCGCCTGCATGGCATGCAGGAGGTCAGCGGTTCGATCCCGCTTGGCTCCACCAACCTACGCGGCCAAGGCCGCTTCGGTTGGCAAGCCGACCTACCCCCGCGTAGGTTGCCCGTCGTAGCCCGTAGGGCGAAGACGGGCTAAAGTGGCCTTCGATGAAATATGTTTATTTCCTCGAAAGTATCGATTTTCCAAAAGAGACCTACGTTGGACTGACGGACAATTTGCGTCAGCGTCTGGCTGCTCACAACGCCGGACAATCGAGCCACACAGCCAAGTTCAAACCTTGGCGGCTTGTTACGTACGTGGCTTTCGCCGACGAGCCAAAGGCAGTCGCTTTTGAGCGCTACATGAAATCGTCGTCAGGTCGGGCTTTCGCGAAGAAGCGCCTACGCTAGATTTCAACTGACAACCCTCGCTGCCTTTCGCATGATGCCGCTCGCAAACCGGGGAAGCACCATGCAAGGCAAGATCGCGCTCGAAGAACACTTCGCCATTCCGCCGACGCTCGGCGATTCCAAAGTCTTCGGCGGCAATGTCTGGCAGGAACTCGAACATCGCCTCATCGACGTGCAGGACACGCGCCTGCGCGAGATGGACAAGCACGGCGTCGAGCTGATGATCCTGTCGCTCAATGCGCCGGCGATCCAGGCCATTCCCGACACCAAGGAAGCGATCGCAATCGCCAGGCAGGCGAACGACGCGCTTGCCGAGCACATGCGCAAGCGTCCCACGCGCTTTGCCGGTTTCGCCGCGCTGCCGATGCAGGATCCCGAAGCCGCGGCCGCCGAGCTGACGCGTTGTGTCAAGGAGCTCGGCATGGTCGGCGCACTGGTCAACGGCTTTTCGCAGATCGGCTCACCTGACAACGCCACCTATTACGACGCGCCGCAGTACCGGCCGTTCTGGAAAACCTGCGAAGCGCTCGGCGTGCCTTTCTATCTGCACCCGCGCAATCCGCTGCCGGTCGGGACTAAAATTTACGAAGGCCACAACTGGATGCTCGGTCCGAACTGGGCCTTTGCCGCCGAGACCGCCGTGCATGCGCTGCGGCTGATCGGCAGCGGCCTGTTCGACGAATGCCCGAAGCTGCAGGTGGTTCTCGGCCATCTCGGCGAAGGCATTCCGGCGTTGCTGTGGCGCATCGACGGCCGTAACGGCTGGATGCAGGAGCCGCATCGCTATCCGGCCAAGCAAAGCGTCGGTCACTATTTCCGCAACAACTTTCATCTGACGACGTCGGGCAATTTCCATACGCCGTCGATGATCGGCGCCATGACGGAAATCGGCGTGGACCGCGTGATGTTCTCGATCGACTGGCCGTTCGAGGATACCTGTCAGGCGTCGCAGTGGTTCGACAAGGCCGAGATCAGCGAGGCGGATCGCAAGAAGATCGGCCGCGACAATGCGATCAAGCTGTTCAAGCTGAAGATCTAACTCGACCCGCTCGTCCCCGCGAAAGCGGGGACCGGGCAGTTTGCGAAGAACTAGATTCCCGCTTTCGCGGGAATGAGCGGAGTGTGACGAACGCCGCAGCTATTCTTTCTTGCCGGCGCGCGCGTTGGCCACCATCGCGGCGCTGCCCCAGACCGGCTCTTCAGCGCCGTTGCCCCAGGCATAGGGCCGGTAGAAATTATGCAGGCCGTAGCGCACCATCTTCTTCATTTCGCCGACCCAGTTCGGATGAACATAGATGGCGTGATAGTGCGTCGACTTCGCCACTTCCGGCACATAGATCTTGCCGTCGAGCGTCTCCTTGGCGATGCGCACGGCGCGCGCCCAATGACCGCGCTCGGTGATCGCCTTGCTCTTGCCATCGCAGGCAAAGGTGAACTGACACGCCAGACGGCGATTCGCGTTCTGATAAACGACGCCGCAGATATCATTCGGATAGAAGCCCGAGAACGCGCGGTTGACGACGAACTGCGCCACCGCCATCTGGCCGCGCACCGGCTCACTGCGCGCTTCGAAATAAACGGCATTGGCGAGGCAACGTTCGGCCCGCGCATATTCCTTGCCTTCAAGCTTGAGGCGTTGCGCCGGTGACGGCGGCGGTACGCCCGGCGCCGGGCGCGGCAACGGCACCATGGCAAGCGCGATCGGCGCCGACATGGGTGACGAAGCGAGATCGGAGAAGCTGGGTGTCGGCAGGCTCGTCGGCAAACAGATTCAGATCGATGGCGCGCGAGATCACGTGACAACTCCCTCAACCGCCTGCGGGAAATCTTTTCATTTCAGGCTGCGCCGACCTTACCGAGGGAGTTTGCGCAAGAGTCGGCCTTTAAGACTTCTTTTACCCAGTAACGAAAACAGACGTGCTTAATTTAACCAATGAAACCAGAGGCTTCCGGGTGCTCGCCAGCCCGGTCCGCGCCTTGGAGCGCCGGTGCCGGCCCTGGTAAAGGGCCGCTAACCGCCTGTTCTTGAACCTTTAACCCGCCCCACCCATATTAGTCGGGACCGGAGGCGGTGCCTTCCGGTTAAGGGGTGCCCGTAAGGGGCCTCAGTCAAAGTCGCTTCAAGCGAGGGCTTTGAGACCGATGTCACGAGTTCCGTCCCTATCCAGTCCGTTCCTGCTGGGCTTCGATGAAATCGAGCGCGTGCTCGATCGCGTTGCCAAAGGCGCCGACGGCTATCCGCCTTACAATATCGAACGGCTGGCGCACGACGGGCAAAATCCCGAACGGCTGCGCATCACGCTTGCGGTTGCCGGATTCACCCGCGACCAACTCGACGTCTGCGTCGAGGAAAGTCAGCTGGTGATCCGCGGACGTCAGCAGGACGACAAAAGCCGTCAGTACCTCCATCGCGGCATTGCCGCGCGTCAGTTCCAGCGGACGTTCGTGCTGGCCGACGGCATGGAAGTCTTGGGCGCCGACTTGAAGAACGGATTGTTATCGATCGACCTCGTTCGGCCGCAACTCGAACGAGTCATTAAGACAATCGCGATCAACGAGACGGAATGACGAACTTGTGAAGCAGGACTCGACGGCGTCGAGCGTTGAATGGAAAAGGAGTCGAGTGCCATGAATACCACTGGTAAAACGATTGAACCGAACGTCACGCCTCCCGCGATCACGCAGGACGCACTGGCGCATCTCGGCGATGGACGTCTGGCTTACGTCAGGACGATCAAATCCGAGGATGTCGCCAACATGTTTCCGCAGGCGCCGAAGCTGGAGCCGGGCATTGATTTGTTCGCGCTGCATGCCGCCGACGGCACGCCGATCATGCTGACAGATACGCGCGAAGCCGCGATCGCCA
The DNA here is from genome assembly GCA_903929045.1 of uncultured Hyphomicrobiales bacterium. Lineage (GTDB taxonomy): Bacteria > Pseudomonadota > Alphaproteobacteria > Rhizobiales > Xanthobacteraceae > Pseudolabrys. Next base: position 4,522 of record CAIYTE010000178.1, read on the forward strand.
ATGCCTGGAGCCAGGAGCTCGAGGCCGTCAGCCTTCACTAGAGGCGCTGCGCGTAAATAGAAAAGGCGCCGTGACCGAAAGGCCGCGGCGCCTTTTTTCGTTCGACGAAGTTTGTTTAAGCGGCGCTGCTCGCCGGCGGCATGGCCAGCACGGCATAGATCGCATCGGCGTCGCCGGACTCGCGCAATTTGCGCGTGACTTCCGGATCTCGCAACAAACGCGCCACGCGCGCCAGCGCCTTGAGATGATCGGCGCCCGCAGCTTCCGGCGCCAGCAACAGAAAAACGAGATCGACGGGCTGGCTGTCGAGCGCTTCGAAGTCGATCGGGCGTTCGAGACGCGCGAACAGTCCGAACAGACGGCCGAGCTTCGGCAATTTGCCGTGCGGAATGGCGATGCCATTGCCGACGCCCGTCGAGCCGAGCTTCTCGCGCTGCAACAGCACTTCGAGAATCGCGCGCTCGCTCTGTCCGGTCAGCTCGGCCGCACGCGCGGCAAGCTCCTGGATAGCCTGCTTCTTGCCGTTGACCTTGAGCGCCGGAATAACCGCGGCCGGCGCGATAAGATCGGTGAGCGTCATGGACGTGTCCAGTGATCTGAAAGACAGCGCGAAAGTACCAAGAAATGTCGGTGGATCGCGGTCCTTATAGAACGACGGACGATAACGTCAATGGCCGCGGGTAGCGGCGTAGCGGTACACGCGCCTAGGATTTCGGCAGAAAAACCGTGTTTCAGTGGGCCAAATTGCCCCGTTCGTACGTGGTCCAAGGCAAGCCCGAGGGGGCCTGCCTTGGGTCGTGAACGATCAGCCGCTGCGGCGGGCCTGATGATCCTTGAGACGGCGCTTGTAACGGCGAAGCTGTTTTTCGATGCGCTCGGAGGCCTGCGCCGCGCTGTCGTAAGCATCGGCCGCCATGCCTTCGGCTTCCATCATCACACCGGAATCGAGATGCAAAACGCATTCGGTTTTAAAACCGAAACCATCGCGGCCGATTGTCGCCTGCCCCGAATAACCGCCGTGAAAATATTTGGATGTTGCTTCTTCGACGCGGCTCGCAATTTGCTCCTGAAGAGCTGAGCCGATGTTGATGTTCTTGCCAGATACGCAAAAAGTCATCCGTCACGCCTCCCGTTTCAGATGCGGGCGGAGTTGCCCGCCGTTTTATCCAACAGAGACTAAGGACTAGAACTCGGAAAAGTTCCGACTCTTACACGCGGCAAAGTCTGCCACGGTCTGGAAAATACGCCAGTCAAATATCGGCGACTCAGGCGTTGGCAGCCTGTTTCTCGCGCCTTCGTTGTACCGAAGAGGGAATGCGCATGGCTTCGCGGTATTTGGCGACGGTGCGGCGGGCAATGTCGATGCCGACCTCGCGCAATTTGTCGACAATCGTATCGTCCGACAGAACCTCGATGGCGTTCTCGGCGTCGATGAGTTGACGGATGCGATGCCGCACCGCTTCCGCCGAATGCGCTTCGCCGCCATCGGACGCCGCGATCGAAGACGTGAAGAAATATTTCAATTCGAAAATGCCGCGGCTCGTCGCCATGTATTTGTTGGCGGTGACGCGCGACACCGTCGACTCGTGCATGCCGATGGCATCCGCCACCGTCTTGAGATTGAGCGGACGCAAGTGCTGAACGCCCTTGGTGAAGAAGCCGTCCTGCTGACGCACGATCTCGCTCGACACTTTCAAAATCGTCTTGGCGCGCTGATCGAGCGCACGCACCAGCCATGTCGCGGTCTGCAGACAATCGGCGAGATAGGTTTTGTCTTTTTCGTTGCGCGTCGTCTTCGACACCTGCGCGTGATAGCGCTGGCTGATCAGCACTTTCGGCAGCGTGTCTGAATTCAATTCGACCTGCCAGTCGCCGTTGGCCGCGGCGCGCACATAAACGTCCGGCACGATGGGCTGCACGAGCGTCGAACCGAAAGCGAGGCCGGGCTTTGGATTGAGATTGCGAATCTCCGCGATCATGTCGACGAGGTCTTCGTCGCTGACGCCGCAGATACGGCGCAAGGCTGCAAGGTCGCGCTTGGCCAGCAATTCGAGATGCTCGACAAGCGCGCGCATGGCCGGGTCAAATCGGTTGCGCTCTTTGAGCTGCAACGCCAGGCATTCGGTGAGGCTGCGCGCGCAGATACCGGGCGGATCGAAGGTCTGCAGAATGGAGAGCACCGCTTCGACGGCAGGGCGCGTGGCGCCGAGCTTCTCGGCCACCGTATCGAGATCGCCGATGAGGTAACCGGTCTCGTCGACCATATCGACGAGGTAACGGCCGATCATGCGCTGCGCGGGATCGGAGATCGCCAAAGCCATCTGCTCGGCGAGATGATCGGCCAGGGTAATTTCGGCTGTGATGAAGGATTCGAGATTGTAGGAGGAGTCTTCCGCGCCGCCGGTGCCGACGCCCGACCATTCCGAATAAGCCGGCGGCGGCGTTTCGGTCGGCGCGGTCTTGGCGCCACCGTCGTCGGGAAACACGTTTTCGAGCTCGGTGCCCAGCCCCTGCTCCATCGAGGCGCGATTGACCTCGAGGTCCTCGCCCATCCAGTCGGCCGTCGGTGACAGATCCTCGTTGCGCTCCATCACCTGCGCCTCGGGCTCGGCGCCCGGCGGGGTGTGATCGTCGGCCTCGGCGCGCTCCAGCAACGGGTTGCGTTCGAGTTCGCCTTCGACATAGGCCGCCAGATCGAGACTGGAGAGCTGCAGCAGCTTGATGGCCTGCATCAGCTGCGGGGTCATCACCAGCGCTTGGCTCTGACGGAATTCTAGCCTTTGAGACAACGCCATAGCGGTTTCCCGGCGGAAACTGGTCTGAATCTTGCTTGTTTTGATATAGCAGGTCTGCAGCGGAAGCGATACGTGATTCCGCACTGCAGCATTGCACAAATATTGTGCCGTATTGGCTGGCCAGCGCCGAGTGCCCGATCTATAGGCGGAATTCTTCGCCCAAATAGAGCCGCCGGACGTCGGGGTTATTCACGATATCCTCTGCCCGGCCCTCCATCAGCACTTCACCCGAATAGATGATGTAGGCGCGGTCGGTCAGGCCCAGCGTTTCGCGGACGTTATGGTCGGTGATCAGCACGCCGATGCCGCGGTTCGTCAGGTGGCGCACGAGCTGTTGAATGTCGCCCACGGCGATCGGGTCGATGCCGGCGAAGGGTTCGTCGAGCAGCATGTAACTGGGGCGCGTCGCCAGCGCGCGGGCGATTTCGACGCGGCGGCGCTCGCCGCCCGACAGCGCGATGGTCGGCGTCTTGCGCAGACGGCCGATATTGAATTCCTCGAGCAGCGCGTTGAGGTCCGCCTCGCGGCGGCGGCGATCGGGCTCGACGACTTCGAGCACGGCGCGGATATTTTCTTCGACATTGAGGCCGCGGAAGATCGAAGCTTCCTGCGGCAGATAGCCGATGCCGAGGCGCGCGCGCTGATACATCGGCAGTCCGGTGACGTCGTAACCGTCGAGTTCGATGCGGCCGCGGTCGGCCTGGATCAAACCGGTGATCATGTAGAACACGGTGGTCTTGCCGGCGCCGTTCGGACCGAGCAGGCCGACGGCTTCGCCGCGCCGCACGTAGAGCGTGACGCCCTTCACCACCATGCGATTGCCGAAACTTTTTTCGACGCCATGCGCGGCGAGATAATGCCGCGCCTGCTGAGTTTTGTCGGCGCCGCCGCGCGGCCGCACCACGCCGCCTTGTTGCGGCGCCATGGTCTGCCGTTGCGCTTGCAGGGCTTGCACCGACTCCGCGCGCGCCGCGGCGGCCTGCTGCTGACGCGCTTCCGCTGGCGTCAACGCGCGTTGGCGCGTGGCGTCTGGCTTGCGGCGCCGGAACAGCGTCAGAATATCCACGAAACACCCTCGCGGCGAACGCCGCTCATGACAACGTCAATGCAATCAGCGCGCGACACTAGCTGATTCCCCAAACGAATACCCGTGGTGGCAAACCGGCCGGTCCGTGACGACACGATCGCGGTCAGAATGGCCGCACCGCAGCGGGCTTCGGCGGCGCGGGCGCGGCTGGCGAAGCCCCGGGTAAAGCCGTCGCCGGACCGCCGCTGCCCGGAATGAACAAGCCCTGCACGCGTCCCGAGGCCCCGGTTTCAACGCGCGATACGCCGGTTGTCAGGTCGACGATCAGCTTACCGCCGCGCAGCACGTTCTGCCCCTGCGTCATGACGACATTATTGGTCATCGTCACCGTGTTGGTCTTCATGTCGAAGATGCCGAGTTCGCCGGTGGCGGTCTGGTCTTTCTGAATGACCACGACATTGCCGTGCGCCTCAAGCCGCTTGATTTTCTGCTCGCCGCCAGGCCCCGGCGTCGCCGCCTGCATCGTCTTGGTCGGCGCTTTTGCTGCCGTGCCGGGCTTTTCGCCCTCGGCATCGCCTTCGTAGAACACGACCAGCGACTTCGATTTCATCGTCGTGTCGCCCTGCACGACCTTTACGTCGCCGCTGAAGGTCGCGACCTTTTCCTTGTCCTTCACGACCAAAGTCGCGGCTTCGATGTGTACCGGCTGATCGCGGTTCTGCGAGAACCCTTGCAGCGCATTGGGCGGGCCCTTGCCGGCTTGCGGCTGCGCCGGCTGCTGCGCATGCAACGCGGCGGCAGGAAGTATAAGCACCACTGCCGTCAGCAGCCGTACGCTCACGCGGCGAAAGTTTCTCATCGGTTATTGGCTGCCGGTTTGGACGAATCTTTTCGGGACGCTTCAGCACGCGGCGCCAGATCGATGGGCATACGCGCTTTCGGCGCCTCGGCGCGGGCTTCGCGCGCCGTCTCGGCCTTTTTCGCTTCCGCTTTGCGGACTTGAGCCTTGGACGCTTCCTGGACTTTGGCCGCTTCAGGAGCAGGCGCCTCCGTGCGCGGCGACGCCGGCTGCGCCGCGCCGGGCTTCGGCAGCGACGTGTTGTTGAGCATCAAGTCCATTTCCACGCCGCCGTGAAAGCGGATCGTGTCGCCTGAGTCCACGATCTCGAGCTTCTTGGCATTGAGAAGGCCCTGCAGGAATTCTAGTTCAACCGGCTGCTCCGACACCACGTTGCCTTTGCGCACGTCGATCATCGCCTGGCTGAGGCGGCCCTTGTTGCCGTTGGACGATAGCAGCACGATGTTGTTGTTGAGTTGCAGCATCTCGCGCTTGGTGTCGTAGACGCCGACATCCGCCGACATATCCGTCATCGACGAATCCTGCATCTGCAGCTTGGCGCGAATGTTGCGCAGCTCGACGATGTCCGGCTTGGTCAGATCCTGCGCCGCCGCGTCGGCGATGAATTCATAGGCGCGACCGTCTTTGGTGAAGCCGGTCATGCGCGGCTTTTCCATCGTCACCTTGGTGCCGGAGACAACGAGGTCACTGAGGTTCACCGGCAGCTTGGCAAGCGCGCGCAACGGATTGAAATAAGCGGCCAGACCAAATCCGATCAGCACGACGGCAACGCCGGCCGGAATAGCCAGCCGCATGACGCGCACAAGGGTGCTGTGACGGCGCGCGGAGCGGAACGCGCGCTCGCTATCGCCGCGTCCCATGGTCCAAAAGGACCGCGCGGTCTCGTCGTCAGTCTGCGCTGTGATTACACGGCTCATACGTCGTGTTCGACCGCTCTGAATTTCGGATGTCCGCCCGCCCCACGCCAACCACCCTGCCGCGCGAATATGGCCCGGGCACGGCAAAGAAAGCCACGCTTCGTCGCCAGCGACTCAGCGGTAGCTTACTATTAACAATATAAACCAAAGGCTTAAGAAGCGTGGGAGAAAATGTCCTGCTCGGCCCAGCCGGCCAGATCGAGCTTGGCACGGTACGGCAAGAAGCCGAATGAGGCCGTCGCCAGTTCGCTGCGGCCTTCGCGGGCCAGCATGGCGTCGAGCTTTTCGCGCAGGGCGTGCAGGTGAAGCACGTCCGAGGCGGCATAGGCCACCTGGGCTTCGGTCAGCGTATCGGCGCCCCAATCGGACGATTGCTGCTGTTTCGACATATCGACGCCGAGGATCTCGCGCGACAGATCCTTGAGGCCGTGCTTGTCGGTATAGGTGCGCGCCAGACGCGACGCGATCTTGGTGCAATAGACCGGTCCGGCCATGACGCCGAAGGCATTGGCCATCACCGCGATATCGAACCGCGCATAGTGGAAAATCTTGACGATCGCCGGATCGGCCAGAAGCTTCTCGATATTCGGCGCTTTTTTCTGCCCCGCCGCGATCTGTACGACGTCGGCGGAACCATCGCCCGGCGACAGCTGCACCACGCAGAGCCGGTCGCGCCGCGGATCGAGACCCATGGTCTCGGTATCGATCGCCACCGCGCCCTTGTAGGCGTTCAGGTTTGGCAGATCGCCGCGATGCAGGCGGATGGTCATGCGGATATCCGGCGTTTAATGCTGGTGCCCAGGAAAGGACTCGAACCTTCACGCCTCGCGGCGCTAGTACCTGAAACTAGTGCGTCTACCAATTCCGCCACCTGGGCACGCGGACTAGGTACGGAGCCGCTTTCAGCTTGTCAATTGAAGGGTTTGATCCTCTATACAGTCCACGGCCAATCGGCTATTTGCCGGAATGCCGAGCCTTTTTTGCTGCAGCACCGCTAAAGCGAGCGCAAAATGACCGCCAGAAGCAACGCCGACACCCTGATTACCGTCTATGGCGGCTCCGGATTTCTTGGCCGCCACGTCGTGCGGGCCCTAGCCAAGCGCGATTATCGCATCCGGGTGGCCGTCCGGCGGCCCGAACTGGCCAATTTCCTGCAGCCGCTGGGCCGGGTCGGCCAGATCCACGCCGTGCAGGCGAATCTGCGCAACGCCGCCTCAGTCGATGCCGCGGCCCGCGACGCCCATGTGATCGTCAACCTCGTCGGCATCCTCGCCGAAGGCGGCAAGCAGCGATTCGAACGCGTCCACACTTACGGCGCCGAGCAGGTGGCTTTGGCCGCCAATGCCCATGGCGCCCGTCTGGTCCATGTCTCGGCGCTCGGGGCCGACGACAATTCGCCGGCGCATTATGCGCGGTCCAAGGCCGCGGCCGAAAATCTGGTGCAGGCGGCGCAGCCGCAGGCGGTCGTGCTGCGGCCGTCGATCCTGTTCGGGCCGGAAGATGATTTCTTCAATCGCTTTGCGGCACTTGCGCGCTTCTCGCCGGTGCTGCCGCTGATCGGCGGCGGCGCGACCAAATTCCAGCCGGTGTTTGTCGGCGATGTCGCCGCGGCCATCGCCGATGCGGTCGACGGCAAGCTCAAGGCCGGCACGACCTACGAACTTGGCGGCCCGGAAGTGCTTACGTTCAAGGAACTGATGCAGTTCATGCTGGCGACCATCGAGCGCAAGCGTCTGCTGGTGCCGCTGCCGTTCTTCGCCGCAAACTTCAAGGCGATGTTCCTGCAGTTCGCGCCGTCGCCGATAACGCTGACGCCGGATCAAGTCGAGATGCTGAAAGTCGACAACATCGTGTCGGATGCCGCGAAGGCCGAAGGCCGCACGCTGCAGGCCCTCGGCATCGAAGGCGAGACGGTCGAAGCGATCGTGCCGTCGTATCTTTGGCGCTTCCGCCGCGCCGGACAATTCCGGCCCAAATCGGCTTAGTCAATTTCGTCATTCCGGGACGACGCGAAGCGTCGGACCCGGAATCCAGAGCTGCAAATACTGATTCTTCGATCTGGATTCCGGGCTCGCGTGCTTCGCACGCGCCCCGGAATGACTACAGAAAATAAATCGCGTAGATTCCGGCGCTGCCGACGAGAATACGCCACCACGCGAACACCGCGAAGCTGTGGCGCTGCACATAGCTCAGGAACGTCTTGACGACGATCCAGCCGAAGATGAACGAGAAGATGAAGCCGACCGCGATCGCCGTGATGTTGGCGTCCGCAAGCTCGGACCGATTCTTGAAAACTTCGTAAGCGAAAGCGCCGACCATGGTCGGCATCGCCAGCCAGAACGAAAACTCGGCGGCCGATTTGCGGTCCGCGCCGAACAGCATGGCGCCGACAATGGTCGCGCCCGAGCGCGACACGCCCGGAATCATCGCCAGGCATTGGCAGATGCCGATGGCGAAATACATCGGCAGCGTGAACGCGGTCGCCTCGAAGTGGCGCGGCTGCAAATTCATGCGGTCGACCCACAGCAGCACGAAGCCGCCGATGATCAACGAGATGCAGACGATGCGCACATCGAACAGGTGCGCCTTGATCATGCTGCCGGCGAGCGCGCCGATCACCGCCGCCGGCAAGAACGCCAACAGGATGCCGATGACGAAGCGGGTCGCGCCCCATTGCGTGAACATTGAGGTCGCCAGCGACCAGATGCGGCCGAAGTAGATGGTCAGCAGCGCCAGAATGGCGCCGAGCTGAATGAGGATGGCGAAGGATTTGCCGAAGGCGCCGTCGCCCCAGCCGAGGAAATGCTCCATCAGCAGCAGATGTCCGGTCGATGACACCGGCAGGAATTCGGTGAGGCCTTCGACGATGCCGAGGATTGCCGCCTTGAACAGGTCCAGATGGGCCGAGACCACGGCGAGGACGGCCGCCTTGATGGCGTCGAAATTCATGTGCTTCTCCGGGGAACGGCGCTGTCGGAATCACACCCAATACGCGGATGGGTGCTTTTGGCGTAAGGCCTCCAGTCAGGCAACTAAAATTGGTAATAAGTCGATAACCGCACTGAAATTTGCGACTTACCTCCGGCTTTCTATAGTGCTGTCATCGATTCTCCTGCCGCCTCTCGCTGCTCGCTTTGCCGCTCTTTTGACGCTCTCTTGCCGACCCGGATTCTCATGCTGACTCTGTTTCAACACGCCCTGTGCCCGCACTCGCGTTACGTGCGGCTGATGCTCGGTGAATACGGCATCGACGCGCGGCTGGTGGAGGAGCGGTTCTGGGAGCGGCGCGAAGAGTTCCTGCTGCTCAATCCGACCGGCGAGATTCCGGTGCTGGTCACGGACGGCCAGCCCGCCGTGCCGGGCGCCGCCATCATTGCCGAGTTTCTCGCCGATACGCACGGCGACGAGGCCGAACACCGCCTGCTGCCGGCGTCGATCAGCCAGCGCGTCGAGGTGCGGCGGCTGGCGAGCTGGTTCAACGACAAATTCCACGCCGAAGTCAGCGGCCCGCTGGTGCTGGAGCGTGTCTTCAAGCGTCATATGACGCTGGAGCAGGGCGGCGGCCCGCCGGACACCGAGGCGATGCGGGCGGCGCGCACGAATATCCGCTATCATCTGGCCTATATCGGCTGGCTGGTGCAAACCCGCGACTGGCTGGCCGGCGACCGGCTCAGCCTCGCCGACCTCGCAGCGGCCGCACATATATCGGTCGCGGATTACCTGGGCGATGTGCCGTGGAACGAAGACGAAGCAGCGAAGAACTGGTACGCGCGGGTGAAATCCCGTCCGTCGTTCCGTCCGCTGCTGACGGAGACGCTCGCCGGCATCCCACCGGCGAAAAATTACGCCGACCTGGATTTCTGACCGATCCCACCGCGATCAAGGCCGCGCTGAGCGAGCAGGTCAAGCTGCGCGGCTTCGACGTCGCCGGCATCACCAAACCCGACGCGGTGCCGGAAGCCAAAGCGCGGCTCGAGCGCTTTCTCGCCGATGGCGCGCATGGCGACATGGTGTGGATGGAGACGACCGCCGAGCGGCGCGGCTCACCTTTGGCGCTGTGGCCGGATGTGCGCTCCGTCATCATGCTGGGCATGAACTACGGACCGGATCACAATCCGCTCGCCGTTCTCAACGAGCGCAGCAAGGCGGCGATCTCGGTCTACGCCAAAGGCGACGACTATCACGACCTCATCAAGACTCGGCTGAAAGAGATCGCGCGCTGGCTGGTAGCGAATGCCGGTGGCGACGTGAAAGTGTTCGTCGATACCGCAGCCGTGATGGAAAAGCCGCTGGCGGCAAGCGCCGGTCTCGGTTGGCAGGGCAAGCACACCAATCTGGTGTCGCGCGATTTTGGTTCGTGGCTGTTTCTCGGTTCGATCTTCACGACGCTCGATCTCGCCGCCGACAAGCGCGTCGATACGACGTGCGGCTCGTGCCGCGCCTGTCTCGATGCCTGTCCGACCGCCGCCTTTCCCGAGCCCTATCGTCTCGATGCGCGGCGCTGCATTTCGTATCTGACCATCGAGCACAAAGGCCCGATCCCGCACGAATTCCGGGAGCTGTTAGGCAACCGCATTTACGGCTGCGACGATTGTCTCAGCGTATGCCCCTGGAACAAGTTCGCCGAACAGGGCCGCGAGGCCAAGCTCGCCGCGCGCGATGTGTTGCGCGCGCCGAAGCTTGCCGATCTGGCGCGGCTCGACGACGCGCAATTCCGCACGCTGTTTTCCAAGACGTCGATCAAGCGCAGCGGCCGCGATCGCTTCGTGCGCAATGTGCTCTATGCGATCGGCAATTCCGGCGACGCGACCCTTGTGCCCGAGGCCGAACGCTTGCTCGACGATGCGTCGCCGATGGTGCGCGGCGCGGCGGTGTGGGCGTTGCGACAACTGTTGCCGGATGAATCCGCGCGCGCGCTCCAGCGCGACGACGCGGATGAGACCGTCAGGGCCGAGTGGGCCTAGAACGCCGCCACCGCGTTCAGAAGGCGCTCGATATCTTCCGGCCGCGACAGGCGATGATCGCCGTCCTTGATCAGGGTCAGCACCACGTCGTCGCTGGCAAAATGCGACATCAATCGCTGCACATGCGCGAAGGGTACATCCGGATCCTGCACGCCCTGCAGAATGTGCACCGGGCATCCGGTCTCGATCAGTCCGCCCATCAGCAGGTGATGGCGGCCATCCTCGATCAATGTCTTGGTAATCGGATAAGGCGCTTCGTATTGCGACGGTCGCAGCCATCTGCCGGTCGTCTCGATCTGCTTCTTGATGTCGTCGGAGAACGCCTTCCACATCAGCTCCTCGGTGAAGTCCACCGCCGGCGCGAGCAGCACCATGCCGGCGACCTGTGCCGCGGGTTGTTTGCGCAACTCCCGCACCAGCAGCAGCGCCAGCCATCCGCCCATCGACGAGCCGACCAGCACCTGCGGCCCCTTGGCGAAGGCGCGGTAGACCGCCACGCTTTCCGCAAGCCACCGGCCAATCGTCCCCTCGGTGAATTCGCCGCTGGACTCGCCGTGGCCCGAATAATCGTAGCGCAGGCAGGCGCGGCCCTGGGCTTCCGCCCAGCCATCGAGCGCCGCCGCCTTGGTGCCCTTCATGTCGGACTTGAAGCCGCCCAGCCAGACCAGCCCCGGCTTCCCCCCATCGCCCTTGCTCTCGCGCACGCGCACGGCGATGGTCCGCGGGGGCGATTCTAGCGCAAGAGATGTGAGACGGGCTTCGCTCATGACGATTCGGCTGATCCAATGACGGTGCGCGACGATAGAGTGCAGCGATGGGCCCCGTGAAGGAAAATCTGCGCCGCAAGCCGCGCTCGCTGTCCGGCGCCACGATCCTGCAGATCGTGCCGGCGCTGAGCGACGATCCCATCGGCCACGCCGCCGTCGATATCGCGCTGACGTTGCTGCAATCCGGCGCCCGCGCCATCGTCGCCGGTGACGGCGGACCTCTGGTCGGCGACCTGCGCGCCTTCGGCGGCGAATGGCTGCCGATGCCGAACGCCACCTTCAATCCGCTGCGCATCAATGCGAACGCGCGCAAGCTGGCACACCTCATCGCCGGCGAACGCATCGACATCGTGCACGCGCACAGCGCGGGCGCGGCGTGGAGCGCGCTCTCGGCGACGCGGCGCATGCCGGTGTTTCTGGTGACGTCATTCCCCGATGAAGTCGCGGCGCATTCCTGGCCGGGCACATCGTTGCGCTCGTCTCTGGCGCGCGGCGATCGTGTCATCGCGCCATCGAGTTACGTGTCGCGCGCCATGATCGAACGTTATGCGATTTCCCCGGACCGCATCGCCGTCATTCCGCGCAGCGTCGACACTGCGAAATTCAATCCGGCGGCGGTCAGTGCCGAACGCATCGCCGCGATCCGCCGCGTCTGGGGCGTGCTGCCGCAAATGCGCGTCGTGCTGGTGACCGGCCGCATCGCGCCCGGCAACGGACAGATGAGCGTCATCGAGGCGGCGCGTCTGCTGGTCGCCGGCGGCGACCGCAATTTCGCCATCGTGTTCGCCGGCGAGGACCGCGGCCAGGGCGCCCTCGTGAAATCACTCTGGGCCCGCGCCCGGCAACACAGCATCGACACGCTGTGCCGCGTCGTCGGTCAGCCAACCGATATGCCCGCGGCACTGGCCGCCGCCGATCTCGTCGTCGTGCCGGCGCTCAAACCGCCTTTGTCCGGCCGCGCCGTCGCCGAAGCGCAGGCCATCGGCCGCCCGGTCATCGCCACCACCGTCGGTGTGCTGCCGGAGAACGTACTTTGCCCGCCGCGCATGCGCGACGACCTGCGCACCGGCTGGCTGGTGCGCCCCAACAATGTCACCGAGATGGCGCGCGCCATCGGCGCGGCTTTGGCGATGGATGTGACGGCCTACGAGGCCTTGGGCGCACGCGCCCGGCAGTTTGCCGAATTCGCTTTCTCGCCGCAGAGCGTTGCCGAGGCGATCCGGGGCGTTTATACATCATTGCTAGCGCGTGATGCGTAAGCGGGGGCGTTTCGAGGTCGAATGCCTGGTTCGGTAGCGCCTGAGACTCCCGCTTTCGAGACGCGCCGCTCGGACAAATCCGCTGCGCAAACTATGCCAGATCCACTGACGGTTCTGATCGTGGTGCCGACGCTCGATGGCGGCGCCACCGACGCCGGCGCGGTCGAACTCGTCCGCATCCTTCAGAACGCCGGTCATCGCGCCATCGTCGCATCGCGCGCCGGACGTCTGGCCGCCGATGTCACATCCGCTGGCGCCGAATTTGTCGCGATTGATACCGGCACCAACAATCCGGTCGCCATTCTCGCCAATGCCGCCGCGCTTGGCCGGCTGGTGCGCGATAAAAAATGCGACGTCGTTCATGCGTTCGGCCGCGCCGGCGCCTGGAGCGCACTCATCGCGGCAAAGATGAAAGGCGTTCCCTTTGTCACCAGCTGGTACAAGGGGTTTCAGGAACAGAACCTCCTCAAGCGCCTGTACAACAGCGTCATGGCGCGCGGCGCGAAAGTCTTCGCCTCGAGCGAACAGATCGCGCAGCTGATCAACGACCGGTACGGCACGCCGTGGGACATGATCGCGGTCGTGCCGTGCAGCATCGACGTCGGCCGTTTCGATCCCGCGCTCGTCACGCACACGCGCGTCGATGCCATCCGCAACAGTTGGGGGGTGCGGCCCGAGACCAAGGTCATTCTGGTCACCGGACGCATCACCCGCCGCAAAGGGCATCACGTCGTCGTCAAGGCGGTGCGCCGCCTCAAGGACATGGGACTGAAAGATTTTCTCTTCGTGTTTGTCGGCGAAGATCGCGGCCACACGCATTACACCGGCGAACTCTGGGATCAGGTGCTGACGACGGAGACGATGGACGTCATCCGCATGGCCGCGCCGGTAAGCGATATGCCGGCGGCCTATGCCGCGGCGACGGTCGTGGTGTCGGCGGCGGTGCAGCCCGAAGGCGTGCAGCGCGCCTTGCTCGAGGCGCAGGCCATGGCGCGGCCCGTGCTCGTGTCGGATATGGCCGCCGGTCCGGATGTCGTTCTCACAACGCCGGCCGTGCCGGAAGGCCGTGTCACCGGCATGCGCTTTCCGTCCGGCGACGACGCAGCGCTGGCATCGACACTGCTGCGGCTGTTTTTCTTGTCGGAGCCGGCGCGCAACGCGATGGGACGGCGCGGCCGCGAATGGGTGCTCGGCCATTTCGATGGTGACGGGGTAGCGGCGCAGACCCTGCGGCTTTACAGCGAGATCGCGGGACGTCCGATCACCCAAGAGGGCCGCGGCTCGGCGGCTTTGTCACAGTCCGATAAAATTAGTGCAATTTAAGCGCTTTGAACGCGGAATCTGCCTGAAGTTTCGACAATCGGAGCGGAACGGCGTTGACTTATTCGCCGTTTCTACCAATCTTTACCCCATCCGGCAGGGCGCTTGGCGCACCTCAAGGACCGTCGCAACAGCATGAGGAGATAGTAGCCATTCGTCGTCCGATGAAAGCCGCGCAGCCCGCCCAAAAGGACGGCCCGCGCATCAACGAGGAGATCCGCTCGAAAGAAGTTCAGCTGATCGATGCCACTGGCGACAACAAGGGTGTCGTCGATACGCTTGTCGCACTCGGCATGGCCGAAGCGGCCGGGCTCGACTTGGTCGAGATTTCTCCCAACAACAATCCGCCCGTCTGCAAGATCCTGGATTTCGGCAAGTACAAATTCCAGGCGCAGAAAAAGGCGGCCGAAGCCCGCAAGAAACAGAAGGTCGTCGAGATCAAGGAGATCAAGCTCCGCCCGATGATCGACGATCACGATTACGACGTGAAAATGCGCGCGATGCAGCGCTTTTTCGAGGAAGGCGACAAGGTCAAGATCACCTTGCGCTTCCGCGGCCGTGAAATGGCGCACCAGGAGTTGGGCTACAAGCTGCTCAACCGGGTCAAGGACGACACCGGGCCGATCGCCAAGGTGGAATCCGAGCCGCGTTTCGAAGGCCGTCAGATGGTGATGCTGCTGGCGCCGCGTTAAGCGCGACAGCCGTCCGATAAAAAACGCCGCTCGCGACCTCGCGGGCGGCGTTTTTGCGTTCCAAGGGCGAAAATCGGGATTTTCCGGGAAAAATAACAAAAATCGGGGTCAAAACCCTGATTTTCGGGCAAAATGGCCGGAAACACGGCGAAACGGCTGCGCCTCAGCTTGGTTGCAAGCTTGGCGGACCTCTGCCATAACGCCGCCCTTCATGGCCCGGCCAGTCAGGGCTGCCGTGGCGATGAAAACCGCTCAATTCCGAGCACCAAGCTCCAAGCCAATTCTTGCGAGCACATCCAGGCCAGACGCGGCTTACGCTTCGTCATGGGCCGATGAGGAGAGCAAAATGCCCAAGTTGAAGACCAAGTCGGGCGCTAAAAAGCGCTTCAAAATTACGGCCTCGGGTAAAGTGAAGTACGCCCAGGCCGGCAAACGCCACGGCATGATCAAGCGGACCACCAAGCAGATCCGCAACAAGCGCGGCACCAACGTGCTTTTCAAGACCGACGGCGACAACATCAAGAAGTACTGGCTGCCGAACGGCTGACCTGTATTCGAAGCCGCGCCCGCGCGGCCGTTGTTCCCGTCAATTCATCGCACGTTAGAAAACCGCAAGGAGTTCGATCATGGCTCGCGTTAAACGCGGCGTTACCGCCCACGCCAAGCACAAGAAAGTCTACAAGGCAGCCAAGGGCTATTACGGCCGCCGCAAGAACACGATCCGCACCGCCAAGCAGGCCGTCGAAAAGGCCGGCCAGTACGCGTTCCGCGACCGCAAACGCAAGAAGCGTACGTTCCGCGCTTTGTGGATCCAGCGTCTCAACGCCGCTGTGCGTCCGTTCGGCCTGAACTATTCGAAGTTCATCGATGGTCTGGCGAAGGCCAACCTGATGGTCGATCGCAAGGTGCTGTCGGATCTCGCGATCCACGAGCCGGCTGCGTTCGCGGCGATCGTGGAAAAGGCGAAGGCCGCCATTCCGGCTCCGGCCGAAAAGCCGCGCGCCACGGCGTAAGTCACTGGGTGTCGTCCCCCGCGAAGGCGGGGGACCCAGCAAGTGCTGGATCGTCCGCCTTCGCGGACGATGACGGTGCACGGGGCTCCCATGTCCGATATCGCGCAACTTGAGTCCGAGCTTCTCGCCGCCGTGTCGTCCGCCAAGGACGAAACGGCGCTGGAAGCCGTGCGCGTTTCCGCGCTCGGCAAAAGCGGTTCGGTGTCAGCGCTGCTGAAAACGCTTGGCGCCATGACGCCGGACGAACGCAAGGCCAAGGGCCCGGCGATCAACGGACTGAAAGACAAGGTCGGCGGCGCCATTGCCGCGCGCAAGGATGAACTCGCCGCCGGCGCGCTCGATGCCCGGCTTGCGTCAGAGACGGTCGACGTCACGTTGCCGGTGCGCGAAGCACCCGTGGAAACGGGCCGCCTGCATCCGATCAGCCAGGTGATCGACGAACTCACCGCGATCTTCGCCGACATGGGCTTTGCCGTCGCCGAAGGGCCGGATATCGAGACCGACGACTACAACTTCACCAAATTGAATTTCCCGGAAGGCCATCCGGCGCGGGAAATGCACGACACGTTCTATTTCCCGCAGAAGCCCGACGGCTCGCGGCTGTTGCTGCGCACGCACACGTCCCCGGTGCAGGTGCGCACCATGCTGACGCAGAAGCCGCCGATCCGCGTCATCATTCCGGGCCGCACGTACCGCTCCGATTCCGATCAGACGCACACGCCGATGTTCCATCAGGTCGAAGGCCTGGTGATCGATAAGTCGTCGCACATGGGCCACCTCAAGTGGATCCTCGAGGAATTTTGCAAGGCGTTCTTCGAAGTCGATCAGGTCAAGATGCGCTTCCGCCCGTCCTTCTTCCCCTTCACCGAACCGTCGATGGAAGTCGACATTCAGTGCAAGCGCGACAAGGGCGAAATCCGCTTCGGCGAGGGCACCGACTGGCTCGAGATTCTCGGCTGCGGCATGGTGCACCCGAACGTGCTGCGCAACTGCGGCCTCGATCCGGAAGAGTATCAGGGCTTCGCCTGGGGCATGGGCATCGACCGCATCGCCATGCTGAAATACGGCATGCCGGACCTGCGTCCGTTCTTTGAAGCGGACGTGCGCTGGCTATCGCATTACGGCTTCCGGCCGCTCGACTTCCCGACGCTCGCGGGAGGGCTCAGCACGTGAAGTTCACCCTCTCCTGGCTGAAGCAGCACCTCGACACGACGGCGTCCCTCGACGAGATCGTCGAGAAGCTGACCATGATCGGCCTCGAAGTCGAACACGTCGAGAACAAGGCGAAAGAATACGAGCCCTTCAAGGTCGTGCAGATCCTGGAAGCCGTACAGCATCCGGACGCCGATCGCCTGCGCGTCTGCAAGGTCGATAACGGCACCGGCGCGCCGCTGCAGATCGTCTGCGGCGCCCCGAATGCGCGCGCGGGGCTGAAGACCGTGCTCGGCCTGCCCGGCACTTACATTTCGGCGAAGAAAATCACGCTCTCGGTCGGCAAGATCCGCGGCGTCGAATCGCAAGGCATGATGATCTCCGGCGCCGAGATCGGTTTCTCCGATGACTCGGACGGCATCATCGAAATGCCGGCGGATGCGCCGATCGGCAAGCCGTTCGCCGAAGTTCTCGGCCTCAACGAGCCGGTGATCGAAATCAACCTGACGCCGAACCGCTCCGACTGCACCGGCGTCAATGGCATCGCCCGCGATCTCGGCGCGACGCTCATCGGCGACTACAAGGAAAATGCGCCGAAGCCGATCAAGGGCTCGTTCCCCTGCCCGGTGAAGGTGACGCTCGATTTCGGCGCGACGCATCCGCTGTGCCCGGCCTTCGGCCTGCGCCTCGTGCGCGGCGTCAAGAACAGCCCGTCGCCGAAGTGGCTGCAGGACCGGCTCAGCGCCATCGGCCTGCGCCCGATCAATGCACTGGTCGACATCACCAACTTCATCACTTTCGACCGCGGCCGCCCGCTGCATGTGTTCGACGCCGATAAGGTGAAGGGCAACATCGTCGTGCGCCGCGCGCAGAACGGCGAGAAGCTTACGGCGCTCGATGGCAAGACCTATGAGCTCGATGCCGCGATGTGCGTGATCGCCGACGATGCGGGCGTCGAGTCGCTCGCCGGCATCATGGGCGGCGAGGCCTCCGGTTGCGACGAGAACACCACCAATGTGCTGATCGAGTCGGCCCTATGGGAGGAGATCAACATCGCCCAGACCGGCCGCAAGCTCGGCATCAACACCGACGCGCGCTATCGCTTCGAGCGCGGCGTCGATCCGAACTTCATGATCCCGGGTCTCGACCTCGCGACGCAGATGGTCATCGACCTGTGCGGCGGCGAGGCCTCCGAAGCCGTCGTCGCCGGCAAGGCTGAAGCCAAGGAAACCGTGGTCGATTTCCCGGTGAGTGAATTGCCGCGTCTCGCCGGCATGAAGCTGACCGACCGCGAAATACGCCGCACGCTGGAGAAGCTCGGCTTTTTTGTTGCCGGTCCCGCCGATCGTCTCAAGGTTGCCGTGCCCTCATGGCGCCCCGACGTTCACGGCCGCGCCGACATCGTCGAAGAACTCGTTCGCATTGCCGGTGTCGATCAGGTGCCGGCAACGCCGTTCCCGCGCGGCGACAATCCGCGCAAGGCGGTGCTGACGCCGATCCAGACCCGCACACGCAAGGCCAAGCGCGCGCTCGCCGCGCGCGGTCTGGTCGAGGCCGTGACCTGGTCCTTCGTGTCGAAGCGCGAAGCCGAACATTTCGGCGGCGGCAAGCCGGAACTAGCGCTGGCCAACCCCATTGCTGCCGAATTGTCGGATATGCGTCCGAGCCTGATCGCCGGTCTCGTGATGGCGGCGCAACGCAATGCCGATCGTGGCTTTGCCGACGTGGCGCTGTTCGAAGTCGGCCAGATCTTCAAAGGCGACAAGCCCGAGGATCAATTCACCGCCGCGAGCGGCCTGCGCCGCGCGCTGGCCAAAGGCACCGGCGCCGGCCGTCACTGGTCGGGCAAGCCGGAGCCGGTCGATGTGTTCGACGCCAAGGCTGACGCTTTCGCTGTGCTCGCCGCTGCCGGCGCGCCGGTCCAGGCGATGCAGATTGTCCCGGGTGGGCCGGCCTGGTTCCATCCCGGCCGCAGCGGCACCATTCAGATGGGCCCGCAGAACATCATCGGCCATTTCGGCGAACTGCATCCGCGCACGCTCGCCGCGTTCAAGGCCGACGGCCCGCTGGTTGCCTTCGAGGTCATTCTCGAAAACATTCCGCCGGCCAAGGCCAAGCCGACGCGCGCCAAGCCGTTGCTCGAACTGTCGGCGTTTCAGCCGGTCGAACGTGACTTTGCCTTCGTCGTCGAAAGCAAGGTGAAGGCCGCCGACATCGTGCGCGCCGCGCAGGGCATCGACAAGAAGCTGATCACCAACGTCACGGTGTTCGATGTCTATGAAGGCACCGGCATCGAACCCGGCAAGAAGTCGGTCGCCATCGCCGTCGCCTTCCAGCCGCGCGAAAAGACGATGACGGATGCAGAGATCGACGCGCTCGGGCAGAAGATCGTCGCCGAAGTGTCGAAGAAAACCGGCGGCGTGCTGCGCGGTTAATCTCCGCTGTCATGCCCGCGAAAGCGGGCATCCAGTAATCACGGCACGATCCTGGGTACTGGATCCTCCTGCACGGGGATGACAACCTGCGTTAAGCGGGCAATAAATCCGCGAACGCAAATCCTTCGCGCACGACCGTCTCGCCGACCCTGACCGGAATTTTCCGCGACAGCATCGGCCCCGCCGATACAAACGAATGAAACTCGCCGTTCTCGCCGCACGGATCGATGCCGCTGGGCAGATCGCCGAGCAGCGACGCGTCGAAGCGGCGGCCCGCAAACCTGGCCGATAATTTCTTCAGATCCACCACCGCCAGATGCGCCTCGACCCCGGCGGCGATCATCTCGCGCGCCAGCCCATCGGTCGGCCGCATCCAGATCGGAAACACCGCCGTCACGTTGATCGCGGCGAGCTTGGCCTCGCGCCAGGCACGCAGATCTGCCAGAAACAAATCGCCGAAGATGACATGCGTGACGCCGGCCGCCACCGCGTCCTGCATCGCCGCCGCCATCCAGGCTTCGTAGATGTCGTTGGTGCAGGGAAACGGAATGCGCACCGTGATCGACGGCAGGCCTGCGGCCTCAAGCTGCGCCCGCAGCAATTCCTCGCGGACACCATGCATGCTGACGCGCTCAAAGGTGTCCGTCACGGTCGTCAGCGCGCCGACGATGTCGTAGTCGCCGGCTTTGCGCGCTTCATGCAGGGCCCAGGCGCTATCCTTGCCGCTCGACCAGGCGATGAGCGCCTTCGGTCGCGGCATCAGCGCCGCCGCCTGCGCTTCGTCGGCTTATCGTCGCCGCCCTCGCCCAGTGCGCCGAGCCGCCGCAACGCCGCTTCCGCCGCCCGCGTGCCCGACTCCCAAGCGCCGTTGACCGTGCCCCACTGCGTTTCGTGCACGGCCTCGCCGGCGAAGGCCTTCATCGCGTCCTCGCCCTGCGCCGACAGATCGCGGCCGAACGAGCCCGCGACTTCGACCAGATGCAGGTCGGTGCCCGACACATTCGCGAGCAGCGCCGCGGTTTTCGTGCCGTCGGCGCGTTCGAACACCACGTCGTCCTTCTGCAGGCCGAGCGGATTGCCCGGCATCTCCAGCGCGACGTGATCGTAGCTGCCGAGCGACAGTTTGGAGGCCGCATCGAGATGCCGCTTCGGCAATGGCGGGATGAACTCGATCTTGTCCGACGTCAGCACATTGGTGGACACCGTAACGATAATGGCCTTGCCGATGAAATTGCCCTTCGGCGTATCGACGGCGAACTTGTTGCCCCACAGGACGGCTTCCACCGGCGTCGACAGTTGCGCACCGAAGCCGGTGCCGAGCTTCGCCAGCAGCGCGCCATAGCCCTGACGGCAGAAGGCAGCCCCTTCGCGATCCACCGCGCGCGCCATATCGAAGGCGGAAATCTCGCTGAGCTCCTTGCCGGTGGCGAAAGGCCCGAGCATGAATTCGACCGTGCTTTGCCAGTCGAACAGGTCCTTCGGCAGCAGGCGGTTGGCGGGGAAGTCGGTCTTGGCCTTGTTGAGGTCCGCCATGGCGCGGTGCGAACGCAAGGTCGCGGCGAGAAAGCCTTCCAGCTCGCTGTCGCGCGCCGCACGCGCGCCAACACGCAAGGTCTGCGCCCGCGGCGCCGGATAGATGTCGAAACCGGTGGCAGTCTTCACAACCTGATTGCTGTCAGGACTATGAATCCAGTGCGCGCCGAGATCGAACGGCACGCCGAAGATCTTCGCATCGACGGCGCAGCGGCCGCCAGGCCGGCCGCTCGCCTCCAGCAAGGCATAGCGCTTGTTGGCTGCGGCAACGCGCCGCGCAGCGGCAATCCCTGCGGCACCGGCGCCGACGATGATGACATCGACTTCGCCGGCCGCCTGCGCGGCCAAAATCGGCGGCGCCACGGTGGCGGCGCCGGCGGCAAGCAGCGCATTAACGAATGAACGGCGGCTAAGACGCGACATGGTATCCAAATTCTTTCCGGCTGCGATCCTAACAGTGCCTGAACTGCGATGCCGCCGCAATTTTCTTGGCTAATGGCCTTTAACGGTTGCGGCCCGCGAAGGAACCAATTTGCAACGAGTCTTCCTTAAATTGGGCATCAATAAAACGTGCGCAAGAAACCAAAGAACAGTGCGCGCGACGGGGAGCGTCAACGCAAGGGCATCGAGACGTGATGCCGGGGGCCGGTGATGAGCTTTGTGGCCGACGGGATCGGGCGACTGATCGCCCGTTATCTGGAAAAGCCCGAACAGGGCTACGAGGAAATCACGCCCGGTGACGCCGAAGCGTTGCGCGCAACGCTCAAGCCGGGCGATGTGTTGCTCGTCGAAGGCAACAATCATATTTCCGGCATCATCAAGTATCTCACGCAGTCGACCTGGTCGCATGCGGCGCTCTACGTCGGGCCGATCGGCGATCGCGTCTCGGCCGCAGGCGAGCCGCTCGAACTGGTCGAAGCCAATCTCGGCCAGGGCGTCGTCGCCGTGCCGCTGTCGAAATACGGCCGCATCCACTCCCGTATCTGCCGGCCCATCGGATTGAGCGACGACGACCGCGCGCGAGTCTGCGCTTACGCCGCCGAGCGCATCGGCTTCGATTACGACCTCAAGAACATCATCGACCTGATGCGCTTCCTCATTCCGCTGCCGATCCCGCGCCGCTGGCGCCGCCGCATGATGGCGCTCGGCTCCGGTCATCCGACGCGCATCATCTGCTCGGCCCTGATCGCGCAGGCGTTTGAGAACGTGCGTTATCCGATCTTGCCGAAAATCACCCGCGTCGAGAGCGAAGCGGAACGCGCCGAGATTCTGGAGATCCGGCACTCGTCGCTCTACGCGCCGCGCGATTTCGACATCTCGCCCTATTTCGAGGTCGTGAAGCCGACCATCGTCAAAGGCTTCGACTACAAGGCTATGGCCTGGGCCGACATTCCGGCGGTCGATCCCGATCCGATCGTGTCGCTGGTGCCGGCCGATCCCGCGAACTTCGGCGAAAAGACGATGGCCGAGGCGATTTGATCCCGCTGTCATGGCCGGGCATGTCCCGGCCATCCCGATCAGATGGGTACATGCGTCCCTAAGCGGGATCACCGGGACAAGCCCGGTGATGACAACAGAGTGGACTTGCCCTTTCCCGTACGACCATTATTTCTGTCGGCATGATCGACGCCGCCGTCAAAGCCTTCTCGCAGATGTTCGCCCCACCGTTGCGCGCGGTGCTCTTCAAATCCGTCGGCCTCGCGCTGCTGGTGATTGTCATCATCGGCGTCGCGCTGCAACGGCTGCTGGCATCGCTGGCAACCAGCGGCGCGAACTGGGCCGAGCAGACCGCAGGCTTTGCGCCGCACAGCGTCTGGGCCGCCATCGCCTGGATCCTGTCGATCCTCGCCAGTCTCGGCATCGTCACCGGCGCGCTGTTCCTGATGCCCGCGGTGACGGCTTTTGTCGGCAGCTTCTTCGTCGACGAGGTCGCCGAGGTCGTCGAGCGCACGCATTATCCGGCCGATCCGGTCGGCGTCGCATTGCCGCTCGGCCGCGCGCTGATCGAGGGCATCAAATTCGGCCTGCTGGCGCTGGTCGTCTATCTCGTCGCCCTGCCCTTCGTGCTGTTCGCAGGGCTCGGCTTTCTCATTCTGTTTTTCGCCAACGCCTATCTTCTGAGCCGGGAATATTTCGAACTCGCCGCGATGCGCTTCCGCTCGCCGGAAGAGGCCAAGGCCATGCGCAAGGCCAATGCCGGCTACGTCTTCTTCACCGGCATGGTCATCGCGGCCTTCGTCTCGATTCCGATCCTGAATTTCGCCACGCCCGTGTTCGCGATGGCCTTCATGGTGCACATTCACAAGAAGATGTCGGGCTTATCCGTAACCCGTCATCCTGAGGTGCGAGCGTAGCGAGCCTCGAAGGATGAGCGGCCACGCATTCTCGGGCCGTCGCCCTTCGAGGCTCGGGCTTCGCCCTCGCACCTCAGGGTGACGGATTACTTCCCGCGCAGATCGACTACACGCTTCGCCTTGCCGAGCGAGCGCTCGATGCTCGCGGGCGCCACCGTACGCACATCGACCGTAATGCCGATCAGGCCCTTCACGCGGCCCGCCATGTCGGCATTGCAGGCTGGCCACAAATTGTCTGCGGTGTCCGGCCGCGCCTCGACCACCACTGTCAAGGCATCGAGCCGGTCCTGGCGTTTCAGCTCGATCTGGAAATGCGGCGACAGCCGCGCATCCTTGAGGATGATCTCCTCGATCTGGCTCGGAAACACATTGACGCCGCGGATGATCATCATGTCGTCGGAGCGTCCGGTGATCTTTTCCATGCGCCGCATCGTGCGCGCCGTGCCGGGCAAGAGCCGCGACAGGTCGCGCGTGCGATAGCGGATCACCGGCATCGCCTCCTTGGTCAGCGAGGTGAACACCAGCTCGCCCAGCGCGCCGTCCGGCAGCACTTCTCCGGTAAAAGGATCGATCACTTCCGGGTAGAAGTGATCCTCCCAGATTGTGCAGCCGTCCTTGCTCTCGATGCATTCGCACGACACGCCGGGACCAATGACCTCCGACAGGCCGTAATTGTCGATACCGTGCAGGTCGAACGCCTCTTCCAGCTCGGCCCGCATGGCGATGGTCCAAGGCTCGGCGCCGAACATGCCGATCTTGAGCGAGGATGCGCGCGGATCGACGCCCTGCGCGCGGAATTCGTCGAGAATCGCCAGCGCGTAGCTCGGCGTGACGAAAATCACGTCCGGTTTGAAATCACCGATCAGCTTGACCTGCCGCTCGGTCATGCCGCCCGAGACCGGCACCACCGTCATGCCGAGCCGCTCGGCGCCGTAGTGAAAGCCGATGCCGCCGGTGAAAAGGCCATAGCCGAACGAATTCTGCGCCAGCATGCCGGGCCGGCAGCCCGCGGCGCGTAACGAGCGCGCCATGACGCCCGCCCACATATCAAGATCGTTTTTGCTGTAGCCGACGACGGTCGGCTTGCCCGTGGTGCCGGACGACGCATGCACACGTGCTACTTGCTCGCGCGGCATGGCGAACATGCCGAACGGAAAGTTGCGGCGCAGATCATCCTTGGCGGTAAAGGGAAATTTCGACAGGTCGGCGAGGGTTTTCAGATCGTCCGGATGCACCCCCGCGGCATCGAAACTCTGCTTGTAATGCGGCACGTTGGCGTAGGCGTGCGCCAGCGACCATTTCAGCCGCTTGAGCTGGAGCGCAGCGATCTCGTCACGCGACGCGATCTCGATCGGATCGAGCGTATCGCGCCGCGGCGACAGATCCATTCCTTTGATATTCAATCCCGGCATCTCACCACCCGGTCATTCCCGCGAAAGCGGGAGTCCAGAGCCCAGTTTTCGGTTGCCGCCCTGGGTCCCCGCTTGCGCGGGGACGAGCGGAGAGTGAACTAAATTTTCCTCTGCGCGGCGTTCCAGTGCTTTTCCAGATTGGCGATCAGCGCCGGGCTGAAATGGCAGTAGGCCTGCTCGCGGCAATAGACCGCCATGTAGCGGCGAAACACGTCGAGCGGCTCTTCCGACACGCGGAAAGCCCGGCGATTGCTCGCCGCGCTGACGACACCTGAACCTGTGTAGTCATCGACGACGCGTTTGAGCGTCAGCTCCATCCGGTCCGGCGGCACCACCTCGTCGCAGATCAGGCGGCCCTCCGGCGAGTCGCATTCCAATCTTTTGCCCATGAGAATCGCCTGCCGTGCCATGCGTGCGCCGACAAAGCGCGTCAGCCGCAGATTGGCCGCGCCCGGAATGATGCCTTCCTTGCGTGCGGGCAGCGTCATGTAGGCGTCGCTGCCGGCAACGACGTAGTCCATCGCCAGCAGGTACTGGCAGCCGCCGCCGATGGCGAAGACATCGACACCCGCGACCCAGGGCTTCTCGTGCGTGCCGCCCTGCATTTCGTCGGGGCCGCGTGCGCCCGTCGCCAGCCCGCGGAACATCTTGTTGACGATGCCCATGTCGCGGCGGATGTACCAAAGGAACGGGATTTTGCCGCGATAGAGATGTGTCAGGTTGATGCCCGCGGAAAAAACTTGGCGATCCTTGTATTTCGGATGCTCGACCACGCCGCCGCGCAGAATGCAGATCTCACTCATCGGATCCAGGATGGCGATGTCGGCAGCAGTCTCGGTGTCGTCGAGCGTGTCGTCATCCTCGGCGTTGAGAAAGCGCGAGTTCTGCACGGTAACGACCGCCGCCTTGCCCTGCCGCTCGACACGTGCGGGGCCGAAATCGATTACACCATCGGCGGCAAACTCGGCGAGACGCTCGACCGATTCCATTTTCGGCCGCAGCATCGCGTGGCACAGATGCATGCCGGTTTCGGCATTGGCGAGTACGTGCGACAGAAAAATGCCCTGATCGACCTCGACGCCGTCTTTTTCCGATTGCAGCAGCGCGCTTTCGGCATCCACCTGCGCCCGCGTCGGCGTCAGGCCCGGCATCAGCTTTGCCGCGAAGTAGGGAAGATCGTCGACGCGAATAAACTCTTTGAAATTTTTGGTCAGCTTGCGATAGATCGCCGCCGCATGATGCTTGAGAAATTCTTCGCGCGTTTCGCGGCCAGCGGTCAAAATTCCGTCGGCCGCCGCCTGCTCATCTTTGTTACGCGCCGATTTCTTCGGCAGCTTGCCGAGCTTGGCCGTGCCCGCGCGCCAGAATTTCGTGGCGGTCGCCGCGTCACGCGTAAAATTGCCGGTGAACCGTGGCCCCGGCTTCTTCCCGTCCATGCGCCTCTCCCAAGGCTGGCCGCTGTCAGGCCGTTTTTATTGCAACGCCGTTTTCGCCGGCCATTGGCACAAGTCAGCAATGATACACCGCTCGCACAACGGTTTGCGAGCGATACAGGTGTAGCGTCCGTGCAGGATCAGCCAGTGGTGAGCATGCCGCCGGTACGGGCCGGGCACCGCCTTTTCCAGCTTGAGCTCGACTTCCAGCGGGTTCTTGCCGGTAGCCATGCCGGTGCGGTTGCCGACGCGAAAAATGTGGGTGTCGACGGCGAAGGTCTCCGCGCCGAAGGCGGAGTTCATCACCACATTGGCGGTCTTGCGGCCGACGCCCGGCAGGCTTTCCAGTTCCTCGCGCGTGCGCGGAATCTCGCCGCCAAATTGGTCGACGAGGATGTGCGCCAGCGCCGCGACGTTCTTGGCCTTGGTGCGGAACAGGCCGATGGTTTTCACCAGCTCGCGGATTTTATCTTCGCCGAGCGCCGCCATTTTCGCCGGCGTGTCGGCCAGCGCGAACAAAGCGGGCGTCGCCTTGTTGACACCGGCGTCGGTCGCCTGCGCCGAGAGCACCACCGCCACCAGCAGCGTGAAGGGATTGACGTATTTGAGTTCGGTCTTCGGCTCGGGCTCGGCGGCCTGAAAGCGGCGGAACGCCTCCTCGATCTGCGCCGCCGTCATCGGCGGCGTGACGCCGGCTTCGGCCTTCGCATCGGCTTTCGCGCGTTTCGGCGGCGCCGCGACCTTGGCGGCCTTGCCTTTCTTCGCCTTGGTCAGCGCCTTCTTGACCGAAGGCTTTTTCACTTTTTTGCCGCGCGCTTTTTTCGCCATCTTTGCGGTATACTTGACGATCATGTCCTTAGACAACTTGGCCGCCGACAACACGTCAGACGCCGAACTCGAACCCACCATCTTTTCCGCGGTGATCACACCTCACCGCTCGCTGGGCAGTACCGGCTTTCTGATCCTGATGCTGCTGTTCGGCGGCGTCAGCTTTGTCGCCGGCGTCATGTTTTTCATCGCCGGAGCCTGGCCTGTGTTCGGCTTTTTCGGGCTCGACGTCGCGCTGCTCTATTTTGCGTTTCGCATCAATTATCGCTCTGCCGACGCCTATGAAGAAGTCACGGTCACGCCCTCCGTGCTCACCGTGCGCAAGGTCAGCCACCGCGGCACGGCGCGCGAATGGCAGCTCTGGGTGCGCCTCGACAAGGTGAGCCACGAGGAATTCGGCATCGAGCGCCTGCTGCTGGTGTCGCGCGGCAAGAACCTGACCGTCGGCAGTTTTCTGGGCCCGGACGAAAAGGCGACGTTTGCCAATGCGTTGGGAAATGCACTGAATCAGGCCAAGCGCGGCATTTCATATCCGTCACCCTGAGGTGCGAGCCATAAGCGCGTTAACGCGCGTCTTCGACGCGCTATGGCGAGCCTCGAAGGGCGACGGCCGATTCATCCTTCGAGGCCCGCCTTCGGCGGGCACCTCAGGATGACGGATCACAGAAATCGGGTGGTTTGCCGCTATCCGCCGCCTTAAATCGCTGTCATGACAATGACCCTGGCGAAACCCATCATGACCACTCCTCTCCCCGGCGTTGCCCCGCTTGTGACTGCTGCCGCCGACTACGATGTCGTGCGCCGCGCTATCGCGCATATCCGCGGCAACTGGCGCGACCAGCCCGAGGTCGACGTCATCGCCGAAGCGGCCGGCGTTTCCTCGACCGATCTGCACCACCTGTTCCGCCGCTGGTGCGGCCTGACGCCGAAGGCGTTTCTTCAGGCGCTGACATTGCACAGCGCCCGCGAATTGCTGCGCTCGTCGGCCAGCGTCCTCGACGCTTCATACGAGGTCGGCCTGTCGGGACCCGGACGTCTGCACGATCTCTTCGTCACCCATGAATCGATGTCGCCCGGCGAATGGAAGGCCGGCGGCGGAGGCCTGACGATCACCTACGGCTTCCATCCCTGTCAGTTCGGCATGGCGCTGGTGATGGTGGCGCCGCGCGGTCTCGCCGGCCTTGCCTTCGCCGACGCCGGCGAAGAACGCGCCGCGCTCGAGGACATGCGCAGCCGCTGGCCGCGCGCAACCTATGTCGAGGACTATGCCGCCACCGCCGCCACGGCGCGCCGCATCTTTGACTCGGCGCAGTGGCGTCCCGACCAGCCGTTGCGCGTCGTGCTGCTCGGCACCGACTTCGAGGTGCGCGTCTGGGAAGGCCTGATGGCGATTCCGCTCGGCAAGCTGATGACCTATTCCGATCTCGCCGCGAAAGTCGGCTCGCCGAAAGCCTCGCGCGCGGTCGGCGCCGCGGTCGGCAAAAATCCGATCAGCTTCGTGGTGCCGTGCCACCGCGCTGTCGGAAAAAGCGGTGATATCACCGGCTATCACTGGGGTTTGACGCGCAAGCGCGCCATGCTGGGCTGGGAAGCGGGCGTTTCGTCTGATTCCTGAGCAGCGGAACTTCCGCAACATTCAAACGCGTTACATCTGTAACGAAACGTGCGCGTTTTTTTTCCGATTCAAATCGAGTTCCCGGAACGCATGTCAAAGGACATGCGTTGCCGCGCGTGAACACATTTTGAAACAACCGAGGAGACACATCATGCGTAAGCAATTTGTTATTGCCGCACTTGCAGTAGCGACCACGCTCGCACCCGCCGCTGCCTTCGCTCAGGCGTCGACGGCGACCGGCGCTGTTGGTGGTGCCGTTGTCGGCGCCGTGATCGGCGCCGGTGTCGGCAGCACCGTTGGTCTGGCCGCCGAACCGCCGCAGGAAGTCGTGACCTATGTCCAGCGCGATACGGCGCCGTCGGTCGTCTACAAGGAACGTGTGGTCGTCGGCCAGCCGCTGGCTGAAAGCGTCGAACTGCGCAGCGTGCCGCAGCACACCGAATATCGCTACGCGGTCGTGAACGACCAACGCGTTATCGTCGAGCCGAAGACCCGGAAGGTCATCAAGATCATCCAGTAACGTCTCGTTGCTCGAACGGAAAAGGCCCCGCACTGCGGGGCCTTTTTTGTTGCGCGACGCGCCGCCAATTACGCCGCGAGATCGAGCTTCGACTTCACCGTGGCGTCGGCATCGAGCCGGTAGATGATCGGCACGCCGGTGCCGATTTCACGCTGCAGGATCTGCTCCGGTGAAAGCTTTTCCAGCACCATCACCAAAGCGCGCAGCGAATTTCCGTGCGCGGCGACCAGCACTTTTTCGCCGCGCAGCACTCGCGGCAAAATATCCGTGACGTAGTACGGCAGCGTGCGCGCCAAGGTATCCTTCAGGCTTTCGCCGCCCGGCGGCGGCACGTCGTAGGAGCGGCGCCAGATGTGCACCTGCTCCTCGCCCCACTTCTTGCGGGCGTCGTCCTTGTTGAGGCCGGACAGATCGCCGTAGTCGCGCTCGTTGAGCGCCAGATCCTTGATCACCGGAATGTTGCTTTGGCCCATCTCCTCGAGCGCCAGATCCAAGGTGCGTTGCGCGCGCTTGAGCGCCGAGGTGAAGGCAACATCGAACTTCAGGCCCTGCGCTTTCAGCTTGCGGCCGGCGTCGCGCGCTTCGGTGATGCCTTTCTCGGTCAGGTCGACATCGCGCCAGCCGGTGAACAGGTTCTTGAGATTCCATTCGCTTTGGCCGTGGCGCACGAGCACGAGAAGACGGTCAGACATTGATTACCTCGCTTCACTACTGAACAGCACTCTCTCGGCCCTCATCCTGAGGAGGCGGCATAGCCGCCGTCTCGAAGGACGAGGGCCGCCCCATCCTTCGAGACGCGCTTTGCGCTCCTCAGGATGAGGCGGAGAAATTCAAAAATCCTTCAAGCCCAAAACGTCGGCCATCGAATAGAGGCCGGGCTTCTGCTTCTGCGCCCACAGCGCCGCATGTAGCGCGCCGGTGGCGAAGATCATGCGGTCCTCTGCCTTGTGCACAAGCTCGATGCGCTCGGACGGGCCGGAGAACATCACCGTGTGCTCGCCGACGACACTGCCGCCGCGCAAGGTAGCAAAACCGATATCGCCGGCTTTACGCGCGCCGGTGTGACCGTCGCGGCTGCGCACCGAACCCTTGTCGAGATCGATGCCGCGGCCTTCGGCCGCCGCCTTGCCGAGCAAGAGCGCGGTGCCGGACGGCGCATCCACTTTCTGATTGTGATGCATCTCGAGAATTTCGATGTCGAACGACTTGTCGAGCGTCTTGGCGACGCGCTTGGTCAGAGCCGCCAGCAAATTGACACCGAGGCTCATATTGCCGGACTTGACGATGACCGCAGTCTTGGCGGCGGCCTTGATCGCCTCTTCGTCTTCGGCGGTGAGACCCGTGGTGCCGATGACGTGCACCTTCTTGTGCTTGGCCGCGGCTGCGGCGAGCGCGATGGTCGCCGCCGGAATGGTGAAGTCGACGATGCCGTCGGCCTGCTCCAGCAGCTTGGCCGGGTCGCCCGACAGCTTGACGTGATTTTCGCCGAGACCCGCCAGCGTGCCGGCGTCCCAGCCGATCAGCGGCGAGCGCGCATCTTCCAGCGCGCCGCTCAGCGTCAGATCCTTGTGATCGGCGATCGCCTTGACCAGCGTGCGGCCCATCCGCCCGCCGGCACCAGCGACCACGAGCCGCATCTCGGTCATGGTCTACTCCCGGACTAAGGGGCTGGGTATAGCGGGCGTATGGAAACAAGGAAAGCCGCGATAACCGCGGCCAATCCTCATCCTGAAGAGGCGGCTCGGCCGCCGTCTCGAAGGATGAAAGCCAAGATCGTGCAGTCAGGCCACCTCGTCCTTCGAGACGCGCCTTTCAGGCGCTCCTCAGGATGAGGTGGGTCGATCAAGGCTGCGGGCCGTCGTAGCCCTCGATGACGACGATTTCGCCGACGCCTTTGCCGATGCGTAGCGCCTTGGCCTTCTGGTATTCCGGCGAGTGATAGCAGGTCAGCGCCGCCTCATAGCTCGGGAATTCGATGACCACGACGCGGGAGCGCAGCTTGCCTTCGACCGCCTCGGAGGTGCCGCCGCGGGTCAGGAATTTGGCGCCAAACTGCCGAAACGGTTCTGCATTCGCCGCGACGTAGAGCTTGTAGCCGTCCATGTCGGTGACATCGATATTCGCCACCCAATAGCCTTTTGCCATGCCGCTCCCCTAAACCTTTGCTTGTTTAATCTCCGCCACGATCGCTTCCGCCGCCGCTTTAGGATCGGCCGCTTCGGTGATCGGCCGCCCGACGACGAGATAGTCCGCGCCGGCGCTGATCGCCTTTTCCGGCGTCATGATGCGCTTCTGGTCATCCTTGGCCGCACCCGCCGGACGAATGCCGGGCGTCACCAGCGACAGACCAGGACCGACGATCTTGCGCAGGTTCGCCGCCTCTTCGGCCGAACACACCAGACCGTCGACGTTGAGATCGCGCGCCTGCCCGGCGCGCTGGCCGACCAGCGCGCCGACGCCGAGCTTGTAGCCCGCCTCGGTCAGGTCATTGTCGTCGTAGGACGTGAGCACGGTGACGGCGAGAATTTTCAGCTTCGAGCCGCGCTTGCCTTCGACCGCCGCCTTCATGGTTTGCGGATAGGCGTGCACGGTGAGAAACGTCGCGCCAGTCTGCGCCACGCTCTCGACGCCCTTTGACACGGTGTTGCCAATGTCGTGCAGCTTGAGATCGAGAAATACCTGCTTGCCGGATTTGATCAGCGCATCGGTGAAGGACAGTCCGCCGGCATAAGCCAGCTGATAGCCGATCTTGTAGAACGTCACGGCATCGCCGAGCCGCGACACCATGGCTTCAGCTTCCTTCACGCCCGGCAGATCGAGGGCGACAATCAGGCGATCACGCGCGTCCATCGTTTTCTCTCATCCTGTAATTCTGGCCAACTCAACAAGGCGCGCGAGCTGCGCGCGAAACAGATTGGTCGTGCGGGTATCCGCGAGTGCGTCCATCTCGTCGAAAGCGGTTTCGGCCTGCTGCACCGCGACCTGCTCCGGGATCACCAGCGCGCCACAGCCGAGCTCGAGTATTTGCCGCAACGCCATCAGCGAACGCAAGCCGCCGGTCGATGTCGGCGAGGCGCTGGCAATGGCGAAGACCCGGTTTTTATAGGCGGCATAGGCCGGATCGCCGCGCTCGCGCACGCGCGACACCCAATCGAGCGCGTTCTTCAGCAACGGCGTGATCGAGGCGGAATATTCCGGGCTGGCGATGAAGATGCCCTGATGCGCCATGAACATCTGCTTGAGCTTGATGGCGCTCTCCGGCGGACCCGAACGCGTTTCATCGTCAGCGTCGAACATCGGCAGCGGGTAATCTTCGAGCGAGATGCGCGTGACGTCGGCGTCGAGCAGCGTCAATTCCTTGGCCGCGAGCGCCGCCAGTTTGACGTTGTGCGATCCGTTGCGGACCGAACCGGCCAGGACAAGAATTTTCGGGGCAGACATCGGCGGCTCCGTTCAGGCGCCAGCCATAACACGCGAGGGCTAGGCCCCGCGATAGACCCAGACGCGTGCCGGCGGCAGGTTGAGCCAGATCGTTTCCGACGACTGGGTGCTGATGCCGGCCAGACCCTTCGGGATCGGAGACACCGGCGCATAGGTGAACTGGATGAAGGGCGCGCCCGGCGCCAACAGCGCCAGCGCGTCGGACATCAGCCGCAGGCGCGTGCGCAGCGGCTTGGTCACCAGCGGCAGGCCCGAGACCATGGCCGCGGCCGGCTCGCGTACGGTTTCGCTGAGCAGGCGCTTGAGCCGATAGGCATCGCCCTGCACGACGGTCGCCGCCGGATAGCGGGTGCGCAGCAGGCGGGCGAAGTCGGCATCGAATTCGACGAGGACCAGACGCTTGGGATCGACGCCGCGCTGCACCAACGCTTCGGTCACCGGGCCGGTGCCGGGTCCGAGCTCGATCACCGGGCCGGTCGATTCCGGATCGACATAGCTCGCCATGGTGCGGGCGAGCGCCTTGCTCGACGGCATGACGGCGCCGGTCGACAGCGGATTTTCAAACCATGTGCGGATGAACCGCATCTCGTCATCAAGACGAAGCGGCTTTTTTTCAACGCGGACGAACGAATGCGACGGCATTGATGGGGTCACGCGTGGGAGGACGTTACTGGTACAGGTCTAAATCGGTAAAGGGTGGCGAGCGAAGGGTCAAGCTTTAGCCGGCCTGACTGTCCTTGCTCCCTAAACCATCGAGAAACTCTTTGACCCGGCTGAAGAATCCGGCCGATTCAGGCTGCGTCTGCTCGGACGACAATTTTTCGAACTCGGTCAGCAGCTCGCGCTGCTTTTTGGTCAGGTTTTGCGGCGTTTCGACCGATACCTGAACGTACATATCGCCCATTTGTTTCGAACGGAGCACCGGCATGCCCTTGGAAGTCAGCCGGAAGCGCCGGCCGGTCTGGGTGCCGCCCGGAACCTTGACCCGGGCCTTGCCGCCGTCGATCGACGGCACTTCAAACTCGCCGCCCAGCGCCGCCGTGATCATCGAAATCGGCACCAGGCAGTGCAAATCCGCCCCGTCGCGCTGGAACAGCTCGTGCGGCGCCAGTGACAGGAAAATATAGAGGTCGCCCGCCGGCCCGCCGCGCAGACCCGCCTCGCCCTCACCGGCGAGCCGGATGCGGGTGCCGTCCTCGACACCGGCCGGAATGTTGACCGACAGCATGCGCTCGCGCGTGACGCGGCCCGCGCCGGCGCAGGAGGCACAGGGGTCTTCGATCACCTGGCCGCGGCCCTGACAGGTCGGGCAGGTACGCTCCAGCGTGAAGAAGCCCTGGGCATGCCTGATCTTGCCGGCGCCGCCGCAGGTCGAGCAGGGCTTCGGCTTGGTGCCGGCCTTGGCGCCGGTGCCCGAACAGACCTCGCACGCAACCGATGTTGGAATCCGGATTTGCGCCGCCTTGCCCTCGAACGCTTCCTCGAGGGTGATCTCCATGTTGTAGCGCAGGTCCGAACCGCGCTCGCGGCCCTGACCGCCGCCACCGCCCCGGCGGCCGCCGCCCATGCCGAACAGGTCTTCGAAAATATCCGAGAAGGTGTGGGCGAAATCGGAGCCGAAACCTGGACCGCCGCCGCCACCGCGGCCTTGCTCGAACGCGGCATGACCGAAGCGGTCATAGGCCGCGCGCTTGTCCGGATCCTTGAGGACCTCGTAGGCCTCGTTGATTTCCTTGAACTTCACTTCGCTCGAACTGTCACCCGGGGTCTTGTCCGGGTGCCACTTCATGGCGAGCTTGCGAAACGCGGTCTTCAGCCCGCCCTCGTCGATGGTGCGGACGACTTCAAGCGTTTCGTAGTAGCAGCGCTTGGACACGGATCATCCCCACCGAAAAAGAAAAACCTCGCCCTCAGGAAGCGCCGCGCGCAACTCGAAGGGCGAGGTTTGCAACATGAGCCAAGCTCGACTTAAGCCGACTTCTTGCTGTTCTTGTCGTCGTCGACTTCGGTGAACTCCGCGTCGACAACGTCTTCCTTCTTGCCGTCGGCGCCGGTGGCGCTGTCGTGATCGCCGCCACCCTGGTTGCCTTCGGCATTCTTGTACATCGCTTCGCCGAGCTTCATCGACGCCTGCGCCAGCACATTGGTCTTCTGCTGGATCGATTCGGCATCGGCGCCCTTCAGCGCTTCCTTGAGATCCGCCAGGGCGTTCTCGATAGCCGCGCGGTCGGGTTCGGCAACCTTCGAACCATGCTCGCTGAGCGCCTTCTCGGTCGAATGCACCAGCGCTTCCGCATGGTTCTTCGCTTCGACGGCAGCCTTGCGCGCCTTGTCCTCTTCGGCGTTGGCTTCCGCGTCCTTGACCATCTTCTCGATGTCGGCCTCGGACAAACCGCCCGACGCCTGGATGCGGATCTGCTGTTCCTTGTTCGTCGCCTTGTCCTTGGCGGACACGTTGACGATGCCGTTCGCGTCGATGTCGAAGGTCACTTCAACCTGCGGCACGCCACGCGGCGCCGGCGGAATGCCGACGAGATCGAACTGGCCGAGGATCTTGTTGTCGGCCGCCATTTCACGCTCGCCCTGGAAGACGCGGATGGTCACCGCGCTCTGGCTGTCTTCGGCGGTCGAGAACACCTGGCTCTTCTTGGTCGGGATCGTGGTGTTGCGGTCGATGATGCGCGTGAACACGCCGCCCAGCGTTTCGATGCCGAGCGAGAGCGGGGTCACGTCGAGCAGCAGCACGTCCTTGACGTCGCCCTGCAGAACGCCGGCCTGGATCGCGGCGCCGATGGCGACGACTTCATCCGGGTTGACGCCCTTGTGCGGCTCTTTGCCAAAGAACTGCTTCACGACTTCCTGGACCTTCGGCATGCGCGTCATGCCGCCGACCAGAACGACTTCGCCGATTTCACCAGCGGTGAGGCCGGCATCCTTGAGCGCCTTGCGGCACGGCTCGATGGTCTTCTGGATGAGGTCGTCGACCAGCGCTTCGAACTTGGCGCGGGTGAGCTTCATCGTCAGATGCTTCGGGCCCGAGGCATCGGCCGTGATGAAAGGCAGATTGATTTCGGTCTGCGTCGTCGAGGACAGCTCGATCTTCGCCTTTTCAGCCGACTCCTTGAGCCGCTGCAGCGCCAGCTTGTCCTTGCGCAGGTCGATGCCCTGCTCTTTCTGGAATTCGTCGGCGAGATAGTTGACCAGACGCATGTCGAAGTCTTCGCCGCCGAGGAACGTATCGCCGTTCGTCGACTTTACTTCGAAGACGCCGTCGCCGATTTCCAGGCACGAGATATCGAAGGTACCGCCGCCGAGATCGTAGACGGCGATGATGCCCTGCTTGGCCTTGTCGAGACCGTAGGCGAGCGCAGCCGCCGTCGGCTCGTTGATGATGCGCAGCACTTCAAGGCCGGCGATCTTGCCGGCGTCCTTGGTGGCCTGACGCTGGGCGTCGTTGAAGTACGCCGGAACTGTGATGACCGCCTGCTCGACCTTGCTGCCGAGATAGGCTTCAGCCGTTTCCTTCATCTTCTGCAGCGTGAAGGCGGAGATCTGCGACGGCGAATAAGTCTTGCCGTCGGCTTCGACCCAGGCGTCGCCGTTGCTGGCTTTCGAAATGTTGTAGGGAACGAGCTTCTTGTCCTTCTCGATGATCGGGTCATCGTAGCGGCGGCCGACGAGGCGCTTGACCGCGAAGATCGTCTTCTCGGGATTGGTGACCGCCTGGCGCTTGGCCGGCTGGCCGACGAGACGCTCGCCGTCGTCCGTGAAGGCGACGATCGAAGGCGTGGTGCGCATGCCCTCGGCGTTCTCGATGACTTTCGGTGTCTTGCCTTCCATGACGGCAACGCACGAATTGGTCGTGCCGAGGTCGATGCCGATGACCTTACTCATGGTATAATTTCCTCTCGTTGCGGCAGGCCGGATGGGCCAAGTTTGCGCCCAAATGGAAGTCCGCGGCTTATCCGCCGACCCCTGATCCAGCCCCCTGGATACACGATTTTACCGCGCCCATCGCGGCTCGAAGCTCATATAGGAGGGCGCCCATGACCCGCAAGACGCAAATCGCGTTTGGCGCGCATTCTCAGGGCTTTGCCCGGCCAATAGGCCATAGGCCGACAGGTCCCCGGCCATGAGCATGAGACCCCGACATCGCCCATCCGACGCCCCGCTTTCGGATTTTGCCGCAGCCGCGCCCTCATTGCCGATGACGGTGCGGGTCGCTAAGTCATCCTGACCACCGCCCGGAAAGGCCGCCCATGATGCCGCGCCGATTGATGATGCTCGTAACGGCTGCCGCGATCGGTTTTGCGGCCTTGTCGCCGGCATCCGCCGAGGTCGCCTACCCGACCGGCATGCGCATCGGACTGGAGCCCGCCCCCGGCCTGGTGCCGAGCAAGCGCTTTCCCGGATTCGAGGACGACAGCAACAAAGTCGCCGTCGCCATCCTCGATCTGCCCGGCGGCGCCTATCAAGAGCTCGAGCGCGGCGCTTTCGGCCCGCAGCAGAAGGGCCTTACCGACGTCAGGCGCGAGAGCTTCCCCTTCGGCAGCGGCGTCGGATTTCTGATCATCGGCAAGGCCGAGGAAAACGGCGTCAAATTGACGAAGTATTTTCTGGTCGGCACCGCCATCGCCGGCCCGGCCGCCGACCTGGCAATGCTGATCAATGTGCAGGTGCCGGAAGCGGCAAGCACGGCCTACAGCGACGCCGTCGTGCGCAAGATGCTCGCCAGCGCGACCTTCCGCGCGGCGCCGATCGACGAGCAGCTCAACCTGTTGCCGTTCAAGGTCGCCGATCCCGCCGGCTTCCGCGTCATGCAGGTGCTGCCGCAGGGCGGCCTCATCATGATCGACGGCCCGGTCGACGATATGTCCAAGGCCGCCTATGCGATCGTGTCCATTGGCAGCGGCGCGCCGGAGACGCCGGATGAACGCGGCAAATTCGCGCGCGATTTGTTGCAGAACGCGCCGCTGCGCAATCTCGCCGTCACCTCGGCCGAACCGATGCGCATTGGCGGCGCGCAAGGGTTTGAAATTCGCGGCCGCGCCCAGGGTCTGCAAGGCGAACCCGTCAATCTGGTGCAGTGGGTGCGCTTCGGCTCGGGCGGATTCCTGCGCGTGATCGGCGTCGGCCCGTTGGACGGCTGGGACGACAAGTTCACGCGCCTGCGCGCACTGCGCGACGGCGTCAATCCGAAATAATATCGAGCGCTAGTTGTTGTCCGAGGCGCTGGCCGACACCGGCGCGGTTTTCGGCGCGCCCTTCGACACACCGACCATGGCGGGGCGCAACACGCGCTCGCCCAGCATGTAGCCAGCCTGCATGACCTGCGCGACGTGACCTGCCGGCAAATCCGTCGTCGGCATTTCGTACATGGCTTCGTGCAGGTTCGGATCGAACTTCTCGCCTTCGGGCGAGAACTTCTTGACGCCGTTCTTCGACAAAACCTTGTGCAGTTCGCGCTCGGTCATCTCGATGCCTTCGATCAAGGTCTTCAAGGTGCCGTCGGCCTGCTGACGCGCTTCCGGGCCGATGGCCTCGAGCGCGCGATGCATGTTGTCGGCGACCGCCAGCACGTCGCGGGCGAAGTTCGAGGCGCCATAAGTGCGCGCATCGGAGATCTCGCGCTCGGTGCGCTTCCGGAGATTTTCCATCTCGGCCAGCGTACGCAGCAGCTTGTCCTTGAATTCGGCGGCAGCTTCGAGCGCCGCGGTCACCTGCTCGGCCGGCACCATCTGCGGCGCGGCGGCAGCGGCGTCGCCTTCGGGCGGCACATTGGCAACCGTATCGTCTGCGGCAGGCTTGTCCGTCATAGCGCGTAACCCATCGGTGGGAATGTCTGGATGCCCCGCATATCAGGGTTCGGGAGCGAAAAATCAAGCGTTTCGCGCGGGGCCGGGGCTTGGAGGCCTTAAGGGGCCAGCAGGCGGCCGACCACCCGGGCGGTATAATCGACCATCGGAATGACCCGGGCATAATTGAGCCGGGTCGGGCCGATGACGCCGATCACGCCGACGATCCGGCCCTCGCTGTCGCGATAGGGCGAGACGATGGTCGAGGAGCCCGACAGCGAAAACAGCTTGTTTTCGGAGCCAATAAAAATGCGCACACCGTCGGCCCGTTCGGCGCGGCCGAGCAGATCGATGACGCCGCGCTGGGTTTCGAGCGCGTCGAACAGCGAGCGTACCCGCTCCAGATCGCCGAGCGCATGCAGGTCGTCGAGCAGATTGGCGTGGCCGCGCACGATCAACTGACGGTCCTTGCTCTCGCCGCCGGACCAGCTGGCAAGACCTGCCGCGATCACCTTCTGCGTCAGTTGATCGAGTTCGGCCTGACCTTGCGTCAGCGCGCCTTCGATTTCGGCGCGCAATTCATTGAGCGATTTGCCGCGGATATGCGCGTTGAGATAATTCGACGCTTCGGTCAGCGCCGAGGTCGGCAGATCGCGCGGCACATTGAGCACGCGGTTCTCGACCTGGCCGTCTTCCGCAACCAGCACCGCCAGCGCGCGTTCCGGCTCCAGCCGCACGAACTCGATATGCTTGATACGGACATTGACCTTGCTGGCGAGCACGACGCCCGCCGACCGCGTCAGGCCCGACAACATCTGCGAGGCTTCGGTCAGCACGCTCTCCACCGACTTGCCGTGGCCCGCCACCGCGACCTGCGCTTCGATCGAACGGCGGTCGCCTTCATTGAGATCGCCGACCTGCATCAGCGCGTCGACGAAAAACCGCAGGCCCAGTTCGGTCGGCAGACGGCCCGCCGACGTATGCGGCGCATAGATGAGCCCGAGCTGTTCGAGGTCCGACATCACATTGCGCACCGAGGCGGGCGACAGCGAGATCGGCAGGATGCGCGACAGGTTGCGCGAGCCGACGGGCTCGCCGGTCGTCAAATAGCTTTCGACGATGTTGCGGAAAATCTCGCGCGAACGCTCGTTGAGCGCCGCGAGACTGACCTGCGAAGAACCAATGGGGACGTCGTGCGAAGCCAAAGCAACCCTCTTAATCGCTCCCAAGCATGACGGCAGCGCCGCACTTGTTCAAGCCGAACATATGGTTATGGTGGCGCCGAAACCAAGAAAACACCGTTTCCGGAGGATTCACATGCGGCCCAGCAGCCGGCAAGTCGATGAGTTGCGCGCCGTGTCGCTTGAGCGGAGCGTCGTTAAGTACGCCGAAGGTTCCTGCTTCGTGAAGTTCGGCGACACCCATGTGCTGGTGACGGCGAGCCTCGAAGAGCGCCTGCCGCCATGGCTCAAGGGTCAGGGCCGCGGCTGGGTTACCGCCGAATACGGCATGCTGCCGCGCGCGACCTCCGAGCGCACCCGCCGCGAAGCCTCGTCTGGCAAGCAGGGCGGCCGCACCGTCGAAATCCAGCGGCTGATCGGACGCTCGTTGCGTTCGGTCATCGATCTGCAGGCGCTCGGCGAACGCCAGATCACCATCGACTGCGATGTCATCCAGGCCGACGGCGGCACGCGCACCGCGTCTATCACCGGCGCCTGGGTCGCATTGTCCGATTGCCTGTCGTGGATGAAATCGCGCGACATGTTCAAGGCGACCGGCAATGCGACGGTGCTGCGCGATCATCTCGCCGCCGTGTCCTGCGGCATCTATCGCGGCACAGCGGTGCTCGATCTCGATTACGCCGAGGATTCCGAAGCCGACACCGATGCCAACTTCGTCATGACCGGCAACGGCAACATCGTCGAGATTCAGGCGACCGCCGAGAAGGATCCGTTCAGCGAAGAGCAGTTGCTGTCGCTGTTGTCGCTGGCGCGCAAAGGCATCGGCAAGCTGGTCGACCTGCAAAAGATGGCGGTGGCGTGAGCCCGCACCGCCGCCTCACCGGACCTCTGGTCATCGCCACCCACAATCCCGGCAAGCTCGCCGAGATGCGCGAACTGCTCGCGCCCTACGGCATCGAAGCGCAATCGGCCGGCGAACTCGGCCTCGCCGAACCGGACGAAACCGGCACAACCTTCGCCGCCAATGCGCGCATTAAGGCCGAAGCGGCGATGAGGGCGACCGGCAAGGTCGCTTTTGCCGACGACTCCGGCCTCGTTGTGACCGCTCTCGGTGGTGATCCCGGCATCTACTCGGCGCGCTGGGCGGGACCGAACAAGGATTTCCGCTTCGCCATGAACCAAATCCAAACGCTGCTGATCGAAAAAAGCGCGAAGACGCCCGAGCAGCGCCGGTGTCATTTCGTCGCCGCGCTGTGCCTCGCCTGGCCGGACGGACACCTCGAAGAATTCGAAGGCCACGTCCACGGTGTCGCGGTGTGGCCGCCGCGCGGCGATGCCGGATTCGGTTACGATCCGCTGTTCCTCCCCGACGGCCACAGCCGCACTTTCGGCGAAATGACGGCGCTGGAAAAACACGGCCTGCCGCCGCACGGCATGGGCCTGTCGCACCGCGCCCGCGCCTTCGTCATGCTGGCCGACGCCTGCCTGCGCTGAGCGCCTTCTAAAAATCAGAACCCGAACTGGTTGACACGGAAACTGTATGCTTATAGTTTCCGTGTCAACTACTAAGGATTGTTATGGCTCGCCCACCCACCGTCAGCGCGCTCGAGACGCATCTCGGCTACTGGCTGCGCATCGTCTCCAACCAGGTGTCGCAGTCTTTCAGCCGCAAGGTCGCGGAGGCCGGCGTCAGCGTCGCCGAATGGGTGATCCTGCGCGAACTCCACGATGGCGACGTGGCGCCGAGCCTGCTCGCGGCCAAGACCGGCCTGACCCGCGGCGGCATCACCAAGATCGCCGACAAACTTACGGCCAAGTCGTTTGTGACGCGC
Source organism: uncultured Hyphomicrobiales bacterium (assembly GCA_903929045.1). Lineage (GTDB taxonomy): Bacteria > Pseudomonadota > Alphaproteobacteria > Rhizobiales > Xanthobacteraceae > Pseudolabrys. The sequence continues at coordinate 45,666 of CAIYTE010000178.1, forward strand.
ACGCAAGACGATGAAGACCTGCGCTATCAGGCGCTGGCGCTGACCGCCAAGGGACGCGCTTTGGTGCCGAAGCTCGCGGCGCTCGCCGACCGCAACGACGCAGAATTTTTCGGCCATCTCAGCGTCGCCGAGCGCAAGACCATCGAGAAAATCATGCGCGACATTGTGCGCCGCCACGGACTGACCTCCGTGCCGGTTGAATGACATCAACGGACAAGACTTATGGACGCCCAGACCCGCGACGTATTGATTGAATGTACCAAGGCTTCGGATGAGGAACGCGTGACGTTTCCGGACGTCGTGATGAAACTCATCGGCGCCGGGGTCGAGCGCTATCACGCCGACCTGCTGCGCTCTGAGAAAATCTACTATCTGCCGAACGGCGAATCCGAGGCGGTGCTGTGCGACGCCATCGGCGTCGTGCCGCCGCCGGAATTCTCCGCGCAAGGCGTCGACGACGCGGTGCGCGCCATCCAAGCCGGGAAGATCCAGTACAGGGCGTTCTGCGAACGCGTCATGGCCGCGGGCTGTGTCGGCTACTTCGTGTCGATGGCCGGCAAGCGCGCGATCTATTACGGACGGACCGGCGACAGTCACGTCGAATGGTTCCCGGGCGCGAAGTAAGCGCTCCCCTCTTGCAAAGCGGCAAGTCGTTACAATTTTAACGACTTGCCACAGGCGATTTGAATTGCTGCTGGCCGCGACTCGAAGCGGCGCGTAGTATGGTTGATATGGATTCACCATCTCCCTTTGCCGTCTACGTGCACTGGCCGTTCTGCCTGTCGAAGTGCCCGTATTGCGACTTCAACAGCCACGTCCGCCACGGCGGCGTCGATGAAGCGCGTTACGTCCGCGCCTTCGAGTCCGAAATCACCAATACCAAAGCGCGCATCGGCAACCGCACCGTCTCGACCATTTTCTTCGGCGGCGGCACGCCGTCGCTGATGCAGCCGTCCTCGGTGCAGGCGATTCTCGATTCCATCGCCAAGCACTGGACCGTCGCGCCGGATGTCGAGGTGTCGCTCGAAGCCAATCCGACCAGCGTCGAGGCCACGCGCTTCCGCGGTTACCGCACCGCCGGCGTCAACCGGGTTTCGCTTGGCGTGCAGGCACTCGACGACCAATCGCTGAAAGAACTCGGCCGTCTTCACTCTGCACAGGAAGCGCTCGACGCCGTCGCCATCGCGCGCGCCAATTTCGAGCGCTACTCGTTCGATCTGATTTACGCCCGGCCGCGCCAGACGCTCGATGCCTGGAATACCGAACTCAAGCGCGCCATCTCGGAAGCGGCCGAACATCTGTCGCTCTATCAGCTCACCATCGAGCCCGGCACGCCGTTCTTCGGCCTGCACAAGGCCGGCAAGCTGACGACACCGGACGAAGATCTCGGCCGCGATCTCTACGACCTGACGCAGCAGGTGTGTAGCGACGCCGGCCTGCCGGCCTACGAGATTTCAAATCACGCGCGGCCCGGCGCGGAGTGCCGGCACAATCTCGTCTACTGGCGCGGGCATGAATATGCCGGCATCGGCCCCGGCGCGCACGGCCGCCTCAACATCGACGGCCGCCGCTACGCCACCGAGACCGACAAGAAGCCGGAAGCCTGGCTCGACCGCGTCGATGCGCAGGGCGTCGGCCTCACCGTTGACGAGAAGCTGCAGCCAGGCGAAGTCGCCGACGAATTTTTGCTGATGGGGCTACGGCTGGTCGAAGGCATCGAGCCGCATCGCTTCACGCAGATTTCCGGACGCGATCTCGATCCTGCGCGGATTTCATATCTGCGCGACGGCGGTGCGGTCGAAACCATGCCCGACGGCCGCTTGCGCGTCACCAAGAGCGGCTTCCCGCTGCTCGATGCGGTGGTCGCGGATCTCGCGGCCTAAACTTACGTTCCCGGCGTGAACGACTTCGGCGCCGGGCTGACCGCGCGCGCGCCGCCGGGCGCAACCTGCATCACGGCAAGACCGCGTTCGCTCGGACCGTCGCTGCGGAAACGGAAGATGCCGTCAATGCCGGCAAAGCCCGACGTATTGGTCAGAATCTGTTCGCTGAAGCGCTGTGCGCCCTGCGTCTTCACCAATGCCGCGATCAGCGCCACCGCGTCGTATGACAACGTCGCCGTGCGCACCGGATCGTTGCCGTAGCGCGCGCGATAGCGGCCGGCGAAGCTGCGGAAGCCCGCCGACTCAGGTGCCGCGAACCAGCCGCCTTCCAGCGCGGGGTTCGACATGATGCGCGGATCGTCCCACAGCCCGGTGCCGAGCATCTGCACACGCTTGGTGTTGACGCCCGACGCATTGAGCGCCTGCACGACCTGCGGCACGGCGTCGGCGCCATCGGCGATGAACACGGTGTCGATCGTGCCGCCTGCCGCCGCGATGCGGCGCGCCGCTTCGGCGATACGGGCGGGATCGTTGGAATATTTTTCCAGCGCGGCGACACGGCCACCACGGCGCGCGACTTCCTGCTGCAACGCCGCTTCGACAATGCCGCCATAGGCGTTGTCCGGCAGCATCGCGGCGAAGGAACGCTTGCCCTTCGACGCCGCGAAATCGACGATACGGCGCACGTCCGACTCCGGCAGGAAGCTCAGGAGGTAGACGCCGCGCGAGGCGACGCTGGCATCTGTCGAGAACGCGATCACCGGAATGTTGCGGCCGCGCGCCACCGCGCCCACGGCGCTGACCGATTGCGCGAACAAGGGACCGACGATGAGCTCGGCGCCTTCGTCGATGGCCTGCTGCGCGGCAAGCTGCGCGCCCTGCGGCGTGCCGGCATCGTCCTTCACCAGCAGCTGGATGTTAGGATCCTTGAATTCGTTGAGCGCCAGCTCGGCGGCGTTTTTCATCGACTGCGCCGCGACGCCGGCATTGCCTTGCGCCGACAGCGGCAGGATCAGACCGACGCGCACCTGGCCGCCACCGATATTCGCAACCGGCGGCGCCGCTTCGACCGGCTGACCGGACAACACATCGCTGCTGCCGCTGAAACCACCGGGACCGCCGCCACCGGCGCAGGCCGCGAGCATCAGCGCAGCCGCCGCCATCGACAGCACATTGCGGGCGCGAAGCCAGCCCCGCGTCAGGGGGCTTTCCTTGGACGCATTCAGCGCTACTACCGGCAAAGGCCGCTCCCCACGCGACGACACAACAGTCTCAACCTTAATGCCCTATTTTGCCCGGGAAAAGTTAAGGCAATGAAAAGATAAGAGAATTTGGCTTTATCGCCCATCCCGCCAACCGCCTTCCGTCCCGCATGACGGCCCCATTGATCGTCTCTAGAGTGCAACCATGGCCAAAGACAGACAGGACGAGACACCGCGCAGCTACGCGCCTTTGGGCGGCGCGATCGAGGCGCCGCCGGCGCAAGGCGGGCTCTATCTCGTCGCCACGCCCATCGGCAATCTGGGCGATATCAGCCTGCGCGCGCTTGAACTGCTGGCCGGCGCCGACGTCATCGCCTGCGAAGACACCCGCGTCACCCGCAAGCTGACCGAGCGCTTCGGCATCACCACGCATCTGATGGCCTATCACGAGCACAATGCCGAGGAGGCGCGGCCGAAAATCATCGCGCGGCTCGACGAAGGCCAGGCCGTCGCGCTCGTCTCGGACGCCGGAACGCCGCTGATCTCGGACCCCGGCTACAAACTGGTGCGCGCGACCATCGATGCAGGTCACGCCGTCACGGCGTTGCCGGGCGCCTCGGCGGTGATGAGCGCGCTCAATGTCGCAGGCCTGCCGACCGACCGGTTTTTCTTCGAAGGCTTTTTGCCGCCGAAACAAGCCGGACGGCAGAAGCGCATCGCCGAGCTGTCGACCATTCCGGCAACCCTCGTTTTGTTCGAAAGCGGGCCGCGGCTCGGCGCGGCGCTCGCCGATCTCAGCGAAGTGCTGGGCACGCGTGAGGCCTCGGTCTGCCGCGAACTCACCAAGCTGCACGAGGAAGTGCGACGCGGCGATCTTTCCGAGCTGGCGGCACACTATGCCGGCGATGCCGAGACGCGCGGCGAAATCGTCATCGTCATCGCACCGCCCGTTGAAGAAGAGGCCAGCGCCGGCGATGTCGATGAGTTGCTGCGCAAAGCGCTGGCGCGCGTGTCGGTGAAGGATGCCGTCGGCGAAGTCGCGCTCGCCACCGGGCGGCCGCGCCGCGAAGTCTATCAGCGCGCGCTCGACATCGAGAAAGAGCGATGACGCGCGCGCCGAAACCGAAAGTGCTCAAGCCGCAGCCGCGCCCGGAAAAAGTCGCGGCTTTCGGTCTCGGTATTTCCGCCGAGAGCCGCGCCGCGGCGTGGCTGATCGGGCATGGCTATCGCATTTTGGCACGGCGCTTCCGCTCGCCGATGGGCGAGATCGATATCATCGCCGCGCGGCGATACACCTTGATCTTCGTCGAAGTGAAAGCGCGCGCCACGCTCGACGAGGCGGCAGAGTCCATTACGCCGCGACAGAAGCAGCGCATCGCCGCGGCGGCGGAAATCTGGCTGGCGAACAATCCGGTGCCGGCGATCCGCGACATGCGCTTCGACGCCATCTTGGTCGCGCCGGGCAAACTGCCGCGGCACATACCGGGCGCGTTTGAGAGTTGATCCCTCCCCCGAAGGGGGAGGGTGGCGAGCCATAAGCGCGTCTTCGACGCGCTACGGCGAGCCGGGTGGGGGATTAGCGAAATACGGTGAGATGACCCCACCCCGCTCGCCCTCGCTTTGCTCGGGCGACCGCCCCTCCCCTTTCAGGGGAGGGATTAGGCAGAAAGGCGCTCAAAAAACTGATCGACCTGGCCGCGAATGCGGCCGGCGACATTGCCGAGATCGTCGGCGACGGCCTTCACCGCGACCGCGCTGGCGCGCGTGTCCAAAGTCGCAGAGCCCACGAGATTGACCTCATTGGCGGTATCGGCGGTGCGCCGCGCCGCGGTTTCGACGCTGCGCGCGATTTCGCTGGTGGCGGCGCCCTGCTCCGTAACAGCCGCGGCAATCGCGCCGCTGATATTGCCGATTTCGCGGATCGTGTGTTCGATGGCGTTGATCGCTTCGATCGAGCGCACCGTGGCGCGCTGCATGCCGGCGATCTGCGCGCCGATTTCTTCGGTGGCGCGGCTGGTCTGGCCCGCCAGCGCCTTCACTTCGCCTGCGACGACCGCAAAGCCACGGCCGGCATCGCCGGCACGCGCCGCTTCGATGTTGGCGTTCAAGGCCAGCAGCCGGGTTTCCTTGGAAATCCGCTCGATCAGCTTGACGATCGAGCCGATGCGCTCGGAAAC
>CAIYTE010000179.1 GCA_903929045.1 uncultured Hyphomicrobiales bacterium
TGATTCGTGGCACCGTTAGCCACCATGTTGGTGACGAGCGTCGATAGCGTTGTCCAGTTGTAGCTAAGGCCGGTCGCTTGCTGCAGCCCGCTGCAATATTCTGTCGTGCCAACCGTGTAATCGACCGCAGGATATTTCGTCGCGCTCGTAGTTCCTGGCGCGGTTACGTTGGTGTCGTAGGACGCGCTGTTTGGGCCGGTCAAATCGCCACGGTCGGTAATGCAGCCCTTCCATGAGCTTTTCATCGACGTCGAATACGTCGTCCACGAGCCGTTGTCGGCGGAGCACTGATATTTCGTCCAGTCGCCGGCGGTCGTTTGGTTGTTACCGCCCGTGCAATTCCCGTAGTCCGACCAGTCGATCCACGATGAGTTGTAGTTTGAGGCGCCGACGTTGACCACGGTTGTGAACGGGATGATCGATACGTAGACATCGCCGTTGGTGCTAGCTGCGTTCTGCAGTTGGGTCAGCAGATTTTGGGTGGCATTCTTGAGTGCGGTCATCTTTCCGCTCTGAGCCATCGAACCGGTGTTATCGAGTACCAGCGCGACGCGCAGGCGCGTGGAGCCCCAAGCCGTCGTCGATGAGCCGTTCACGGTGATGTTGTTGTAGCCGATGACGCCGAGAAAGGCGGTTGGCACGTTGGCCGAGCCGGTGACGACGACTTTAGAGCCGCCACTGGCGGTATAGGTCGCGCCGATCGTGATGCTGGTGGCTTCCGGCCGGTTGAAGAGCGCCTTGAAATAGTTGGTGGCGTTGGTCTGCAGCTGGGAGCTGGACACGGTGGCCGCGTCTTTGGCCAGCATCAGCGCCGTCGAGTCCAGGGCGGACTGCATGGCGGCCTTCACGTTGTTGGCGTGGCTGTAATCGACGGCAAAACCGACGGTGCCGACCACCGGCAGGGTCGCGAGCGCGAAGGTGATTGCGATGTTGCCGCTATTGGCCGCGCGGAACGCGCGTGCGTGTCGGCCAATTCTGGCCCAGAACGTCGACATGTTGCCCTCGAATTCTTTCTGAATTCTGGTGCAGCTTTACCGGCGAGACTTAAACCGTTGGTATATGGCCACTGCGAGCAAGCGGAACTTTCTGTTAAGACGAAGTGCCTCCGGCGCGCGGTATCCATGGGCCGTCAAGGACTTGGTTGGTTAATTCGACCCTTCGCGGATTGCGCAAACACCGAACGGTTCTTAGCTGACGTCGTTAACAGGGCGTTGGCGCCGGGAACTGCCGGAGCCCGCGCGTGGCGGTTCCGGCAAATCGGACGCCGCTGCCTGGCCGGCGCTTGTGATCGCGTTTTCAGTAGATATGTCGTCATTGGGGACGGGAACGGCGCATTTCTGTCCCGTAACGGGTCAAATTCCGTGATTTGGCCCGTAGCCGTGCTGTTTTGCCCGTTCCGGTCGCTTGGAAGGGCACGGACAAGGTCATTAAGATGTGGGTGGCTTCGCGCCGGAGTGGCCATCGGGACAAGATTCAAGAATGCTGACGATCGGCCCAACCATGACGCTCCTTGCAAACAGTCTCCCCGAGACCCAGCTGAGTTCGCTCAGTGGGGGGCGCGTGGCGCCAGAGAAAATGTCCGATGACGACCGCAAGAAGAAAGAACCGGCCGGTCCCGGTGGGCCTGGCACCGCGGTCATCACCAAGACCAAGACACAGACCAAGAAGCCCAACTTCTATCGCGTGCTCATTCTCAACGACGACTACACGCCGATGGAGTTCGTCACTCACGTTTTAGAACGGTTCTTCAGTAAGGATCACGAAGCCGCCACCCGGGTCATGTTGCACGTACATCATCACGGCATCGGCGAATGCGGGATCTACACCTACGAAGTGGCCGAAACCAAAGTCACGCAGGTGATGGACTTTGCCAGAAAACATCAGCATCCTTTGCAATGCGTGATGGAAAAAAAATAAGAGTCGGGGAAGGGGCGCCCAATACAATGAAGATGGGAAGCAAATGCCAACGTTCTCGCGAAGCCTAGAACAATCTCTTCACCGCGCGCTGGCCCTCGCCAACGAGCGGCATCATGAATACGCGACTCTCGAGCATTTGCTGCTGGCGCTGATCGACGACCAGGACGCTTCCGCCGTGATGCGGGCCTGCAATGTCGACCTCGACAAGTTGAAGCGCAGCCTGACGTCCTATCTCGAGTCCGAACTCGAAAATCTCATTACGGACGGCGCGGAAGATTCAAAGCCGACAGCCGGTTTCCAGCGCGTCATTCAGCGCGCCGTCATCCACGTGCAGTCGTCGGGCCGCGAGGAAGTCACTGGCGCCAATGTGCTGGTCGCGATCTTTGCCGAGCGCGAGAGCCACGCCGCGTATTTCCTGCAAGAGCAGGACATGACGCGCTACGACGCGGTCAATTACATCAGCCACGGCATAGCGAAGCGGCCGGGCATGACGGAATCGCGCCCCGTGCGCGGCGCGGAAAATGAAGAGAGCGACAGCAAGAGCAACAACAGCGATGAGCCCAAGAAGAAGGGCGACGCGCTGGAAGCCTATTGCGTCAACCTCAACAAGAAGGCCAAGGACGGCAAGATCGATCCGTTGATCGGCCGTGACAGTGAAATCAGTCGCACCATCCAGGTGCTGTGCCGCCGCTCCAAGAACAACCCGCTGTTTGTCGGCGATGCCGGCGTCGGCAAGACCGCGATCGCGGAAGGTCTGGCGCGCCGCATTATCCATGGCGAGGTACCCGACGTTCTCAAGAACGCGACGGTGTTTGCGCTCGACATGGGCACGCTGCTCGCCGGTACGCGCTATCGCGGCGATTTCGAAGAGCGTCTCAAGCAGGTGATCAAGGAAATCGAAGCCACGCCCGGCGCGATCATGTTCATCGACGAGATCCACACCGTCATCGGCGCCGGCGCGACCTCCGGCGGCGCGATGGATGCGTCGAACCTGCTCAAGCCGGCGTTATCGGGCGGTTCGATCCGCTGCATCGGCTCGACGACCTACAAGGAGTACCGCCAGTACTTCGAGAAGGATCGCGCGCTGGTGCGCCGCTTCCAGAAGATCGACGTCAATGAGCCGTCGATCCCGGATGCCATCGAAATCCTCAAAGGCCTCAAGCCGTATTTCGAGGATTATCACAAGCTCAAATACACCAACGACGCCATCAAGGCCGCGGTGGAGCTGTCGTCGCGCTACATCCATGACCGCAAGCTGCCGGACAAGGCGATCGATGTGATCGACGAGTCGGGCGCCGCGCAGATGCTGCTGCCCGAGAGCAAGCGCAAGAAGACCATCGGCATCAAGGAAATCGAGACCACGATTTCGACGATGGCCCGCATCCCCCCCAAGACGGTGTCGAAGGACGATGCTGAGGTGCTGCGTCACCTCGAGCACACGCTCAAGACCACGGTCTACGGTCAGGATAAGGCGATCGAGGCTCTGTCGTCGTCAATCAAGCTGGCGCGTGCCGGATTGCGCGAACCGGAGAAGCCGATCGGCTGCTACCTGTTCTCCGGCCCGACCGGCGTCGGCAAGACCGAGGTCGCCAAACAATTGGCCAAGTCGCTCGGCGTCGAGCTGATCCGCTTCGACATGTCGGAGTACATGGAGCGGCACACCGTGTCGCGCTTGATTGGCGCGCCTCCGGGCTATGTCGGCTTCGACCAGGGCGGTCTGCTGACCGACGGCGTCGACCAGCATCCGCATTGCGTTTTGCTGCTCGACGAAATCGAGAAGGCGCATCCGGATCTGTTCAACGTGCTTCTGCAGATCATGGATCACGGCAAGCTGACCGACCACAACGGCAAGCAGGTCGATTTCCGCAACATCGTGCTCATCATGACCACGAATGCGGGCGCCTCCGATATGGCGAAGGCGGCTTACGGCTTCACGCGAACGAAGCGGGAAGGCGACGATCAGGAAGCGCTCAACCGGCTGTTCGCGCCGGAATTTCGCAACCGTCTCGACGCCACCATCACCTTCGCGCATCTGTCGCAGGATGTGATCGCCAAGGTCGTCGAGAAGTTCGTGTTGCAGCTCGAAGCCCAACTGGGCGACCGCAACATCACGATCGAGTTGTCGGAGGAGGCGGCGCGCTGGCTGATCGCGAGCGGCTACGATGAACTCATGGGTGCGCGCCCGATGGCGCGTGTCATCCAGGAGAACATCAAGAAGCCGCTGGCCGACGAGGTGCTGTTCGGCAAGCTGAAAGGTGGCGGCCACGTCCGTGTCATCGTCGACAAAGACGAGAACGGCCGCGACAAGCTCGGCTTCGAATTCCTCGATGGCCCGATCACGCCGAAGCCGGAGAAGATCCCGGCCGAGCGGCCGAAGGCCAAGCGGCGCTCGCCGCGGCCGAAGCCGAAAGGCGACGGCGGCAATGATGGGGGCAAGAAGGGCTCCGTGCCCAAGGTGCCGCTGATCAAGGCTTAGGTTTCATCGACTGAAATGAGAAAAGGCCGGGCACAAGCGCCCGGCCTTTTTGCATGCCGTGCGTGCGCGGAAGCTGCTGCGGTTGCGAAGGGCGCGGGCCTATGAGACAGCTTGCCTCCGCTCATGACCACGCTCAGAACATTCCCATCGTCCTCCGCCGCCTATTTTGCCGGCGTCAGATCAGCGCTGACATCCGTTTATGTTATCGTGCTGATGGGCACCTATATCGGCCTCGGCGCGCTGACGCATGACGCGGGGCTTGCTCCCTTTTGGCTGACGGTGTCGACATTCCTGGTGTGGGCCGCGCCGGGGCAGTTGCTGATCATTTCCGCGATCAACACCGGCGGCACCATGGTTGAAGTTGCGCTCGGCGTGACGCTCAGCGCCATGCGGCTTTTCCCGATGGTCGTCGCCTTGCTGCCGGTATTGCGCGGGCCGACGACGCGGCTGCGCGATTTGCTGCTGCCGACGCACTTCACGGCCATCAGCATGTGGGTCGAATCCTTGCGGCTGTTGCCGCTGGTCGCGCGCGAGAACCGCGTTGCTTTCTGCAACGGCCTGTCCTCGGGTTATATGGGTACCGCGGGCGTGTTCGGTTTTGTCGGCTACTACCTGGCCGCCGGACTGCCACCCATTCTTGCGAGCGTCCTGTTGTTTCTGACGCCGATGTCGTTCTTCCTATCGACGATCAAGGGCGCGCGCCTTGTTGTCGATAAAATTGCGCTCATTCTGGGTTTGGTGCTCGGTCCCGTGCTGGCTTATTGGCAGGTGCAGCTCGATCTGATGTGGACCGGGATCATCGGCGGCACGATTGCTTATGCCTTTCACCGGTTCCGCAGGGTGGCCTCATGAAGGAAGCCATCGCGGAGCTCGGGCCTTACCTCGTCCTGATCCTGGTCGGCTTCCTGCCGAACGAAGTGTGGCGTCTGGTCGGCCTCCTGACGGCGCGGGGGCTGAGTGAGGATTCCGAACTCGTCGTCTGGTCGCGAACGGTGGCGACCGCGTTGCTCGCCGGCGTCATTGCCAAGCTGATCCTGTTTTCATCCGGAGAACTGGCCGGCGTTCCGCTCGCGGTGCGCATCGGCGCGGCGGCATTCGCGTTTGCCGTCTATTTGATCGTGAAGCGGTCGGTCTTCGCCGGTGTGCTGGCCGGCGAGGCGGCGCTCCTGATCGGCGGCTATCTGTTCGCGCACTAGGGCAGCACTAGCAGTATCTTAAGACCGGCGGTCTATCCGGAACGCTGACCCGTACAGGCGCGACGCCCGCGATGTTCGATCTCGGTACGCTCAAGGCTCTTGTCGTTTTGCTCGCCGTTTACGGCGTGCTGCGGCTTGGCCGCGGCGGTCCGTTGTTGCCGGAGATCGAGCGTGCCGTCGGTACCTTGCTCACGCCGGAGGGAGAAGCCGGACGCCGCGACGCAGGGCGCGCCCTGATCGCGGTTGCCGTCATGGCGATCATCTTCGCCGTCTTCATGACGAAGTTCGACGGCGGCTTTGTGCTCAAATGGCCGATCGACCAGCTCTGGCATCAGGCGATGGTCGACTATGACGCGCTGTGGCGCACGCCGGTGTTCAGCATTCCCGGCAACGCGCTCTATCAGTTCGACATGCGGTTGCCGGTCACATCGCATCTGATGCCGGCGCTCGGCCTGTCTGAATTGTTGCCGGTGTCCTGGCGCGTGACGGCGAGCTACGGCGTGCTGTTTGCCGCCATGCTGTTGCTGTTCTGGTGCATCGGCGCGACGTTCGGCTTGCGTCCGTTGCCGCGCGCCATATTTGCCGGCCTTGTTGCAATGGCGTCCGTGATTCCGGTCGGCATCGACAAGATCGTCTGGTTCTTTCCGGTGAACTTTTTCACCACGCAATCGCTGCTGGCGACGTGGTGGGGGGAGGCGCCGGCTCTGGCGCTGGCGACCATCCTGGCGTTCTACTGGATCGGCGGCTTTACCTCCGCGATCAAGAATGTCGGTGCCGCGTTGGGCTTTGCCATCGGTGCTATCCTGACGGTGTTGGCCTATCCGGCCGGCGCAGTCTATTTCGTGCCGATCATCGCGGTGTATGGCGCGGTATTCGTCTTGACGAGCCGCGCGCGTGGCGAACTGGTGTGGAAGCTGGCGGCCGGCGCCGTTGTCGCGGCTTTGATGCTGGCGCTGCATGTGCCGCGCTTCTTTGAAAACCTTTACGGATACACCTTTGGCAGCTTTTTCTTCGAGCATGTCCGCGCGTCGTCGTCTGGGCTGATCGCCGATACCTTCATGATCGCCTCGCGCGGTTTCGATCTGCGGGCGGTATTCGTGTTCTTCGTCTCCATTGTCGCCGCCATCGTGCTGTCGACGCAGGGGACGGTGCCGGTGCGGCGCTTCGCCAAGGGTATTCTCGCCTGCGAGGTCGCCATCGTGCTGGCTAGCCTCATCAACGCTTTCACCGCGCGGGCGCCGCTGCTGTTCTCCTATGCCGAGACGGCACACGGCGCGCTGTGGGGCTCGTTCTTCGTGCTGGTGGCGATGGCGGTTGCGACGCTGATCGATGGGCGCATCGCCGGGTTGCCGGAAAGATGGCCGCTGGCGCGCGGTCTCGCGGTGCACCGGTACACGGTCTATGGCGGCGTGCTCTTCGCAGCGCTGGTATTGTTCGCTGTTGCCAGTCCGCCGCCTGCGGTTCTGGATTATCCGCCGCAGGCGCCGGCGCTGCAAAGTCTGGCGCGCGATCTGGCGCTGACGCCCGGGGCGCCGTTCCGCGGCAAGGTGGCGACGTTTTATGCGCGTGAGGGCGACATTCCGTTCGAGGCCAAGGTTTTCGACTATCGCGGGGCGTTCGGCAGCGATTTCTTTTCCGACCTTCTGCCGCTCGGCATTCCGTCGCTGAACCAGAGCCAGACCTGGACCTCGCCGATTACCTTCGCATTCCTGTTTCGCTTCTTTGCCAATGAAGGCGACGGCTTCGAAAAGAACTTCTTCTGGCTCGACCGCTTCAATCTGAAGATCGCGCGCCTCCTGGGCGTGCGTGCGGTGGTCACCGACACTGAACTGGCGGGTGCGCAGCCTACCGAAACCCTTTCGCGCGACGGGCGGTCGTTGCGCATCTACCGGCTCGACGACGTCAATCTCGGCCAGTATTCGCCGACGCGCCTGAGGCGCTTGCAGAACGCCGCGGATGCCGTCGCGCTCATCGCCGCCGATGGCTTCGATCCCAAAACGGATGCGGTCGTGGAGGAGGAAGTCCCCGGCGGGCTTGTGCCGGCTCTGTCCGTGTCGCTGAGCTTTGAGACCGGCCCGGCCTTACGAGTGCGCGCCACGTCGCCATGGCGCAGCCTGATCGTGCTGCCGCTCGAATTCAGTCATTGCCTGCGGCTGATCGGACCCGGAAAGGCCCGGCTGCTGCCGGTCAATCTGCAGCAGGTTGGCGTGCTGTTCGAAGGCGAGGCCGATATCGCCATCGAATACCGCTACGGGGTGCTGGACAGCGCCTGCCGGGGTGAAGACCTCGCCCGCGCCAAGGCGCTCGACCTCAAGGCGATCGTGAAGGCGCCGATCCTATAGGGGCCGGCGCGACCTCAGGATAAAGCCGCGGCGAGCTTCTTCGCCTGTTCGGCGAGCGTATCCGGCTTTTCCTTTTCCGCCGCCGGTGGCTTCATCGGCACGCCGGCCTTGCGCGGGATGACATGGACGTGGAGGTGGAACACCACCTGGCCGCCTGCGCCTTCGTTGAACTGCTGGATGGTGATGCCCTCGGCACCGAACGCCGTCATCTGCGCCTTGGCGATCTTTTGCGCCACCGTGGCGACATGGGCGAGATCGCCAGCCGGCACGTCGAGCAGATTGCGGGCCGGCGCTTTCGGCAGCACCAACGTATGGCCGGGCGCGCGCGGCATGATGTCGAGGAAGGCGAAGGTCTTGTCGTCTTCGTAGACCTTGTAACAGGGCAGTTCGCCCCGCAGGATCTTGGCGAAGATGTTGTTGGGATCGTAGCTCGGCATCTGCGTTCCCCGACTCAGGCGTGAAGCCTATTCCTGTTCGGCCAAATCCTTGCGGAACGGCGCCGCCGCCGCAAGCTCCTCACTGGCGGCTTCAACATAAGCCCGTTCGCGGGCGAGATACTCGGCGACCGCCCGGCGCAGGCCGGGATTGGCGATGAAGTGTGCCGAATAGGTCGTGTGGGGCAGGTAGCCGCGCGCCAGCTTGTGCTCGCCCTGCGCGCCGGCCTCGACCCGCTTGAGCTTGTGGGCGATGGCGTAGTCGATGGCCTGATAATAGCAGACCTCGAAATGCAGAAACGGATGGTTCTCGACCGCGCCCCAGTTGCGGCCGTAGAGCGCGTCCGCGCCGATGAAGTTGATGGCGCCGGCGATCCAGTGGCCGTTCCGCTTGGCCATGATCAGCAGAATGCGGTCGGCCATGGTGGCGCCGATGATCGAGAAGAACTCGCGGGTGAGGTAGGGCCGGCCCCATTTGCGCGAGCCGGTGTCCATGTAGAACTCGAAAAACGCGTCCCAGACCTCCTCGGTCAGGTCCGAGCCGGTGAGCCACGCGATCTCGATGCCGGGCGCAAGGGCTTCCGTGCGCTCGCGCCGGATGGTCTTGCGCTTGCGCGAGGAAAGGGCGGCGAGGAAATCCTCGAACGTTGCGTAGCCCACATTCTCCCAGTGGAATTGCTGGTCGGTGCGCTGCAGGAAGCCGCGTTTGCCGAGCGCCTCCCAGTCCTGCTCGGGCAGGAAGGTAATGTGCGCGGAGGACAGGTTATTGCCGGTCGTGATCTCGGCGACGGCGTCGGCGAGCACGCCGAAAATTTCGGCCGACGCGGGGCCTGAGCGCACCAGCAGGCGCGGGCCGGTGACCGGGGTAAAGGGCACGGACAGCTGGAGCTTGGGGTAATAGTCGCCGCCGGCGCGCTCGTAGGCCTCGGCCCAGCCGCCGTCGAAGACGTACTCGCCTTGGGAATGCGACTTCACGTAACAGGGCGCAGCGCCGAGCAGGTCGCCGTCGCTCTCGACGAGCAAGTGGCTGACTTGCCAGCCGGAGCGGCCGCCGACCGATTTCGACTGTTCACAAGCGGACAAGAAAGCATGTGAAACAAATGGGTTAGGAACTTGTCCTCGTGTTGATAACTCAGGGGACAAGTTATCCTCACCCATTACGTGAGCTTTGGATGGGCCCGCAGCGCAGGCATCCCACGCCGCGGCCGGGACTTCAGAAATCGATTTAACGAGGCGGATCTGGACGGTGGGCTTGCTGTTTGTCTTGCTCATGGGGCGCACGTTTCTGGCCTGACTTTACGCCGGAAATGCAGCGCGAATAGCCGTGTTTCGGCAAAGCTGGTGGCAGGCTGTTGCCGGCCTTAAGGCCGCCAGCCCTCGAAGATCATCTGGTCGGTCCAGCGCCGGGCCGCGGCGCGGTCGGCCTCGCTGCGCACCGTCCAGGTCAGCAGCGGCAGGCCGAACACCCAGCGCGCCGCCAAGGGCGCCACGGCTGGGAGGTCCTTGATGCCATAGGCGATGAACTGCGGCCGTGTCCGGTTGGCATGGAGCAGCCACGGCATGGTCCGCCTGGCCGAGGCGGGCAGACGTTGCCATTCGTCGTGATTGTAATGCCGTTCGGCGACGATGCCCCGCGTCAGCGCCGGTGCGATGATCCGCGCCGTTTCGATCATGCCCGGGTCGAACGACATCACGGCCACCGGACCTTTATATCCGGCCAACACCTTGGCCGCGCGCTCAACCAGCCGCCGGTCGCCGTTGAAATGGCTCTTGAGCTCGATGACCAAAGGTGTGCGCCCGGCGACGAGATCGCACAGTTCGCCCAAAGTCAGGATGCGGTCGCTGGTCGTCTTGAAGCGCACGGCCTTGAGGTCGGCGGCATTCATTTGCGCGAGGCGTCCGTCGCCCTCGGTCAGCCGGCCCAGCGCATCGTCATGATGCACCATGGCTTCGCCATCGGCGCTGATCTGGATGTCGGTCTCGATGCCGTAGCTGCCGGCCAGCGCGGCACTAAAGGCCGAGGCCGTATTTTCGATCACGCCGCTTCCGGCGTCATGCAGTCCGCGATGCGCGATCGGCCGCGCCGTGAGCCAGCCAAGGTTCGAAATCAGGATACCTCGAACATGCCTTCGACCTCGACCGCGGCGTCGGCCGGGAGTGCCGAGACGCCGACAGTGGAGCGGGCGTGGCGGCCCTTGCCGCCGAACACCTCAACCATCAGATCGGACGCGCCGTTCATGACTTTCGGGCCGTCGGTGAAGCCGGGCGCGGAATTGATGAAGCCGCCGAGGCGCACGACGCGCACGACATTGTCGAGCTCGCCGATCTCCGCCTTGACCTGCGCCAGCAGGTTCACGGCGCAGGCGCGGGCGGCGCGCTGGCCGTCTTCGACCGAGACGCCGGCACCGAGCTGGCCCTTGGCCTCGAGCGTACCCTCGGAGCCGAAGCAAAGCTGACCCGATACCACCAGCATGTTGCCGGTGCGGACGCAGGCGACGTAGTTGGCGAGCGGCTTGGCGGGGGTCGGCAATTCAATGCCGAGTTCGTCGATCTTCTTCTCCGCCGCGCCGGCCATGGAATCCTCCTGAATTGAGGATGCTCTCTTGGCTGATCGGCGCAGCCTTCGCAAGCCGGGTTGTACCGCTGTTTGTGCCCTTGGTTGCCGGGGCGGCGGACGGCCCCTATCTTGCCTTTATCATCGAGTCTTCTCGCCCGATGCCGCCCGCGCAGAGGTCTTAGCCCGCATGACAATTCAGCTTATCGCCCGGCGGCTGACGCCGCTGGCACTCGTGCTTGGACTCGGCGCCGTGTTGATCCACGGCCCGGCCATCGCCGCGCCGCCGACGGACAAGGTCGTGCTGGCGCCGCACCTGGCGGTCTACGACCTCAAGCTCGCCAAATCGCAGTCGACCAGCCGGGGCGTCCAGGCCGTGCGCGGCCGTATTCTTTATGATTTCTCCGGCAATGCCTGCGACGGCTACGAGCTGAAATTCCGCCAGGTGTCGGAACTGGACTCCGGCGAAGGCAAGGCGGCGCTCAGCGATTTGCGTTCGACCACCTGGGAAGACGGCACCGCTACCAAATTCCGCTTCAACTCGGAAAACAAGGTCAACAGCGAGCGCACCGATATCGTCAACGGCAGCGCCCAGCGCAGCGCCTCGACCGTGGCAATCAGTTTGAACAAGCCGGGCACCAAGGCGTTGAACGTGCCGGTCGGTTCGGTGTTTCCGACCGAGCATATGCGCCGCATCGTTGCCGCGGCGCGCGAGGAGAAGACGATCCTCGATTTCCCGGTCTATGACGGCTCAGAAACCGGTGAGAAGCTTTACAACACGCTGACCGTCATCGGACGCGCCATTGCGCCCGGCGAAAAACCGCCGACCGATGCCACGTCGAAAGTGCCGGCGCTCGCCAAGCTGACGCGATGGCCCGTCACCATCAGTTATTTCGAAAAGCAGGCCGAAAAGGATGAGCAGGGCGGCGAACAGACGCCGGTCTATTCGATCTCGTTCGAGCTTTACGAGAACGGCATCTCGCGCGCGTTGCTGCTCAACTACAACGACTTCTCCATTTCCGGCGAGATGACGTCGCTGGAGATGAAGAAGGAAAAGGCGTGTCCTTAGGGCGATCTCTCCCCGCTCGTCCCCGCGAAAGCGGGGACCCAGCTCAAGCGAAGAACTGGATTCCCGCTTACGCGGGAATGAGCTGGGTCGGTTTGTCACGCCGCATACCGCCCTTCGTTCTTCGTGAACGCATCCAGCGTGTTCATCCGGTAGCGATAGCCGTAGACCTCAGTCAGTTTTTCGCCATCGACGACGATGGGGTAGGCGTAAGCCTTCCAGCTGCCGCGCGAGGACGGAATGCGGCCGCGCGAGAGATGCCACAGCGCAAAGAACGCCAGGCGGATGATCTGCGGATGGATGCGCAGCATCTTCTTGCCGAACACCCGCGCCATATCCTCGCCGCGCATGACGTCGCCGGGCGGGCAGGCGTTGAGCACGACATAAGGTGACTTGAGATCGCCGAAGGCCACCATGGTGGCGATGTCGACGATGTCGTCTTCATGCAGGAACTGGCGGCTCCACTTTTTCGTCACCGGCAGAACCGACACGAGCAGCGAGACAAGGCGCTGAACGGGGCCGGTCGTCTGCCGGCCGGCCAGCGCGCTTTGCAGTCTTAAACCGCCGGTGCGGGCGCGGCCGCGCGGGCCGGTCAGCGCGGCGGGACGCAGCACGGCCACGGAAACGTCGCTGCCCTGCTGGCGAGATTGCGTGAACTGCCGCTCAAGACTGCGTTCGACAGCGCGCTTTTCCTCGGCGTACAGGAAGTCGCTTTCGCGAAAGCCTTCCACTTCCTTGAAGCGGTGTTCGATGGTGTTGGCGGCGTCGGCTGCATAGGAGGCGACGGTCGAGAAATGGATCAGCCGCTCGACCGACGGCGTCGCGAAGGCAAAGTCGAACACCTTTTCCGATCCGGTGACGTTGCCCCGCCATTGCAGGGCGCGCCGGCCGTACATCTCGCGGATCTGCCACGCGGTGTGAAAGACGATGTCGGGCTTTTGCTCAGCGGCGGCGGCTTCCCAGGAGCCGGCTGTATTCGCCTTGATCCAGTGCAGGTTCGGCATGCCGCGCAGCGCAGGCGGCATATCGTTCTGATCGAGGCCGATAATCGCTTCGACATCATCGCGCTTCGACAACTGGTCGCACAGCATGCCGCCGAGATAACCGGCGGCGCCGGTGATGAGCACGCGATGCGACAGGGTAGGTGACATGGCGCGTGACATGGCGAGGTCCAATGACCCCGGCAGCCTGAGGGTATTTGCTTAAGCAAAGGTTGCGCGGGGCGTCGCCTCAGACAAGTGGCCGGTATGAACGTTCGTCGTAGGGACTGCCCGAACGTGCCAGTAAAGACTCACGAAACGCCTTGCACGGCGCCGATACGATATAGCGCCGGTAGGCAGCATCGTCGCGCCAGGACTGGACGAGCGTCATGTGGTTCGGCCTGTTGCTCTGTGTCAGCGCGTCGAAGCGCACGCAGCCGGGCTCGGCGCGGCTTTGCGATGCGATCATTTTGACGGACTCGATGCCGGCATCGCGGCCAGACGGGATGAGATCGACATGCGTGAGCGTGACGAGGCCGCTTTTGGCTGCCGCCGTTTTACCGACCTCCAGGGCGTGGTGACGCCGTTCGTCATAGGCCGCAATCAGGTGTGGCGTGAGCGACGTACGAAACGTTTTCAAGGCCGCGCCTTCACTGTGGGCATTGAAAGCTGCGGTATCGCTCCATTGCCCAGTCATCGCGAAGTGATAGGGCAGGTAAGCACCTTGATAGAGATCGAGCGCAGTCACGCCGTTCTCCTTCCTGGTCGCGGCGCGATAGTCGCGCGCGATTTTGGCGGCGGCCGCGGCGAAGGCTGGCGCGACCTCAAAATAGGTCACGACATATTGGGGGGACACGCTCGGCAGAGCGGGCGCTGGCGGCGTTATCTGAGCGGAGGCCGAACCCGCGGCGAACAAGAGGCTGGCGGAACCCAGCAGCAGCGATCGTTTGTCGATGGTGAAGGTGTTGGCCTTGTTGTTTTGGTTTTTCATAGGCGTTTCCCCGGTTGCTTTGTTTTTGTTGTCAGTCGTCCTCGAGCGAAATTCCTTTCACCACGGCGGTTTTGCCGAACTTCTCGCGTAGCTTATCGGCCGCCAGTTCGGCGCCGGCGGCGCGGCGATCGATCAAATCCGATAGGTCCTGACCCAGTGCGTCTTCCAGATGGCTGACGCCGATGCCGATGAGGCGATAGCGTGTGCCGCCGACTTCGTTTTTCAGCAGATCCTTGCCGGCGGCGAAGATGCGCGCCGCCAATTGCGTTGGATGGCCGAGCGAACGGCTTCGGGTGCGCAGTTTGAAGTCCGCGCTCTTGAGCTTGAGTGTCACCGTCGAGCCCGCGAGTTGCGACGCCTTGAGCCGCGTCGAGACGCGCTCGGTCAGGTCCCACAGATGCTGTTCCAGCGGCCTAAATTCGGAAATGTCGGTGTTGAAGGTCGTCTCCGCCGACACGCTCTTGGTCTCGCGGTCGGCGCTGATGCGGCGGTGGTCGATGCCGCGCGCCAGATGCCAGAGCCGCGCGCCTTCTTCACCGTAGCGCCGCATGAGTTCGGTCATGTCGGCGCGCTGCAGATCGCCGACCAGCCGGTAGCCGTCATTCGACAGCTTGGCAGCGCTCACCGCGCCGACGCCATAGATGAAGCCCACCGGCTTGGTGCTGAGAAACTCCACGGCCTCGCTTTGGCCGATCACGGCATAGCCGCGAGGCTTGTCGAGGTCGGACGCAATCTTGGCGAGGAACTTGTTGGCCGACAGTCCGATCGACACCGTGATGCCGACGTCGCGCTGAACCTGCAGCGCGAAGCGAGCCAGCACCTTGGCGGCGCTCATGCCGTGCAGCCGCTCGGTGCCGGTGAGGTCGAGGAAGGCCTCATCGATCGACAGCGGCTCGACCAAAGGCGTGAGATCAAACATCGCCTTGCGGACCGTGCGGCCGACGCCGACGTATTTTTGCATGTCTGGCTTGACGACAACGGCGTCCGGGCATTTGCGCAGAGCCTCGAACATCGGCATGGCCGAATGAACGCCATAGGTGCGCGCGATGTAGCAGCAGGCGGAGACGACGCCGCGCTTGCCGCCGCCAACAATCACCGGTTTGTCGGCGATGCTCGGGTCGTCACGCTTCTCGATGGTGGCGTAGAAAGCGTCGCAGTCGATATGGGCGATGGTGAGGGTCGAGGCTTCCGGATGCCGGACCAGGCGAGGGGAGCCGCAGGCCGGGCAGCGCTTTGCCGTCTCCGCCGCATCGGCCAGGCAGTCGCGGCAGAAGCTCACGGCACCTCGCGCTCCCAGTTGCCTCCGCCGAGCGCCATGCGCGCAATGCCGATATGGGACGGGTCGATGCCGGCGTCCTTGGCGAATTCGGTCACCATGGTCTCGTCGCCTGCCACGTAATCGAGCACGCCCGCCAGGAAGCCGGGTTCACCGCTGGCGGCGCGAATCTCGGCCGGTCCGATACCGGTGATAGCGAGGAACCGCCCCAGGCGCTCCGGGTCACCCGCAATATAGGTAAGCGCTTGAACTGCAAGCGCTTCTGCCACTTCTGTCGTCAACGAACGCGGCGCTTTCATCGGTTAAATTTGCCTTTCCGTAAGGTTTCGCCGCTACCGTAGTTCCAGATCATGCCCGACCGAAGGCGGCCTGGCGATGATGATGGCGAACGGCTGATGATCCCGGCCGGTTCCTTCTGGGGACAATCGCCGGGTTGGGGAAATTGGGGCGGAGACAATGCCGAAGACCGTCCTGATCGTGGAGGACAACGAGCTGAATATGAAGCTCTTCCACGATCTCCTTGAGGCCCACGGTTATTCGACCGTCGGCACTCGTAATGGCATCGAAGCTTTTGAGCTGGCGCGCAAGTACCGGCCCGACTTGATCCTGATGGATATCCAGTTGCCGGAAGTGTCCGGTCTCGAAGTGACGAAATGGCTCAAGGATGACGCCGAACTCAAATCGATCCCCGTGGTCGCGGTGACAGCCTTTGCCATGAAGGGCGACGAGGAACGCATCCGCGAAGGCGGCTGCGAAGCCTATTTGTCCAAACCGATCTCGGTCGGGAAGTTCGTCGAGACCATCCGCCATTTCCTCGGCCCAGCGTGAGTATGACCGAATGACTGCCCGCGTTCTCGTCGTCGATGACATCCCGGCCAATGTGAAGCTGCTCGAAGCGCGGCTCTCGGCTGAGTATTTCGACGTTGCCACCGCCTATAGCGGCGCCGAGGCGCTTCAGGTGGCCGAGCGCGCCGAATGCGACATCATCCTGCTCGACGTCATGATGCCGGACATGGACGGCTTCGAGGTCTGCAAGAAGCTCAAGTCGAACCCCGTAACGCACCATATTCCGGTGGTGATGGTGACGGCGCTCGATCAGCCGTCCGACCGCATCAAGGGCCTGGAAGCGGGCGCCGACGACTTTCTGACCAAGCCCGTGACCGACGTGGCGCTGGTGTCGCGCGTACGTTCGCTGGCGCGGCTCAAGATGGTGACCGACGAACTGCGCATGCGCGCGCTGACGTCGAAGGAAATCGGCATTCAGTCGCCGGAGCGCGATGCGGTCGCAGAAACCGGCCGTAACGGCAAGATTCTGGTCGTCGACGACCGCCAGTCGTCCTACGAGCGCATTGTTGCGACCTTGTCGATGGAACATGCGGTCGACGTCGAAACCGATCCGAACGAGGCCTTGTTTCACGCCGCCGAGGGCAATTACGACCTGATGATCATCTCGCTCGGCCTCAAGGATCATGACGGTCTGCGGCTGTGCAGCCAGGTGCGCTCGCTGGAGCGTACCCGTAACGTGCCGATCCTCGCCGTCGCTGAAGCCGACAACAATGCGCGGCTGGTGCGCGGACTTGAGATCGGCGTCAACGATTACCTGATCCGCCCGATCGACAAGAACGAAATGCTGGCGCGCGTGCGCACGCAGATCAAGAAGAAGCGCTACACCGAACGCCTGCGCGACAACGTGCAGATGTCTATCGAAATGGCGATCACCGACGCGCTGACCGGGCTGTTCAATCGCCGCTACATGGAAATGCATCTGGCGAGCCTGGTCGAGCAGGCAGCCTCGCGCGGCAAGCCGATCGCGGTGATGGTGCTTGATATCGACTACTTCAAGTCGGTCAACGATACCCACGGCCACGACGCCGGCGACGACGTGCTGCGCGAATTCGCGGTGCGCATCCGCAAGGCGATCCGCAATATCGATCTGGCTTGCCGCTACGGCGGCGAGGAATTCGTCATCGTCATGCCGGAAACGGATATGGCGGTGGCCTCGATGGTGGCGGAGCGCATCCGCCGCCGCATCGCCACCGAGCCTTTCCCGATCCAGCAGGGGACGAAGAACCTCGAAGTGACGATCTCCATCGGTCTGGCCGCCATTGGCGCGCCGGGCGACAATGCCGCGGCGATTCTCAAGCGTGCCGATACGGCGCTCTATCGCGCCAAGCGCGACGGCCGGAACCGGGTCGTTCAGGACGCCGCCTGAACGCGGCGTGATTCGCAAAATTTGGACAGGGCGGGCGGCTGATCTACCTTTGGTCAGCGGCAACTGATTCGGGCTGCGCTTTTTGGCGCGCCCCGTTTTAGCCCTGCGGAGCTGCCCAGGTCCGCCGCATCTCCTGGGTCCGTGGGGTTCGGCCGGCCGGATGTGAGCGAGGGGCCTCCTCGTGACGCGTCCGGCCGGCCACCTTATTTCGCACCGGCCGTGCGCTGCCGCAGCAGCAGCAGAAACCCCAGCAGCACCGCAGCCGCCAGGCCAAGCGACCAGTGAATTCCGATCCATGAGCCGACCAGGCCGACGGTGATGCCGCTGAAGGTGCGCATGCCGAGCGATGCCATGGCGTAGAGGCCGACGACGCGGCCGCGGATCTCCGGCGGCGCATTTAACTGCACCAGTGCCTGCGCCATGGTGTTGAAAGACAGTTCGAAGAAACCCGCGGCGAACAACAGGACAATCGCCAGCGCGTAAATCGGCACCGCCGCAAAGGCGAGCAGCGACAGGCACCACAACGTGGCGAGCAGGATTGCGGTTGCGGGCGTGGCCTTGAGCTTGCCCCAGGCTTCGAGCGCGAAGCCTGCGAGAAACGCGCCGCCGGCGTCAGCCGCCAGCAGCACGCTGTAGGACACGCCGGGATCCCCATGGCCGAGGTCGTTGGCGAAGTTCGGCATCTGCGGGCCATAGGCATTGCCGATCATGAAGGACGTGACGCCGGCGAGTATCGTCATCGAGGTCAGGATGCGGTTGGTGCCGATGTCGCGGATGGTCTGGATGATGTCGGCGAGGCCGCGCACGGCAATACGTCCGGTCATGGCACCTTTGGCGCTCATCGGCGCCCAGAACAGCCAGATGACCATCGGCACGTAGAACAGGGTGTTGAGAATGATTCCGTGGTTCGGCCCCATGGTGAGCATGATGACGCCGCCGACCCCCGGGCCGACCAGCACGCCGAGATAACGCGCCATGGCGTTGAGCCGCACCGCGCTCGGCAGGTCGGCAGGACTGCCGACGAGGTCATAGAGCAGCAACTGGTTCGGCGTCGTCCACAGCACGCCGGCGCAGCCGTGGATGACGAGCAGCAGCATCGCGCTCCACATTTCGAGCGTGTCGGTGATGAAGAACACGCCCCAGCCGGCGGAAGCGGTGATGAAGAGTAGCATGCCGCACTGGATGATACGGCGCGGATCGAAACGGTCTGCCAGAGCGCCGACAGCGACGGAAAACGCGAGATAGGGAAGCCAGTGCGATAGCACGGCGAAACCGGCGAGCGCCGGCGAATGGAATTTCTGGAAGACCATCCAGTAGCTGATCACGTGTTCGATGTTGTCGGCCATCATGGTCAGCACGACGAGGGCGAACTGCGCGCGGTAAGGCGCGTGTTTCATGGCTGCAAACGAACTGGTTGCCGCAGCCGCGGGACGTGTGGAGTTCAAAAGGACACCTGGGGACAGACGGGGAGGGACCTGAGCGAATCCGATGTCACTCAGGTGTCCGGCCCGTGAAAAGTAGTGGCGTTATCGGGGTATCGTCATCACCCGGATGCGCATGTCAGCCCGGCGCAAAGAAGATGATAAGGCCGCTCAAAAAGCCGAGTGCTCAAAAAGCAAAGGGCGCCACAAGGGCGCCCTGGCTCAATCGAACGAGTGGTCCGACTACTTGATCTTCGATTCCGTGTACTCGACGTGCTTCTTGGCGACCGGATCGTACTTGTTCTTCTTGAGCTTGTCGGTCTGCGTGCGCGAGTTCTTCTTGGTCACGTAGTAGTGCCCGGTGCCGGCGCTGGACACGAGCTTGATCTTCAGACTGGCAGCCTTGGCCATGGAAATACCCTCGAAATTCAGGAACTTTGCAGGCGCTGGGCGCCATTGGCGCGGAACCTAGCGGCCAATCGCGAAATGTCAAGAAAGGGCGAATTTGGGCTATTTTGCCGTATTAGGGGGCCAGAAAATGAAGGGCGACGGCGGCAGAAATGATTGCAGCAACAACCAGGGCGCCGCTCCTGAGCCCCTTGCCCGGGACGAAGCCGAATAAGAGGACTGCCAATGCATTCAATGCAAAAAGACGCTTGGTGAAGGCCATCGTGTCACCTTTCATCTACATCGCGATCGCATCCTATCAGACTACAGCAGCTCCCGCTGAAACTTCTGGTCCACCATGAAATAGAATGGCACCGGCAGGCTGTGGGCCATGCCGGCGGCGACCCGGGC
The DNA here is from genome assembly GCA_903929045.1 of uncultured Hyphomicrobiales bacterium. Taxonomy (GTDB): domain Bacteria; phylum Pseudomonadota; class Alphaproteobacteria; order Rhizobiales; family Xanthobacteraceae; genus Pseudolabrys. Next base: position 19,664 of record CAIYTE010000179.1, read on the forward strand.
CGCCAATTCCTCCAGAATCACGCCGGTGATGGCCGGGATGTCGAGCTGCTTGGCGTCGGCGATCGGAATCCAGACCAATTCGACCAGTTCGGACGTCTCGCTGATGACGCCCTCGATCTTGTGGGCAATCAAGGTGGCGTCGGCGGTGAAGAAGCGGGTGTCGAACCGCTTGGGCCGTTTCGGCGGTGTGATGGCCCGGGCAATGAAATGCATCTGCGCCAGATCGGGATGAATCCTGGCGTCGGCAAAGGGCTTCCAGTCGTCGCCGGGCGCAAGCGGTGTGCCATCCTGTTTCTGCCCGAGCAGGAGACCTGTTTCTTCCGCCATCTCGCGCACGGCGGCCAGCGCAAAGCCGCGCGCCAATTTGGCACTGGGGCTTGTGATGCGCTCCAACAGTTTTTTCTGCGTGTCGGCATGCAGTTCGGTCGCCGCCTGCATGTTGCGGTCCTGCGCTTCGATGCGGCCGCCCGGAAACACGAATTTGCCCGGCATGAATTTGTGGCCGGCGTGGCGGCGGCCCATCAGCACCTTCGGCGCGGGGCCGCTGCGATCGATCAGCATGATGGTCGCGGCGTCGCGCGGCTCGCTGTCGGCGAAGGATTGATCGCGCTCCGCACCGGTCATGCGGTCGGTCAGCACCTTGCCGTGATCGTCGCTCATCGGGACTTCCGCTGCTTGTGCTTGCTTTTGTTACGCTGCCGCTTGGATTGGTGGCTGCCGATGTTTTTAGGCCGCCGCTGCGGATTGGGGAAGCGGCGTCCGCCGCCGCCACCGCCTTTGCGGCCGTCTGACAAAATCTCGAACCGCAGGGCGCCAGCCACAGGCGCGGCCTCGACCAGCTTGACCGTCACGCTGTCGCCGAGTCGATAGGTGGTGCCGGTGCGGTTGCCGATCATGGAGCGCTTGGCTTCCTCGAAGCGAAAATACTCGTCGCCAATGGTGCGCGCCGGCACGAAGCCGTCGGCGCCGCTCTCGTTGAGCTTGATGAACAGGCCGAAGCTGGTGACGCCGGAGATGCGGCCTTCGAAACTCGCGCCGATGCGGTCGGCGAGGAAGTGCGCGATCAGCCGGTCCTTGGTCTCGCGCTCGGCGACCATCGCGCGGCGCTCGGTGGCGGAAATCTGCGCCGACACTTCGGCGAGATCCTTCAGTTCGGTGGACTCGGGAAGCGCGCCGTCGCCGAGTTTCAGCGCGCGGATCAGGCCGCGATGCACGATCAGATCGGCGTAGCGGCGGATGGGCGAGGTGAAGTGCGCGTAGCGGCGCAGGTTCAGGCCGAAGTGACCGTAGTTCTCCGCGGAGTATTCGGCCTGCGCCTGCGAGCGCAGTACCACTTCGTTGACCAGCTGTTCGTTGTCGTGGCCCTTCACTTGGCCGAGAATACGGTTGAAGGTGTCGGGCCGCAGCGCGCCGGCCTTGCTGAGCGGAATATCGAGGCTCGCCATGAATTCGCGCAGCGAGTTCAGCTTCTCGATCGAAGGCTCATCGTGTACGCGATAGATCAGCGGCACGCGCGCTTTCTCCAGCGTCTCCGCGGCGGCGACGTTGGCGAGGATCATGAACTCCTCGATGAGCTTGTTGGCGTCCTGCCGTTCGGGAACGATAACCCGGTCAACCGTGCCGTCGGCTTTGAGCAGAATCTTGCGCTCCGGCAGATCGAGGTCGAGCGGCTGGCGTTCCTCGCGTTCTCGCTTGCGGGCCTCGTAGGCGGCCCAGAGCGGCTCCAGCACCGGCTTCATCAGCGGGCTGGTGATATCGTCGGTGTTACCGTCGATGGCGGCCTGCGCCTGCTGGTAGGACAGCTTGGCCGCCGACTTCATCATGATGCGGTGAAAGCTGTGCGAGCGTTTGCGGCCGTCGGCGCCGATAATCATGCGCACGGCGAGCGCGGCGCGGTCTTCGTTCGGCCGCAGCGAGCACAGGTCGTTGGAGATGCGCTCGGGCAGCATCGGCACGACGCGGTCGGGGAAGTAGACCGAGTTACCGCGCACCAGCGCTTCGCGGTCGAGCGCGGAGCCGGGCGTGACGTAATGAGCGACGTCGGCAATCGCCACAGTGATGACGTGGCCGCCTTTGTTGTCGCCGGATGTATCCGGCTCGGCAAATACAGCGTCGTCGTGATCCTTGGCGTCGGGCGGATCGATGGTGATGAGCGGCAGCTTACGCCAGTCCTCCCGGCCGCCGGACAACGTGGCGGGCTTGGCGTTGTCGGCTTCGACGATGGTCTCGCGACGGAACACGTCCGGGATCTGATGCGCGTGAATGGCGATCAGGCTTATCGTCTTTTCACTCGCCAGTGAGCCGAGCCGTTCGACGATGCGGCCGGTCGGCAGGCCGAGGCGCGCGGCACGTTGCGTTTCAACCGCGACGAGGTCGCCGTCCTGCGCGTCGCCGGTGGCGCCCGGCGGAATGGCGATTTCCTTGCCGAGCATCTTCTTGTCGACGGACTCGATGCGGCCGCCTTCGCCTTTCGGGTTTTTGCGGTAGACGCCGACGACCCGCGTGCGCGGCCGGTCGATGATCTTGATGACGCGGCCTACGTGGCGGATGCCGTCTTCGTCGTCGGTCTCTTCGATTCGCAGCAGCACGCGGTCGCCGACACCGGCGGCTTCGCCGGGGCGCATGTTGCGCGGCTGGTGGATGCGGATTTTCGGCGCTGGCCCGTGCGCTTCGTCCCATTCGTCGGGCGTGGCGATCATGTCGCCGTCGCGGTCGCGCGAGGTGACGTCGGCCAGAATGGAGGAGGCGAGGGCGCCGGGCTGGTGGAGTTTCTTGCCCTTTTTCGAGACGGCGCCGTCGTCGCCGAGTTCGCGCAGCATGCGCTTGAGTTCGGCGCGCATCGCATTCTTGAGCCCGAAGGCGCGGGCGATTTCGCGGGTGCCGACTTTGCCCTTTTGGGCGGAGATGAAAGCGAGAATGTCTTCTTTGGTGGGAAGGGTAGGGTTCGTTTTAGGTGGTTTGTTCAAATCAAAAATATCCTGCGTCGAAACGACGCGTTCTTTAGCTAATGTATGTGAGAGGCTGCGGTTTCGCTAGCCACGTTGACGCCATGGCCGGGCTTGTCACGGCCATCCCAATGAGGGACGAGCGTGCCCATCTGAGCAGGATGCCCGGCACAAGGCTGGGCATGACAGGATTATTACTCAGCAGCCGTGGCCTTCGGCGCGCGCTTGGCCTTGGGCTCTGCCTTCGCCGGAGCCCTTTTTGGCTTAGCGGCGGCAACAGGCTTCTTGCGCGCGATAGCCGGGGACTTCGGCGCAGTATTAGGCACCGGGCGCGCTGAAGCCTCGTCGCCGATTTCCGGGGTGTCGTCGACGATCTTCTTGGCCTTGCCCTTGGCTACCTTCGGCGCCGCGGCTTTCTTGGGCCCCTTTTTGCCCCGTGGCGAACTGCCGACCTGGGCGGCGCGGGCATCGAGCAGCACGATGGCTTCATCCAGCGTGATCGTCTCCGGCGTCTTGTCGCCGGTGATCGTCGCGTTGATGCCGTTGTTGCTGACGTAAGCGCCGAAGCGACCGTTCTTGACCACGATGGGTCCGCCCTTGTCGGGATGGTCGCCGAGCGTCTTGCCCGGATCGGCGCCGAAGCGGCGGCCCTTCTTCGGGTTGGCGATCTTGTCGGCAATCAGATGCACAGCGCGGTTGAGGCCGACGGTGAGAACGTCGTCATCGGCTTCGAGGCTGGCATAGGTCTTGTTGTGTTTGACGTAGGGACCGAAGCGGCCGACGCCGGCCAAAATCGGTTCGCCGTCTTCCGGCGACTTGCCGACTTCGCGGGGCAGCGAGAGCAGGGCCAGCGCCTTTTCCAGATCGACGTCTTCGGCCTGCACGCCCTTCGGCAGGCTGGCGCGTTTCGGCTTCACGGGCTCGGGTGCGTCCGGGTCTTTCTTCTGACCCTTCTTGAGCTTGGGCGCTTTGATCTCTTCGCCCAATTGCAAATAGGTGCCGAAGCGGCCGCCGCGCAGCGTGACTTCGAGATTGGTGACCGGATCGACGCCCAGCACCTTGGTCGCCTGTTGGCCGGCCGCACCCGCCGTCATCTGGCGGGTGTAGCGGCATTCCGGATAGTTCGAGCAACCGATGAAGGCGCCGAAGCGACCGACTTTCAGCGACAACTGGCCGTTGCCGCATTGCGGGCACTGGCGCACCGGAGCGCCGTCTTCGCGCGCCGGGAAGATGTGCGGCTCGAGCAGGTCGTTGAGCGCATCGAGCACCTGCGTGATGCGCAGTTCCTTGATGTCGTTCACGGCGCCGATGAATCCGGTCCAGAAGTCCTCAAGGACCTTCTTCCAGTTCATCTCGTTGTTCGACACCTTGTCGAGCTGCTCTTCGAGCGAGGCGGTGAAATCATATTCGACATACTTCTGGAAGAAGCTTTCCAGGAAGCCGACGACGACGCGGCCCTTGTCCTCAGGGATCAGGCGCTTCTTGTCGATGCGCACATAACCGCGATCCTGCAGCACTTGCAGGATCGACGCATAGGTCGACGGCCGGCCGATGCCGAGTTCTTCCATGCGCTTGACGAGCGCGGCTTCCGAAAAGCGCGGCGGCGGCTCGGTGAAGTGCTGCGCCGCGTCGATCGACTGCTTCTTCAGCGCTTCCTTTTCCGACATCGCGGGCAGGCGCTTTGAGTCTTCGTCCTCGGCCGCTTCGTCGACGCCTTCCTGATACAGCGTCAGGAAGCCGTCGAACTTCACGACCTGGCCGGTGGCGCGCAGCTCGATGTTGCGCGGGCCATTGGTGGCGAGAATGTCGACCGTGGTGCGCTCAAGCTCGGCGGATTCCATCTGCGAGGCGACGGCGCGGTTCCAGATCAGTTCGTACAAGCGCGCCTGATCGCGGTCGACATACTTGGCGACCTGCTCCGGCGTGCGGGACGCGGAGGTCGGGCGCACGGCTTCGTGCGCTTCCTGCGCATTCTTCGACTTGTTCTGGTAGGTGCGCGGCGAACCCGGCACGTATTCCTTGCCGTAGTTCTTGCCGATCATCGAGCGGATATCGGCGATGGCTTCCGGCGCCATGTCGATGCCGTCGGTACGCATATAGGTGATGAGGCCGGTGGTCTCGCCGTCGATCTCGACGCCTTCGTACAGGCGCTGCGCCAGACGCATGGCGATGGCCGGCGCGAAGCCGAGCTTGCGCGAGGCCTCCTGCTGCATCGTCGAGGTCGTGAAGGGCGGCGGCGGATTGCGCCGCGCCGGTTTGGCCTCCACCGTGGAGACGACGAACTTGGCGCCTTCCAGCGCATCCTTCAGATCGTGGGCCTGAACGCCGGTGCCGATGTCGAGGCGCTGCAGCTTCTGGCCGTCGGCGGCGGTGAGGCGCGCTTCGAACGCATCGCCGCGCGGTGTCTCCAGCTTGGCGACAATCGACCAGTATTCCTTGGCGACGAATTTTTCGATGTCGAGTTCGCGGTCGCAGACGAGGCGCAGCGCGACCGATTGCACGCGGCCGGCCGAGCGGGCGCCCGGCAGCTTGCGCCACAGCACCGGCGAAAGCGTGAAGCCGACAAGGTAATCGAGCGCGCGGCGGGCGAGGTAGGCATCGACCAGCGCGTTGTCGATCTCGCGCGGGTGCTTCATTGCCTCGGTCACCGACTGCTTGGTGATGGCATTGAAGACGACGCGTTCGACCTTCTGAGCCTTGAGGGCCTTTTTCTCGTTCAGCGCTTCCAGCACGTGCCAGGAAATGGCTTCGCCTTCGCGATCAGGGTCGGTCGCGAGAATAAGGGTGTCCGCGCCCTTGAGGGCATGGGCAATGTCGTTCACCCGCTTCTGGGACTGCGGATCGACCTCCCAAAGCATCTTGAAATCGTTATCCGGATCGACCGAACCATCCTTGGCCGGCAGGTCGCGGATATGCCCGAACGAGGCCAGAACCTCGTAGCCGGGACCAAGATACTTGTTGATCGTCTTCGCCTTGGAGGGCGACTCGACAACGACAACTTTCATGCGAATCCAATGGGTTAGCTGCCAGGCGCACCCGGCGCGTGGCTGAATCGGCCGCTTGTTTCGCCCGGAACATGGGGAAGGCGACCCGTGCTGTCAAATCAGGGTAGTTCCAAAGACCTTTAAAAACAGCGAATTTGGGGCCGAAACAGCCAGTTACGCGCCAATACAACTAAAAGATGTATTTATTAATACTTACCAATTATAGGTTACTATTTGAACTAGACTGTGTATTTTTACCCCCGGGCGACTTGGGGGCTGCGCCGGATTTCAACCGGGCAGGGAAAGAATGGCGAACTTGAGCAATGTTGCCGGGGATCGCACCGCCGTGGCGACCTATGTTGCAACCCTGTCGGCCGACCTCGCCACCATGGCGCGCAGTACCGGCCTCGATACGCTCGGCTACCTCCTGGAGATGGTGCGCCTGGAAGCGGAGAGCTCCGCCCGCGAAGCGCCGGCGCCGACCGGCCGCCGCTAGTATTTTACTCCGAGCTTTTCCAGAAACGCAGGTGTTGGATTGCCGTCCGGCAGCATGCCGAACTTTGTCTGCTCGGCGCGGATGTTGTCGCGCAGATCAAAATCGACATGGCCGTCGAACTCATTGACCTTGTAGCCCATCGACGCGAGCTTCTTCTGCAACGCCACGCGTGCGTCGCGTGGCAAGGGACGATCGTCAGTCGGCCACGCGGTCTTGATCACCGCACCGCCGTTCATGCGGTCAGCGAGATGGCCCACCGCGATCGCATAGGCGTCGGAGTTGTTGTACTCCTTCAGCACGTCGAAGTTCTCGGTGACCAGAAATCCCGGACCCGATGCACCGCTCGGAAAAAACAGGATGCCATTGCCGGAAGCGGGGAAGGCCTTGCCGTCGGCGCGGCGCAGGCCGAGTTGCTGCCAGTCGGCGAAGCTGCCGCGGCTGCGCATGTAGTCGAAGCCCTTGGGCACTGTGACCTCGAAGCCCCACGGCACGCCGAACTTCCATTTCCACTTGTTGAGGTAATTCGCGGTCGAGCCGAGGACGTCGGGAATGTTGTTCCAAAGATCGACGTGGCCGTCCCCGGAGAAGTCGATGGCATAGTCGACGACATTGCTCGGCATGAACTGGCTCTGGCCCATGGCGCCGGCCCAGGAACTGACCATCTTGTCGCGCGAATAGCGCTCCTTCTGCATGATGCCCATCGCGACGATGAGTTCGTTGCGGAAATAGGGATGGCGGTATTTCACGTAAGCCAGCGAGGCGAGCGAGCGAAACACGTCCCATTTGTCTTTCGCCGAACCGAAGTCCGATTCCATGCCCCACAGCGACAACAGGATCCAGCGCTCGACCGCATACTGTTTCTCGACGGCGTCGAGCGTCTTCACCCATTCGCGCGCTTTCTCGCTGCCGCGCTTGATGCGGCTGAGCGAGACGATGTTGTTGACGTAGGTGCCGACCGGCTTGCCGTATTCCGGCTGCCGTTTAGTCGCGGCGATGACCGCGGGATTGGGTGTGACGCCGCCCATGGCGGTGTCGAAGGTCGCGCGCGTAATGCCCTTGGCTTGTGCGTCCGGCCACAGTTCGCTGAGGAACGTGGCGAAGCCTTGCAGCTTTTCCTGACTCTTCTCTGGGTTCTTTTCCTGCGCCTGTACCGGCGCGTACACCATGACTAACGCGAACGCACACGCTGCGATCAAGCGAACCAGCATGGAGCCTTCCTAGGTCTTCGTTTCGCCTCCTGGCGAATCTCTTGTCGTGCGCTCCTTATAGCAGCGATACGAGCGCGCCACCGTGCCGTTCGAGCCGGCCGGCCAGCTCGAGCTCCAGCAACACGGTGCGCACGATGGCCGGCGAGGTGCGCGACAGGCGCACGATGTCGTCGATCGCGGTCGGCGAGGGGCCTAACAGCGAGATGATGCGCGCGCGATCATCGTCGGCAGGCTCCGCGTCATGCGGCGTATCCCACTCGGGCTCCTTCACCGGCAGATCCGGCGGACGGCCAAGGATCGGCTCCAGCGCGGTGATGACGTCGTCGGCTGACGTGACGAGGATCGCGCCCTGCTTGAGCAGGCCATTGGTGCCTTCGGCGCGGGGATCGAGCGGTGAGCCCGGCACCGCGAAGACTTCGCGGCCCTGTTCGCCCGCCATGCGCGCCGTAATCAGAGAGCCGGAGCGCCGCGCCGCCTCGACGATAACGACGCCGAGCGAGAGTCCCGAGATCAAACGATTGCGCCGTGGGAAGTCGCGGGCGCGGGGCTCCCAGGTCAGCGGCATTTCGGAAACGCCGGCGCCGTTCGGGACGATCTGCTCCAGCAACGCGGTGTGCTCGGCGGGATAAATGCGTTCATGACCGCCGGCGAGCACGGCAATCGTGCCGCTCAGAAGACTGGCGCGATGCGCGGCGGCGTCGATGCCGCGCGCCAGCCCCGAGACGATGCCGTACCCGGCGTCACCCAGTTCGCGCGCGATGCGTTCGGCGAATTTGCTTCCGGCGGCCGAAGCGTTGCGCGATCCGACGATGGCGACCAGCGGCCGGTCGAAGACGTTCATGTCACCGCGCACCGCGAGCAGCGGCGGGGCGTCGTCGATCATCTTCAGGCGCAGCGGATAATCCGGCTCGCCGAGGCCGATCAACGTGACGCTGGCGGCGCGCGCTGCCTTGAGTTCGCGCTCGGCGTCTTCGAGAGAGCAGATGCGGGTGCCGGCAGCACCGCCGCGCCGCGCCAGCGCGGGCAGGGCTTCAAGCGCGGCCCTAGCGCCGCCGAATTTATTGACCAATTCCCGAAAAGTTCGGGGCCCAATGTGGTCGCTGCGGATGAGCCGCAACCAGTCGAGCCGCTGCTCATCGCTCAGTCGCACGCCGTCCGCCACGAAGCCCCCCCCCCGTCGGGAGAGTGTCGCAAGGCGGCTCGCGCGATACAACCTATTTATTTAATATACAACCTATGGGATATTTAAGTCTTCGCGCCGATCTTGCCTTCGGTGCCAGCCATCAGCCGCGCGATATTTGCGCGGTGCATGATCCACAACAGCACCGTCAGCAGGAGAAAGAGCAACGCGGGGCCGGGCTCGCCGAGCAGCCACAGTGCCAGCGGCGTAATCGCGCTGGCGATCAGGGCCGACAGCGACGAGTAGCGGAACGCCCATGCCGTAACGAGCCAGAGGCCGCAGAAGATCAGTGCCGCCGGCCAGACAAGGCCGATCAGCACGCCGATATAGGTGGCGACGCCTTTGCCGCCTTTGAACTTCAGCCACACCGGAAACAGATGGCCGAGGAAGGCGCCCAATCCCGCCGCCAGCGCAGCGTCATGCCCCGCGTAATACCCGGCAATGAGAACCGCCGCAGTGCCCTTGAGCATGTCACACAGCAACGTCGCGGCGGCCAATCCCTTGCGGCCGGTGCGCAGCACGTTGGTCGCGCCGATATTGCCGGAGCCGATGGTGCGTACGTCTGGACCGCCGGCGGCGCTGGTGATGATCAGGCCAAACGGGATGGAGCCGAGCAGGTAGCCGAACAGGGCTGCAAGGGCGAGCGTCATACGATTTCGTAGACGGTGCGGCCGGCGACGATGGTGCGCACTACACGGCCGGTCATGCGTGCTTCATCGAACGGCGTATTGCCGCATTTCGATTTCAGTTCGTCCGGATCGACGATCCACGGCACGTCCATGTCGATGACGATGACGTCGGCGGGCGCGCCCGGGCGCAGCGTGCCGCCGGGCAGGCCGAGCAGTTCGGCGGGCCGCGTCGACATGGCACGCAAGAGCGTGATCAACTCGATTTCGTTGCTGTGGACGAGCCGCAGTCCTGCGGTGAGCATGGTCTCAAGCCCGATGGCGCCCGCGGCTGCTTCGGCAAACGGCAGGCGCTTGGTTTCGACGTCCTGCGGATTGTGATCCGACATGATGACATCGATGAGACCCTTGGCCACCGCCTGCACCAGCGCGGTGCGGTCGCGCTCATGGCGCAGTGGCGGCGACATCTTGAGGAAAGTGCGGTAGGGGCCGATGTCGTTTTCGTTCAGCGTCAGGTGATTGATCGAGGCCGAGGCCGAGACGTTGAGGCCGGCATCCTTGGCGCGGCGCAGCACGTCGAGCGACGGCGCGCAGGTCACCGACGCCGCATGATAGCGCCCGCCCGCCGACAGATCGACCAGGCGCACGTCGCGCTCGAGCATGATGGTTTCGGCCGCCGTCGGAATCCCGAGCAGGCCGAGGCGCGCGGCGAATTCGCCTTCGTTCATCACGCCGTCGCCGTTGAGGTTCGGGTCTTCGGTCTGATGCACGATCAGCGCGTCGAAGTCGCGCGCGTAGGTCAGCGTGCGGCGCATGACCTGCGCATTGGTGATGCTCTTGTCGCCATCGGTGAAGGCGACGGCGCCGGCGGCCTTGAGCAGGCCGATCTCGGTCATCTCCTTGCCCTTGAGGCCCTTGGTGATGGCCGCCATCGGGTGGACATGCACGATCGCAGTGTCGCGGGCGCGGCGCAGCACATAGTCGACGGTCGCAGGGTCGTCGATGACGGGTGAAGTGTCGGGCTGGCAGACGATGGTGGTGACGCCGCCTGCGGCCGCAGCCTGGCTGCCGGAGGCGAAGGACTCGCGGCTTGCGGCACCGGGCTCGCCGATAAAGGCGCGCATGTCGACGAGGCCGGGCGCGATCACCTTGTTGCGGCAATCGACGACGTCGGTGCCTTCCGGCACGCCGGCGGCGCCGATGCCTTTCTTGGCTTCGCGGATCACGCCATCGGCAATCAGCAGATCGCCGACGATGTCGATATCGCGCGACGGATCGATGATGCGGGCATTGGCGAAGAGAATGGGGCGGCGGTCGGACAGCATCAGGGCTTGTCCCTCTGCTGCGGCTGCTGTTGTCCCCAACTGCGGAACAGCGCGACCCAGAATGAGGTCACGATCCAGCCGCAGACGATGGCGAATACGGCGAACAGCATGAAGAAGAAAGTGGTCCAGGTCAGGCCGTGCGCATAAAGGATGCCGGCCATGCCGACGACCAGGATGAACACCAGGAAGTGGAATTTCCGCTCCGCCATGTTGGCGAAAAATCCGAGGACCTCACGCATTGGGCAGGTTCCTCGACAGCGCCTCGAGCACCGCCATGCGGATGGCGACGCCCATTTCGACCTGTTCGCGGATCAGCGATTGCGCGCCGTCGGCGACGATGGAGTCGATCTCGACGCCCCGGTTCATCGGGCCCGGGTGCATCACCAGCGCATCGGGCTTGGCGTAAGCGAGCTTTTTCTCGTCGAGGCCCCAGTAATGGAAATACTCGGACACAGACGGCACGAAGGAGCCGTTCATGCGCTCGCGCTGCAGGCGCAGCATCATGACGATGTCGGCGCCGTTGAGGCCCTCGCGCATGTCGCGCGCGACTTCGACGCCCATACGTTCGATGCCGGACGGCAGCAAGGTGGTCGGCGCCACGACGCGTACGCGCGCGCCCAGCGCATTCAGCAAGATAATGTTCGAGCGCGCGACGCGGGAATGCAGGATGTCGCCGCAGATCGCGACCAGCAGGCCCTCGATGCGGCCCTTGTTGCGGCGGATGGTCAGGGCGTCGAGCAGTGCCTGCGTCGGATGTTCGTGCGTGCCGTCGCCGGCATTGATTACCGAGCAATCGAGCTTGCTTGCCAGCAACTCCACCGCGCCGGAGGCGTGGTGGCGCACGACGAGAATGTCGGGGTGCATGGCGTTGAGCGTCATCGCCGTGTCGACCAAAGTCTCGCCCTTGTTCATCGACGACGATGAGGCCGACATGTTCATGACGTCGGCGCCGAGCCGCTTGCCGGCGAGTTCGAACGACGCCTGCGTCCGCGTCGAATTCTCGAAGAACATGTTGATCTGCGTGCGGCCCCGCAGCGAGGCGGTCTTTTTCTCGACCTGGCGATTGAGCGAGACGAATTCTTCGCCCAGGTCCAAGAGACCTGTAATTTCCGCAGCGGAAAGGCCTTCAATCCCCAACAAATGCCGATGGCTGAGGACGAAAGATGATTTCGGCGCAATGTTCATTAAAGGCAGGTCTATAGGACCATGCAGGACCGGCGGCAAGGGCAGGTTCCCGGCAACCCACATCATCGTGAACGATGCGGCACCTTATCCCGGAACAATTGGTGTAGCTGCCGGGTTGATGTGCGACCGCCCGGTGACCGGGCCCTATAAGGAGGCACCATGAAGACATTTATGAAAATTGCCGGCGCTGTGGCTTTGACGGGCGCGATTGCGCTCGCGGCGGCATCGCCGTCGGAAGCCCGCGGCGGCCGCAACGCGGCGGCAGCGATTGGCTTCGGCGCGGGCGCCCTGGTCGGCGCGGCTGCGGCAAGCTCGTACAACAACGGCTATTACGCCGAGCCGGGCTACGCCTACGAGCCGGCCTATGAAGGCTACGCTTACGAGCCGGCCGCGGCGCCGGTCTACGTCGATCCGGGTCAGGGCTATTACGCCTCGGGACGTCCGTACAGCCGGAACAACATCCGTAACTGTACCTCGTCGCCCGGTTCGCAGAGCTTCGGCTCGAACTGCTAACGCAGACGGCGGTGATTTAAGGGAAGGCGGGTCCTAACGGGCCCGCCTTTTCGCTTGCGTCAGCGGTTGAGCACGGCAAGGCGGTCAAGCGCGCCTTGCAGGATGAACATCGCGGCGTGCTGGTCGATGACCTCGGCCCGTCGCGCCCGACTGACGTCGTGGCCGATCAACTCGCGCTCAACGGCGGCGGTCGACAGCCGCTCGTCCCAGAGGCCGATGGGCAGTTCAGTCAACTTCGAGAAATTGCGGGCGAAGGCCCGGGTCGACTGCGCCCGAGGCCCCTCAGAGCCGTCCATATTGATCGGCAGACCGAGGACGAAGCCGGCAGCGTTGCGCTCCGTGGCCAGCTCCAGCACACGGGCGGCATCCTTGGTGAAGTTCGACCGCGCTACGGTCTCGACCGCGGTGGCGATCCTGCGGTCGGGATCGCAGACCGCGACGCCGATGGTCTTGGTGCCCAGATCGAGGCCGAGCAGGGCCCCGCGCGGGGCCAGGTGAGCGGCCATATCATTGAGCGGCAGGACAAGGGCGGGCATGGCGCCAGCGGTAGCAGGGACTTGCGCTGACGGTCAAAACGAATTCACATAGCGGGGGAACTTCAGGGGAGCCGTTCATGACCGTAGGGCAGGTTAGCAGCACCAGGCGCAAGCGCGCCGACATCGACATGCGCACGTTTGCCAAGAACGCCGGTGCGTCGATCAAGGTGCCGGCCGGCGGCATTATTTTCACAAAGGGCGATGCGGGTGACTGCATGTATATCGTGCAGTCGGGTGTCATCGACATGATGATTGGCGACAAGGTGGTCGAGACCATCGGCGACAACGAAGCGCTCGGCTTCATGTCCATGGTCGACGACAATGCGCGCTCATCGACCGCCAAGGCGCGTGAGGCCTGCGAATTGTCGCTGATCGACGCCCGGACCTTCCGCTTCATGGTGGACGAGGTGCCGAATTTCGCCGCCTACATCATGGGCGCGATGGCCAAGCGCATCCGTGGCATGGGCAAGGCTATTTAATTGGCCTTCTAAAGACTGCCTAAACCTCTCGATCCTGTGACTGAAGTCCCGGTTGTCGCGGCGAAAGCGGCTCTGCTATAGGCTCGGCCGTACCCCGGATTCTCCCAGGAACCTCATGTCCGTCGATGCCGCCACCGTACGCCGTATCGCGCGTCTCGCCCGCATCGCGGTCGCCGAGGACGAGGTCGAGCATCTCAAGGGCGAGCTCAACGCCATGCTCGCCTTCGTCGAGCAGCTTTCTCAGGTCGACGTGACCGGGGTCGAGCCCATGACGTCGGTGACGCCGATGGTCATGAAAAAGCGCCATGACGTCGTCAACGATGGCGGCAATGCCGAGGCGGTTCTGACGAATGCGCCGATGACCGAGGAGCACTATTTCCTCGTGCCGAAGGTGATTGAATGATGAGCGACGCGCATCATTCAATCATCCCCGGGCGAGCCTCGCGAGACCCGGGGATCTCGCTCCGAGAGACGTGGATGGCCGGGACAAGCCCGGCCATGACAGTCAGGGACTGGTGTCACTAAATGTGCATGGCCTGCGAGCAGGACAATGCCGAGATGTTGTGGGAGATGGTCGAGGTCATCTCGCACGGCCGCATGCCCGACGGACATACCGCGGACGATCTGCGCAATCTCGGTCTGCCACAGCCCGGTGAATTGATCCGCGAGATGCAGCCGAATGGCACTGTGATCATCCGGCAGATTGCTCCAAAGAAACCCGCTTTTGCATGCGACGCCCCCAATGAGTGAATTGACCTCGCTGAGTTTGGCGGCGGCACGCGACGGACTGGCGAAAAAAGACTTCTCCGCGGTCGAACTCGCCGATGCGCATCTTCTCGCCATTGAGAAGGCGCGGGCGCTCAACGCCTATGTGCTGGAGACGCCGGAGCGCGCGCTCGCCATGGCGAAAGCTTCCGACGCGCGCATCCATGCCGGCAAAGCCGGCGCGCTGGAAGGCATTCCGCTCGCCGTCAAGGACATGTTCTGCACCGAGGGCGTTCGCACGACCGCGTGCTCGAAGATCCTCGAGAATTTCGTGCCGACCTATGACTCAACCGTCACCCAGCATCTGTGGCGCGACGGCGCGGTGATGCTGGGCAAAACCAACAATGACGAATTCGCCATGGGTTCGGCGAACGAGACGTCATATCTCGGTACTGTCACATCACCGTGGCGGCGCAAGGGCTCGAATGTTGCGCTGACGCCGGGCGGTTCGTCCGGCGGCTCGGCCGCGGCGGTCGCCGCGCACCTGTGTCTCGGCGCGACCGGCACCGATACCGGCGGTTCGATCCGTCAGCCCGCCGCGTTCACCGGCACGGTCGGCATCAAGCCGACCTACGGCCGCGTGTCGCGCTGGGGCATCGTTGCTTTCGCGTCGTCGCTGGATCAGGCCGGACCGTTCGCGCGCACTGTGCGCGACACCGCGATCCTGCTGCGCTCGATGGCCGGGCACGATCCGAAGGACACGACCTGTACCGACAAGCCGGTGCCGGACTACGAACTAGCGGTCGGCAAGTCGATCAAGGGTTTGCGCGTCGGCATTCCGAAAGAGTACCGGCTCGACGGCATGCCGGCCGAGATCGAAAAGATCTGGGAGCAGGGGCGCGAATGGCTCAAGGCCTCCGGCGCCGAGCTCGTCGATGTGTCGCTGCCGCATACGCAATACGCACTACCAGCGTATTACATCGTCGCGCCGGCCGAAGCCTCGTCCAACCTCGCGCGCTATGACGGCGTGCGTTACGGCGTGCGCGTGCCGGGCAAAGATATCACCGAGATGTACGAGAAGACACGCGCCGACGGTTTCGGCGCCGAGGTTCGCCGGCGCATCATGATCGGCACCTATGTGCTCTCGGCTGGCTATTACGACGCCTATTACCTGCGCGCGCAGCAGGTGAGAACGCTCATCAAGCGCGACTTCGAGACCTGCTTCGCCAATGGCGTTGATATGATGCTGACACCGGCAACGCCCTCAGCAGCGTTCGGCGTCGGCGAGAAGGGCAAGGCAGACCCTGTCGAGATGTATCTCAACGACGTGTTCACGGTGACGGTGAACATGGCGGGCTTGCCGGGCATCGCGGTGCCTGCTGGTCTCGACGCCCAAGGTTTGCCGCTGGGCCTGCAACTGATTGGGCGGCCGTTCGACGAAGAGACCTTGTTCTCCGCCGCGCATGTGATCGAGAAGGCGGCCGGGCACTTCACCGCGAAAGCGTGGTGGTGATCCAGGGCGTGAGACGTCGAAAGACGCTCACACCATCAGCTCTCTTCGTAGCCGTACGAAGCGCCCGCGGTTGAGCCCTTCTCTTTTGGAAAGCCTTTCTTGAACTCGATGCGAATCCCGTGAAAGGATTTCGTATCGAGGTTCTCGAAATAATGCAGCGATTGGGGCTGCAACCTGACAACGATCGGGAGCGTCGGATCACCTTGGCTTGTTGCCGGCCGCTTGATTTCCTCATGGGTCACACCGTCAAAGTCTCGTGCTTTGATCCCCCGGTCAATCACCATGATGGATGGCAAATGGTGATGGTGCGGCTTTTCGATTTCGCCGGGGCCGAGACGGACAGATAGCACGCGGATGAAATCATCCTCGTGAAGGACCACATGGTTGTCGGGCGCGACGACAACAGCATCCAAAGCTGGGTCCCACGTTTTAGGGTCCGCATCAGGCGCGTTGATTTTCATATTCGTCTGTCCTGAAGCGGGTTGGAACACTTTGGACAAGAAGCGTGTCACGAGGTGGGGTGACAGGCAAGATTGCTGGCGAGGCACTCGGCAATCGATCTGCTTCGGCTGGTATCGCTATCGCGCCCGCAACGTGGCCGAGCCTAGTTGCCGCTGGTCTCGACCGGAAGCAGATCCTGATCGCCGTCGATCACCTTCTTGCCGCCCAATTCGCCGCCCGTGACGATGAACGTGAAGGCGACCAGCGCGACGACGCAGCCGACCACCAAGCCAAACATTCCGCTGTTGTTTTTCACGATCTGCTCCACACGCGATCAAGGGTTCCGGCGGGTGCTCGGTGTGAAGGACAAATCCGGCAAAAATGGATGCAGAAGCCTGACCACTCGACTTGGCGTATAGGATTTTGGTCGAAAGGTGCTGATAACGCTCAGGAAAAGCTTGGAACGGCGCATCGGTATTGTCATACTCGCAGCAGGTTTAGGAGGCACGGGTGAGCGAAGGCGGGACGCGCGAAACCGTACGGGCACTGTTTGACGCCTACGAAAAGCGCGATTTCGGTCTTTTTGCCGGCCTCATCCACGGCGACATCGACTGGGTCATTCACGGCCCCATGGCGGTGTTTCCGTTTGCCGGACTCCGGCGAGGCAGGCCCGCGGTGCTGCAGGCTTTGGCGGGCATGGCCTTGTCGTATTCGCTGGAAAGTTATGTGCCTGATTTCGTCATCGTCGATGGTGACCGCGCTGCGATCATGGCCGACGTCGCCTTGTCGCAGCGGGCCACCGGCCGGCTGCTGCGCTTTCGTGTCGCCAATTTCATGCGCTTCCAGGACGGCAAGCTGATCGAATTTCGCGAGTTCGCCGACAGCTTCGATCAGGTCGAACAGGCTCTTGGCCGCGTTGTCGAGCTCTGACGTTGGGACAGCGCGATACTTCGTCTGAGAGCGGTCTTCGGATTTCGGACGGCACCGATTCCGGAGAAGCCTGTAGGGTCGTGGCGCAGTCGCAGGAAGCGTTCCGCGCCGGCGATTACGAGCGGCTCGCCTCGCTTTATCACGATGACATCGATTGGATTTTTCACGGGCCCACGTCGATCTTTCCGGAAGTCGGTCATCGCCGCGGCAAGATCGAAGTGTTCAAGTCGCTGGCCGCGATGAACCGGCAATTTTCCTTTGAGCAGTACGATATCGAACAGTTGGTCGCGCATGGCAATGCGGCCGCCAGCATCGCGCAGGTCCGCATGGTGCAGCGGTCGACCAACCGCATCATCCGGTGCAAGATTGCAAACTTCCATCGCGTTCGCGACGGCAAGCTCTTCGAGTATCGCGGTTTTACCGACAGCTTCGACGCGGCCGAGCAGGTGCTGGGCCGCGAATTTCCGTTCTAGCGGCGCGCCGGCTCGAGACCGAACTTCCGGAATGACGCTGCGGCGTCCGGGCCCGCCAAAAATGTCACCAATTCGCGCGCGGCGTCCGGCTGTTTCGCAGCGGTTGAAATGCCGCCGGCAAAGATCGTCGTCATTTGCAGGTCACCCGGCAGCGGCCCGATGTAGTCGATGCCCGGGAACGTCGCGAGTTCACTGATCTGCTGCACGCCGATCTCGGCATCGCCGTTGGCGACGAGGGTGCCGACGAAGCCGCCGGCCGGGATCTGCTTCAGCTTCGGTTTGATGCTGTCGGCCAAGCCCATGCGATCGAGCAGGCGGAAGAAGTATTCGCCGCTCGGTCCCGTCGAATAGCCGACGGATTTTGCCGCGCGCAGGGCGCTCTTGAAGGCGTCGGGGGTGGAGATGTCTGGTTGCGCCGCACCCTTGCGCAGCGCGACGCCGACGCCGGAGGTCGCAATGTCGACACGGCTGCCGGGCACGATCGCGCCCGACGTCATGAAGGCATCGATAAGGTTGCTGGCGGCAATCGCGAGGTCGAACGGTTCGTTCGCCGTCAGCCAGTTGCGTACATCGACCGTACCGCCGTAGCGCGTCGTGACGTGATGGCCGGAGGCCTGTTCGAAGCGGGGAAGCAACTCGAGATAGGCCTTCTCGGTGGCCAGCGTTTTCAGAACCTTGATCTCAGCCAATTCGTCCCCGCATCGTTGTCCGGGCGTCTTAGCCCGGCTCCATGCCGCGCTTCTTATACGTCGCCGCCGCTTCCGGCGAGGTCACGTATTTGATCAGCGCCTTGGCCGCCACCGGCTCCCTGGCTTTGGCGGCGATACCACTGGAGAACACCGTCATGCGCTGGATGTCCGCGGGCAGGGGGCCGACATAATCGACGCCGGGGAATTGCGACATCTCGCTGACCTGCTGGATGCCGAAGTCGACGTCGCCATTCGCAGTGATGGTGCCGACGAAGACACCCGTCGGGGTCTGCTTGAGCTTCGGCTTGACCTGATCGGCGATGCCGAGCCGGTCGAACAGGCCAATCACGTAGTTGCCGCTGGGGCCGGTGGAGTAGCCGATCGACTTCGCGGCGAGCAGCGACTTCTTGAAGGCTTCCGTCGTCGAAATGTCAGGCTTCGGCGCGCCAGCTTTGACGCCAACGCCGACGCCGGACTTGGCAAGATCGACGCGGCTGCCCGGCGCGAGCGTGCCATCGGCGAGGAAACCGTCGAGGTCCGTGCCCGCCATGATCAGGACGTCGAAGGCTTCACCTGCGGCGATGCGTTTTTTGACGTCGAGCGTGCCGGTGTAGACGATCTTGACGGTATTCCCGGTGGCCTTTTCGAACTGCGGGATCAGGTCGCGATGGCTGAGTTCGGTCGCCTGGGTCGACAACACGGTGATCTCGGCCGCCTGCGCCACGGCAGCGCCCGCCAGGAGCAACGAGACCGCAATGATCCCCTGGATTTTCATGTTCCGCTCCCTGTTCGCGTCCAATGACGCGTTTTTAAGTTTTGTGGGGCCAGTCTAGTCTTGGCCCAAGAGCCGCGATAGAGAGGCGCCTATGAATGTACAGAGCAAACCGAGCAAGCTGATCAAGGGCGCCACCGGCGATTGGGAAATCGTCGTCGGCATGGAAGTCCACGCCCAGGTCTCGTCCAACTCCAAGCTGTTCTCCGGCGCCTCGACCGAATTCGGCGGTGCTCCCAACAGCCATGTCTCGCTGGTCGACGCGGCGATGCCCGGCATGCTGCCGGTGATCAACGAAGAGTGCGTGCGCCAGGCGATCCGCACCGGGCTCGGCCTGCAAGCCAAGATCAATCTGAAGTCGGTATTCGACCGGAAGAACTATTTCTATCCAGATCTGCCGCAGGGCTACCAGATCAGCCAGTACAAATCGCCGGTGGTCGGCGAGGGTGAGGTGATCGTCGATCTACCCGATGGCGAGACCGTTACGATCGGTATCGAGCGGCTGCATCTCGAACAGGATGCCGGCAAGTCGGTGCACGACAAGCACCCGCAATACTCCTACGTCGATCTCAACCGCTCCGGCGTGGCGCTGATGGAGATCGTTTCCAAGCCCGATATCCGTTCGTCCGAGCAGGCCATGGCCTATGTCGCCAAGTTGCGCGCCATCCTGCGCTATCTCGGAACCTGCGACGGCGACATGGAGAAGGGGTCGCTGCGCGCCGACGTCAATGTCTCGGTGCGCAAGCCCGGCAGTCCGCTCGGAACCCGCTGCGAAATCAAAAACATGAATTCGATCAGCTTCATCGGCGATGCGATCGAGCACGAAGCGCGCCGGCAGATCGAGATTCTCGAAGAAGGCGGCGCGATCGATCAGGAAACGCGGCTTTACGACCCGAACAAGGGCGAAACGCGGTCGATGCGCTCCAAGGAAGAGGCGCATGACTACCGTTACTTCCCCGATCCGGACTTGCTGCCGCTCGAAGTCACGCAAAGTTACGTCGATGACCTCAAAAGCCATCTGCCGGAGCTTCCAGACGGCAAGAAAGCGCGGTTCATCAGCGACCTCGGTCTGTCGCCTTACGATGCCGGTCAGCTTGTCGCCGAACGCGACATTGCCAGCTACTTCGAGACGGTCGCCAAAGGCCGCGACGCCAAGCTTGCCGCCAACTGGGTGCTCAATGAATTGTCCGGCCGCCTGAACAAGGAAGGCCACAGCATCGCGAAGTCGCCGGTTGCGGCCGAACAGCTCGGTACGATCGTCGAACTGATCATGGACAAGACGATTTCCGGCAAGATTGCCAAGGACTTATTTGAGATCGTTTGGACCGAAGGCGGCGAACCGCGCGATATCGTCAAAGCGCGCGGCATGGTTCAGGTCACCGACATGGGCGTGATCGAGAAGGCCGTCGACGATGTCATCGCCAAAAATCCGGACAAAGTCGCCGACGCAAAGACAAATCCGAAAGCGATCGGATGGTTTGTCGGCCAGGTGATGAAGGCGTCGGGCGGTAAAGCGAGCCCGCAAGCGGTCAACGACGTGCTGAAATCCAAACTCGGCCTCTGACACCGCATCGACTTCGTTAACGATTGGTTGCTGCGCAGCGTCTCTGAATGTTCGGGACGTCCGACCGCGCGCGCCGATTTTTTACCGGCACTCATCGCGGTCGACGCGCGTCGCGATGCGAAATTTTCCGCGCATGCGATCGCGTTTCGCGAATCACTTTTCACTGATTCGCTCGTTTTTGATCGTTTCAGACCTTCGACAAGCGCGCGCGGCGAGTTTTATGCAATTTTTTTTTACACATGATTTGCGGCGCACAAGAACGATTACCGTTGCAAAGTTTTTTGCGATTGCGGGTGAGAAAATCGCGTGCGTTGCAGCGGTATCGGTTTTCCAGGCGTGCAAATAAGCCTTATTTCATCGTATGTTTTGCAATTCGCGTTTAGCGGGTGATTTGCGCCGCGTTGTTGGCGCATGAGCCGTCATTATGACGACGACACACGCCGTTTTGTGCGCGCATGATGTGTCTGGCGCGTGCGCTATACACATCGCTTAGTGTTCTCAGTGTTTTTTTCATTGCTCTGTAGTAAGCAGAATGAAGTACGCGTCGATCCGCGACCGTACTGAGACTGAGACATCCGCCATCTTAGATGGCTTGGAGGGCAGACAAATGGCTAAGCGCAAAAAGAAGGCTGCGGCGAAGAAGAAGAGCAAGAAGAAGAAGCTCTAGTCTTCTGATGCTCGATTCCGATCTTCGGCTTTCTTTGTCGAAGATTGCGTCATACGGGCCGGTGTGCGTCACGGTGTGACGAGCGCAACGCGGTTGCCCGGGACGCCCCGGTCCGAATGATGCCTGAGGGCGTCGGTGAGACTTACGGTCTCTCCGACGCCCTCAGTGTTTCTGCAGTCTGAAAAGTTTGCCGCCGATCGCGACGGCGGGTCAGGCGCCCTTGAGGCGCTTGTTGCAGGCGCTCCAGAACTGGGGCCACTTCATTCCCTTCTCGACTTTGCCGGCGGCTTTGACTTCCTTCCATTCGGCGCCGCACTTCTTTTGCCGCTCGCGCATCGCCAGCATGCCGGCGCTCGGCTCTTTCTTCGGCTTGTCGGCCTTGGTCTCGGCCTTCTTGTCGGCCTGCGCGAATGCGGGCTGGGTCATCTTCGGCAGCGGCGCGGTGAGAAGGCCGGTGGCAACCAGAACGGCGAACATCGTCTTGCTCATGATCTCCCCCTTGTTTTCCCCGGTGGCAGGCGTCGGCCTGCAACCTGATTTGGCAGAATAACGACCTCTGGTTGTGTCCGTCCAGCCCGTTGGCGCACGGGCGGGTTGCAGGCAGGAACCCGCGGGCCTACGTCAATGCGGCGTTTTGAGACGCTTTTTGGGAATGGAGACGGACATGGCGCGCGCGAAGAAGAAGGCCGCGAAAGCAAAGCCGGCCAAATCGAAGACCAAAGTCAAGAAGAGTAAGCCGGTGGCCAAAAGCCCGGCCAAGAAATCGGCCAAGCCGATCGATCTCTATTACTGGGCGACGCCGAACGGCTTCAAGATCACGATCTTCCTCGAAGAAGCCAAGGTGCCGTACAATCTGCACCCGGTGAACATCTCCAAAGGCGAGCAGTTCAAGCCGGACTTCCTGAAAATCTCCCCGAACAACCGCATGCCCGCGATCGTCGATCCGAACGGGCCGGGCGGCAAACCGATTTCCATCTTCGAGTCCGGCGCCATCCTGCAATATCTCGGCCGCAAGTTCGGCAAGTTCTATCCGGCCGACGAACGCGGCCGTGTCGAAGTCGACCAGTGGCTGTTCTGGCAGATGGGCGGCGTTGGCCCGATGGCAGGGCAGGTGCATCACTTCAAGAACTACGCCGTGGAGACGCTGACCTATGCGATCAACCGCTACGTCAACGAAGTGAACCGGCTCTACGGCGTCATGAACAAGCGGCTGGCCGATCGTGACTTCATCGCCGGCAAATATTCGATCGCCGACATGGCGCTGGTTGGCTGGGTCAATGGCTGGGAGAAGCAGGGCCAGGACATCAACGAATTCCCGCACCTCAAGGCGTGGCTCGCGCGCATGAAGGCGCGCCCCGCAGTCCAGCGCGGCATGCAACTCGGCCTCGAGTGGCGTCAGAATGTCGACATGAAGGATCCGAAGGTGCACGCCGTGCTGTTCGGCCAGCGCGCGCTCAAATAGCCGGCGGATTGAATCGAAAAGCCGTCCCGCGCGTGAGTAGGGGACGGCTTTTTTGTTGCGGCGGTGCGTCGATTACTTCGAACGCGTCCAGGTCTGACCCTTGCAGAGCACGCTGAGCACGCAGCCTTCGACCTTGGCGCTGTTGTCGCCGGCCAGTTGCATGTTCGCCGAGTAAGTCTTGCCGTCGTCGGCGTTGTAGATCGAGCCCGACCATTTGTCGGTGCCGCTCGGTGTCAGGCCGTTCACCACCTGCAGGCCGATCATCGGACGGGCCTGCTTGGCCGGATCCGGATTGAGCGCATCGGTTTTCGGTTTGCCGGTCTTGGGATCGGTCGGCTCCTTGAGCCACACGACCTTGCCGCAGAGTTTACCGCCACAATTGGAAATATGAACTTTGGTGCCGCCGTCGCCGGACAGCCATGTCCCTTGCGGATCGGCAGCGAATGCTGTGGTCGACAGCAGCGAAAGGGCCAAAGCGGCCGCGCCAATAAGTGTCTTCACGATCGATCTCCGATTTTGTTTTTGCCGATTTTGCCCGGAGGCACCGGGATAACTCTTATGCCCCCGTGGTTAGTTCCCGCTAAATGGGCGCGGTTAGCGCTTCGTCACCGTGACCTGAAGAGGGCCTCATTATCGCGGTTTTACGGCACTTTCCGCGCCGCCGCCAGCGCCATGGAACTATGAATTTACAATCGATTCATCGCGATGCTTAAACTGTCATTCAAATTTTCGACTGAAGATCATCCTGCACGGACGGGACAAATTCCGCGCAACAGGGACTAAAAAGGGCAGGCCGCAATCAAGCGGACCAGCCCCACAACAGGGTGGTCAAGATGATTGGGATCGAACTGGAATTGCCGGAAGTGGTTGATGGCGAAGATTGCTACGTCCGCGGCATGAGCTACTCGTCGGGCGCGGGCGTCGCGGTCGATCTGGTGCAGGCGCATATGTGGTTCAACATCGCCGCGATGCGCGGCCACAAGGACGGCGCGCCGATGCGCAAGGAAATCGCCGCGCAGATGAGCGACAGCGAGATCGGCATGGCGCAGCGCGCCGCGCGCGACTGGCTCAAGGCTCACCCGCAGGCGCCGATCCCGGTTGCCATGCCGGCCATCCGTATCGCCGCTTAAGCCTGAGCTGCAAAGTCCGCGAGCGCGGTACGCACCTGCGTCATCGCGCTCGGCCAATCGCCGAGTGACGGCTGCCGAAACAGCCGCACCTGCGGATACCAGGCGCTGTGATCGCCAGTGAGACCCCAGCGCCAGTCCGGCGCGAAGGGCAACATCACCCAGGCCGGGCGCGCCATGGCGCCGGCCAGATGCACGATCGACGTGTCGACCGAGATCAGCAGGTCGCACAACGACAGCACCGCGGCGGTGTCTGCCATGTCGTTGAGATCGCCGCCGATCGGCGTGACATGGGCGCGAGACGCGAGCAGGGCGGCATCGCCGTCACGCAATTCGCGCTGAATGCTGACGAATGAAATACCTTCCAGCGTCAAAAGCGGCTCAAGCACTTTGAGATCGAGCGAGCGATTGGCGTCGTTGGCGTGCTTGGCCTGACCGGCCCATGCGACAGCAACGCGTTTGCCCGGAAGGGCGCCAAGCTTCGATTGCCACTGTTCAATGCGCGCCGGATCCGCGTGCAGATAGGGAAGGTCCGCCGGGACCGTGCTCGCGTCGGTTTTCAATGCGAGCGGCAAGCTGCCCAGCGGTGTGTGCACATCGTAACCCGGCAACGGTTCGCCGCGCGCGACGCAGGCCGTCACGCCCTCGATGCCGCTCAGCAGTGATTTCAATTCCGGCTGAACTTCCAGCACCACCTTGGCGCCGGCGCGCGCCAGCAGGGGCGCATAACGCGCAAACTGGATGGTGTCGCCGAGGCCTTGTTCGGCGGTGAGCAGGATCGTCTTATGGCCGAGCGGAAATTCGCCGAGCCACAGTGGCTTATTGTAGCCGCGCCTCGTGTCGGCCATGGCGCTGCGTTTCCAGCGCGCCTCATAGGCCTTGAAGCCTTCGCGCAAATCGCCGAGCGTGAGCAGGCACAGCGCGCGATTGTTTTGCGCGTCGGCGTCGCCTTTGTTGAGCGCCAACGTGCGATCGAAGCACTGCACCGCTTCGGCGTAGCGGTTGAGCTGCTGCAGCGCGCGGCCGCGGTTGTGCCAGACGCGTGGATGCTCAGGCATTGCATTGAGCGCGCGGTCGAAGTCGGCCAAAGCCTCAACAGGCCGGTTGAGCGCGAGCAGGGCGTTGCCCCGATTGTACATCGCACTCGGATGTCCAGGCATCAGCGACAGGGCGGCATCGAAATCGCTCAGCGCTTCGTCCTGTCGCGACAGGTTGGCTTTGGCAATACCGCGGTTCATGAGGGCCTCGCCATTGCGCGGATCAAGCCGCAGCAAAGCGTCGAAGGTTTCGAGGGCGTCGGCGGGGCGGCCGAGCGACAGCAGTGCCGAGCCGCGATTGGCGAGCGCCAGCGGGTCACCAGGCTTGATGCTCAGTGCCTTGTCGAGACAATCGAGCGCTTCCTGATCGCGCTTGAGCGCGTGCATGACGTTCGACAGGTTGACGAGCGCTTCGGCCGAGCGCGGATTGATCTTGAGCGCCGCGGTAATGAGGCGCAGCGCTTCGCCCATCTGGCCGCCTTGCGCTTTCAGCGTGCCGTAGATGTGCAGCGCATCGAAATAGTCCGGCGCCGCCTTGACGATGCGGCCGTAGATTTTCTCAGCCTCGCGCACTTTGCCGGCGCGGTGCAGCGCGACGGCCTCGTCCATGGCTTGATTGACGTCGAAACGCGGTGAGGGCACGGCAACTCGCACAGATTGACGCCGCCCAAGCGCAGCGCGGGCCGCGAGATTGCGGTCGTGCGAGCGATTGTCAACCCGAGGTGTGTCTTACTCGGCCCGGGAACGCTTGCGGGGGTGCTGTTGCTGTTTGGCGACCTGATCGAGATAGAACAGGTTCTGCACGCACCAGCCGCCGGCGCCGCGCGCGGTCATCATGCATTGCTCGTAACTGACGAAACCGCAATTGCGGGCGTCGCCACCGCCCATGCCGCTGCCGTACTGCACGCACCAGGGATATTCGATGGCGGCTTTTGCCGGAGTCGCAGCGCCGGAAAAAGCCGTGAACGCGGCGGCGCCTGACAGCGCCAGCGTCAAACCTGTCGCAAGTTTCTTCATGGACGTTCTCCCGGGTTAATTATGGGGCGCGCGCTTGCGTGGCTGCGGCTTCTGCTTGGCCTGCTGGTCCACGTAAAACAGATTGACCTCGCACGAGGCGCGCGCGCCGCGGGCCGTCTCCATGCATTGCTCGTAGCTGACGAATCCGCAGTTGCGGCCTCCGTTTTCGTCGCCGCCATACTGGGCGCACCACGGGTATTCGATGGCCGCCTGCGCAGGGGCTGGAATCGCCGCCACACCGGCCGCAATGCCGAGAGCTGCAAAGAGAGCAAATCTGAATCCGGTCATGGTGGCAGTCCTCCCCTGGGGCGGAACGGTCGACTGTCTTAATAACCCGCCGTGGCGTGATCTATTGCATGCCGCCGGTAAAACTTGTCGGGGCTTTAGATACTGCGTTTGACCGGGCAGGCTGGATTCTATACGCACGTGCGTACCGGAGACGTGGCCGAGTGGCTGAAGGCAACGGTTTGCTAAATCGTCATACGCTTCACGGCGTATCCAGGGTTCGAATCCCTGCGTCTCCGCCACTCACCGTGAGCAACCCAAAACTCAGTGACAAATTCGATCCGCGCTCGAATAGGGCCGCGGTTTGTCGAAAATGAGCGCTGAGTCGCGAAAATGAGAATCGGACAAGTGGTCGGGCGGGGAAAAGCTGAGACAAATCAGTGATTCCCCGATTCTGGGTATGACGCGGAAATAGGCGATCACGGTGTGAGGCATTAGGCAGTGACGCCTCATCCAGGACCTCTCGGCCTTAAATTTGTATCCTTTTTGCGTGTAATTCTGCCTCGAATAAATCTCTGATTGAGCCGTATTATAAATCACAAGTCATTGTTTTCTTTAGATATTTTGTATTTCTCTTTGTCGGTTTTATGACAGGTTCTGGCGCGGTAAGGATTGCGTGTTTTTTGCGCAACACTCCCCTGAAAACCGCCCCGAAGCCCTGTGGGAAGGGCCCTTCTTCATTGCGCCACAAGTTTGGTTGGCTAATGTCCACAGTGCGACGGAGGGGGGCATCCCCATGTCGTGCTTTTCGGTCCGCGGATCGCATCGGTTGATGTGCAAAGCACCCGGGAAGTGGGGAGCAAGGGGAAGTTCCATCGGTGCTGTCGCACTGGGCGGATACGGAACCCTCTCACAAGAAACAACGTTTTGGAGGTTCAATATGAAGATGGTGAAAAGCCTTCTCCTCGGCACTGCAGCGGGTCTCGTTGCGATGTCCGGAGCCCAGGCTGCCGATCTTCCCGTAAAGGCCAAGCCGGTCCAGTACGTGAAGATTTGTAGCTTGTACGGTGCAGGGTTCTACTACGTCCCGGGCACTGACATGTGCTTGAAGATCGGTGGCTACGTCCGCCAGCAGGTTGGTTGGGGCGAAAACGGTTCGCTGACCAACGGCGGCAACGTCGGCAACGTCGACACGCGCAACACGCAGAACTTCTCGTTCCGCGCTCGCGGCTACATCACGGCCGACGCTCGCAACCAGACCGAGTACGGCACCGTCCGCAGCTACATCGCGGTCGGTCTGTCGGGCAACGCCTCGGCTGCCGGTACCACCGCGACCGGCGAAGCTGCTTCGGGTGCTAGCACCTTCAGCGCCAACCGTGCGTTCATCCAGTTCGCTGGGTTCACGTTCGGCGTCACGCAGTCGTTCTACGACCTCTACTCGGGTCCGGCGACCTCGTTCTTCGGCGGTCTTATCAACCCGTCGTCCGACACCGGCGATGCGGGCAAGCAGGTCACTGCTTACACCGCTCAGTTCGGTGGTGGTCTCTCGGCCACGATCGGTATCGAAGCGCAGCGTAACACCGGCGTTTTCGGCGCTGGTTTGAGCACTGCGGGTGCCGCTCCGTCGGCTGCCACGCCGATCGCGCTGCCGGCCAGCTCGCAGCGTGCGACGCAGTTCCCCGACGTTGTCGCGAACGTTCGCGTCGATCAGGCTTGGGGTTCGGCGCAGGTCATGGGTGCGATTCATGACGCTTCCGCCACCTACGTTGGTACGACCACCGCGACCGGTTCGACCGGTTCGGCCACTGGTTGGGCCCTCGGTGCCGGCTTGAAGTTGCTCGCCCCGATGATCGGCGCTGGTGACTACTTCCAGGCGCAGGTCAACTATACGCAGGGTGCTTACGGCTACGCCAACGCTTCGAGTATCGCTCTTTACTCGAAGTTCAACGGTGGCGCCGGCGGCAGCTACGGCTACGGCATTGCTTCGGACAACGTTTACAACGCGGCGACGGGTTCGAACAACCTGACGACGACTTGGAACGTCAACGCGGCGTACGAGCACTTCTGGAACAAGTCGTGGCAGACTTCGGTCTACAGCGGCTATGCCAAGACCTCGTACAACTCCGACGCCAACAACGCGCTTTGCGGCTCGGTGACAGGCGCTATCGCCTCTGGCAGCATCACTGCGGCAATGGTCGGCACTTCGGCTGCCGGTTGCAACAACAACTGGTCGCTCTGGAACGTCGGTACCCGCACGCAGTGGAACATCGACAGCCAGACCGCGATGGGCGTCGATATCGTCTATCAGCGCCTGCAGACGGGTTCGGCCGGCGTTGTCTCGACCGTTCCGGCAGTGGCTTCGCAGCTGGCCGCGGTTCGCTCGATCAGCGACCAGGGCTCCTGGATGGGTCAGTTCCGCATCCATCGTAACTTCTATCCCTGATCGGATAGTCGCTACGAGCCAAGCCTAAAAGACCCCCGGCAGGAAACTGCCGGGGGTTTTTCTTTGCCGAGGTGTATATGCGGGACCGATATCAGCCTGTTCGGGCGGCGTCGCATCGGCCGGCGAAGTCCGCAATGCGCGCGATGATCTCGTCTTCTGCCAGCAGCGGCGCGTGGCCCTGGTCTGGCACGTCGATCACTTCGAGCGAAGGCCGGTGCGCGCGCATCGCGCCGACGGTCGCCGCCGACAGCAGATCCGAGTTTTCACCCCGAACCACCATGACGGGCACGGCGGGGATGGCATCGAACTGCGCCCACAGCGGTGGAAACGGCTTCTCGAAATCGACGCCTTCCATCGTCTTGGCGAGGTTCACGTCATAGGTCGGCACGAAGCCGCCGCGCTCTTCCTTGAACGCGCGACGTGCGCTCGCCAGCCAATCCTCAGGCGTCAGTTTGGGAAACTGCGCGTCAAACAGGCGGCGCAAAATCTCCGCGCCTTCCACGTAGGATCGCGGCTGCGGCAGTTTGCCGATGTAGCCCTTGATGCGCATGAGGCCCTTGGGCTCGATCACAGGGCCGATGTCATTGAGAACGCAGCCGGCGATTGCGCTCGGGCGGAGCGCCGCGAGCAGCATCGTCAGAATGCCGCCGCGTGACGTGCCGACGAATATCGCGGGCAGGGCGTCGAGGGCGGTCAGCGCCGCCAGAACGTCGCCGAGTTCGATGGGGAACGAATAGTTGGCCGGGTCGCGGTCGTAATCGGACAGGCCGCGGCCTCGGTAATCGAGCGCGATCACGCGCCGGCCCTGGCGCGCCAATACGGCGGCGAGCGCGTCGAAGTCTTCCGCGGTGCGCGCGAGGCCCGGCAGACAGACCACAGGCAGCAGGCGAGATGCCCGGTCGCCGTGCAGCCGGGCATGCAGGCGCAGACCGTCCGGTGCGGAGATGAAGGTTGAGGTGGACGAGGGGATTTCAGGCATGCCGCGACTCTAGCCGGGACGACGACCGGCGCAATCCGGTCCGGCGTCAGTTCCCGCCGCGCTTGAGATCGGCCTCGATCAGCAGCTTGCTGCCGCCGCCGAAGCGGGCGCGATAGACCTGCAGGTTTTCCATGATCCGCTGCACGTAATTGCGCGTCTCGGCGATTGGAATGCGCTCGGCCCAATCGACCGGATCGACCTTGGGATCGCGCGGATCGCCGTAGGCGGCAACCCACTGGCGAACGCGGCCACGGCCGGCGTTGTAGCCGGCAAACGTCATCATGTAGGAGCCGTTATAGCTCGACAGCAGCATCGAGAGTTCGGCGGCGCCCATCTGCATGTTGTAGACGGGATCGCTGAGCAGGCGGCCCTTGTTGTAGGTCGTCTTGAAGCGCT
Source organism: uncultured Hyphomicrobiales bacterium (assembly GCA_903929045.1). Lineage (GTDB taxonomy): Bacteria > Pseudomonadota > Alphaproteobacteria > Rhizobiales > Xanthobacteraceae > Pseudolabrys. The sequence goes on from CAIYTE010000179.1 coordinate 49,581, forward strand.
TGGCGGTGTCCTGCGCCGCGACCGGCGTCACTTGCATGAAGCCCATCGCGTTCGCGGGCGACACAACCTTCTGATTGAAGTGGCTCTCCTGGCGCGCAATCGAATAGACGACGGCCTGTTCGACCGGCGGCGCCACCGGCGTGTAGTCGGGTAGGCCGATGACCGGGTAGGCGTAGTAGTCGAGCGGCAATCCGCGGCCATAGGCGGCCTTGCCGAGCAACAGCATGGCGCGGCCGTCGCGGCGTTTACCGGCGGCCTCCGCCATCATGGCGAGGCCTGCGACGTCGGTCCCGCTCTCGCCGAGTTCGGCATAGATCGAGGCCAGCATGTCGCGCTCATCGAGCGCGTAAAGAATTTCCGCCGCACGAACGATTTCGAGATTGCTCAGGACGCTTTGCTCTTCCGCCGTGAAAGAGGGCGGTCCGCGCAGGCCGATATCGGGCAGGCCGAGACGGCCCCGCGCCAACTGACCGTAATAGGTGGCCGTAAACTGTGCGGCGGCTTCATAGAACGTGCGGGCCTGAGCGCGCTGGCCCATCGCCTCGGCGGCGCGGCCCTGCCAGTAGCCGCCGCGCGCCAGCGCGTGCGGATTGTTGCCGCCGTCGTTGATCAGGGCAAAGTGCTGTGCCGCGGTCTGCGGATCGTTCAAGAAGCGCAGCGCGATCCAGCCTGCGGTGAAGTGCTGATCGACGCGGTAATTGCCTTTCGGCGGCGAGGGCGCTTCCCGCGCCACGCGGTAGGCTGTCTGCGCGTCGTTTTCGTCCAGCAGCTTCCGCACCAGAAGGCGGCGCTCCATCCACCACTGGTCAAGATCGCCCGCGGCCTCCGGATTCTTCGGCGCGGTAAGGATCAAACGACCTGCTTCCTCAGCCTTGTCGTTTTTGCGCAGCCATTGCACGCGCGAGAAAATATATCCGGCGTCGCCGCGCGCCGCTTGCGGCACGGCATCGAGCAGAGCCTTGGCGTTGCCGGCCTTGTTGATCACGCCGGCGCGCGCGCGCGCGATGAGCAGCTCGTTGCCGCCGAGGCGCTCGGCGGCCCGCATGCCGGCCTCGACGTCGTCGACGTAGAAGCGTTGATCCATCCGCGCCTTGTGATCGGCGGCCGTGATCATGCCGGGAAACATCTCCAGCACTTTTTTCTCGACGTCGCTGCTGCAGTCGTCATGGCGCCAGGCGTGGCGGACGAGCGCCTCGGCGCCGGCACGGTCGCCCTGTGCGAGCAGGGCTCGGGCCAGCATGTAGCGGCCCTTCGGCGTCGTCGGCTCTTTGCTGGCAAAGAAGCTGCGCACCGTGGCGTCGTCGAGCTTGTCGTTCCACAGGGCGTTTTCGGCGCGGCGGCGGAACAGCGGCGAATGCGGCCAGGCCGGATTGGCATTCACGAAGGCGGCGTAGCGCTGGAACGGCGGCCGCGTATTGTCGCTGCGCAACATGACCCATTCGGCCAGCTTGCGCGCCACGGGATCGGTGATCGAATTCTTGGCGACGTCGGCGACGACTTCGTTGGATTTGCGCGTCGCCTCGATGACCTGCCGCACCAACGCGATATCGGCGGCCGAGGTGGCATTGGTCGGCGCGACCGAGAACGGACCGGCCGTCGGTCGTACCAGCGGCCGGAAGGTCGCGTGGGCGGACGCCAGTGAGCCGCGCAGGCCGACGCCGGCCTGGGCGAAGGCGTTCAGCCCCTTCGGGTCGTTTGCCGCGTGCTTGGCATTGGCGGGCGGCAGCAATTGCATCGGCTGGCCGGCAGCGGCGGCCTGCGGAGACGGCTTGAGCAGATCCTTGGCGGCCTGCACGGTCTTTGGATCGGCTTTGGCGGCGCCCTTTGGGGCGGCCTGAATGTGGGGGCGGGGCTTCGGCAGCGGAACTTTCTGTGGCGCGGCCATGGCTGTCTGCGCGCCAAAAGCGCCAGCCGCCGCCATCCCTAGCGCTAGACCCAGCCGGGTCCGAAAAGTTCCGTTCATTCAATCCCTTGCGCGGATTTTGTCAGACCGCTTCTGGAGTGATCCGGAGGACGACTCGAAGCGCCTCCGTCTCCCCATTAGGCCCATATGGTTAGTGAATGGATACTTAAAATCCGAGCGTCAAAAGCCTAGCGCCGAACCCCGGCGAAAGCGGGGCAAAAAGCGCTCAACCGCGGCGCTTTTCCACTTAGAGTAAACATCACGGCATTTGATACAGGCATTGACCGTGCAGGGCTTTCAACGGTCCCGGCGACCCGATATTGATGAGTCATCTTCATCGTGGAGCCACATCATGACCGCCAAGACCAGCTTTCGAGGATCGTTCACAGCGCTGGTCACCCCGTTCAAAAAAGGCGGCGTCGACGAAAAGGCGTTCCGGGGTCTTGTGGATTGGCAGATTGCTGAAGGCACCAATGGCCTCGTTCCGGTGGGGACCACGGGCGAAAGCCCGACCTTGTCGCACGAGGAGCACAAGCGAGTCGTCGAATGGTGCATCGACCAGGCCGATGGCCGCGTGCCGGTGATCGCCGGTTCGGGCTCCAACTCGACGCAGGAAGCCGTCGAACTGTCGCAGCACGCCGAGAAGGCGGGCGCCGACGCCGTCCTGATCGTGACGCCGTACTACAACAAGCCGACCCAGGAAGGCATGTATCAGCACTTCAAGGCGATCAACGACGCCATCGGCATTCCGATCATCATCTACAACATACCGCCGCGCTCGGTGATCGACATGTCGGTCGACACGATGAAGCGCCTCTATGAGCTCAAGAACATCGCCGGCGTGAAGGATGCGACCGCCAACATGGTGCGCGTGTCGCAGCAGCGCGAGGCGATGGGCCCCGATTTCAACCAGCTCTCGGGCGAGGACGGCACCTGTCTCGGTTTCATGGCCCATGGCGGCCATGGCTGTATTTCGGTGACCTCCAACGTGGCGCCGCGGCTCTGTGCTGAATTCCAGGCGGCGTGCCTGAAGGGCGACTACGCCGCCGCGCTCAAGCTTCAGGACAAGCTGATGCCGCTGCATCAGTATCTGTTCGTGGAAACCAACCCGGCGCCGGCCAAGTACGCGCTGTCCGTGCTCGGCAAGATGAACGACGACGTGCGTCTGCCGATGGTTCCCTTGTCCGACAAGTCCAAGGCGGTCGTGCGCGATGCCATGGTCCATGCCGGGCTCATCAACTAGCAATCAAGCAAGCAAGAGGCGGGGACATGCTGGACGAATTCAAGAAATTTGCGTTGCGCGGAAATGTGGTCGATCTCGCCGTCGGCGTGATCATCGGCGCGGCCTTCGGCGCCATCGTCGCGTCGATGGTGGCCGACATCATCATGCCGATCATCGGCGCCATTAGCGGCGGGTTGGACTTCTCCAACTACTTCATCAAGCTGTCGTCCAAGGTCACGGCCGACACTCTGATAGAGGCAAAAAAGCAAGGTGCCGTATTGGCTTACGGCAATTTCCTCACCGTCACGCTTAACTTTATCATCATTGCTTTTGTGCTGTTCCTGGTCATCCGGGCACTCAGCAAACTGATCAAGAAGGAAGCCGCCAAGCCGACGCCCCCGACCAAGTCTGAGGAACTGCTCACCGAAATCCGGGACCTGCTCAAGAAGCCCTGATCTTCCTATATGAGGGGCTATGGCCGCTAACTCCGCACCCCGCTTAAAGGCGGTCGCTGAAAATCGCAAAGCGCGATTCAATTACGAAATCGGCGAGGTCGTCGAGGCCGGCATTGTGCTGACCGGAAGCGAAGTCAAATCGCTGCGGCTCGGCAAGGCGACTATCGCCGAGTCTTACGCCGATGCGCGCGAGGGGGCGATTTGGCTGGTCAATTCGAACATCCCGGAATACCTGCAGGCGGGCCGCTATAACCACACGCCGAAGCGGCCGCGCAAGCTGCTGTTGCACCAGCGGCAGATCAACCGCTTCGCCGCGGCGATCGAGCGCGAAGGTATGACCTTGGTGCCGCTCAAGCTCTATTTCAACGCGCAGGGACGGGCGAAGGTCGAGATCGCGCTCGGCAAGGGCAAGAAGCTGCACGACAAGCGCGATACCCTGAAGAAGCGCACTTGGGATCGCGAGCGCGGCCGCGTGCTGCGGGATCGAGGATGACAGCAAAAAGCCCGCTGCCGCGATGAGCGGAGCGGGCTTTGTGTTGCAGAATTCAGACTACTGGATCACGCCGCAGGCGATGCGGCCGCCGGCGTCACCGGCCGGATCGGTCTTGTAGTCATCGCTCTTGGCGTGAATGACGAGCGCCGAGCCGTCATTGTCGAACACCGAGTTCGGCTTGCCTTTTTCCAGCGTGATCGCGCTGTTCATCACTTCAACGGTCAAATCGCCGCTCTGCGGCACGTGCAGGTTCGGCATGTCGCCGGCATGGGCGCCTTCGGCGGCCATCATGCCGTGCTTCTTGTGGCCGGGATTGAAGTGACCGCCGGCGGAATCGAACGGCGCTTCGCATTTGCCGACGGCGTGGACGTGAAACGCGTGCTCGCCCGGGGGCAGGCCCTTGACCGCCAGATTGATCAGCACACCGTTCGGCGTTTGCGTGAGGTTGGCGGAGCCGATTTCCTTGCCATCGGTGCCCTTGAGCGGCGCGCTGGCGGTTTGCGCCATGGCGGGCAGGGACAGCGCCACCAGTGCGGCGGGCAGCGCGTCGCAGCGGTAGACTTGCAGCAGGTCCAACCCGCCTTCGGCGGTTCGATAGGCGGCGTCCGACGGCAGGGCGGCCCCCGGTGAGTCACCGATCACCAGTGCGGGCACGCCGAAAAACGCCGCGCTGCGGGCGATGGCCCCCAGATTGTGCGGGTTGCCGATTCCATCCAGCACCAGCAACAGCTTGCCGTCCGGCGGCTTGGCCGGGTTGAACA
>CAIYTE010000180.1 GCA_903929045.1 uncultured Hyphomicrobiales bacterium
GCCCACATCGTGCCGCCGACGGGAGCCAAGGGCATGAACCTCGCCTTCGCTGACGTCATGTTCATGTCGCGGGCGATCGACGCCTATTACAAGAGGAACGATACAGCGTTGCTGGAAGGCTATTCGGACAAGTGCCTGCGGCGCGTCTGGAAGGCGCAACGTTTCTCGTGGTGGATGACGCAGATCATGCACCGCTTCCCGGGCGAGACCGCGTTCGATCACCGCCGCCAGTTGGCCGATCTCGATTATCTCACCGGCTCGCAGGCAGCGATGCGCTCGCTCGCCGAGCAATATGTCGGGTTGCCGCTCGAGTAATTTTTAGAATTCGGCGCGCAGGTTGATCTGCGGCGCGAGCTTCAGCCGGGTCGAATTGAACTGACTGACATTCGACGAACGGCTTTCGTAGCCGAGCGACACCGCAACGACGAGGCCTTTGCCGAGCGTCTGCTTGATGCCGGCGGAGACAAAGCCCGTCCAGTCGCGCCGGCCGTCGTCACGCTTGGTGTAGCTCGACAGGTCGACGCGTGGCGTGAAGGTCAGCTCGGTTTTTTCCGTGAGTTTGTAGCCGATGGGGGCCATGAACTCGATCTTGGAATGCTCCGAGCGCGTATTGTCGGTCAACCGGTAGGCGAGCGCGACGCGCGGCGTGATGGTCCAGGCACTCGATAATTTGTAAGGCCGCGCCAGCGCGGTGGAGAACTCGTTGGTATTCGACGTTTGCGGGCCGTAGAAATCGCGGAAGTGCAACGCGTGCTCGTAGGAGTTCGACCAGACGAAGTTGCCGAACGTCTTGTTGACGATGAGGCCTGCCGCGAACGTCGTGCTGCGTGACTCCAGCGGATCGGTGACGGCGCCGATCTGCCCGCGTGTGTAGATTTCCGCCGACAGGTCCTTGGCGAAGCGATGCGCGACGGAAAACCGCGCCGACGGATCGACGACGAAACGGGGCGTTGAGCGCGGCGCGCCGCGCGTGCGGCGGGAGCGGACCGGGACGTCGTCTTCGAGGCTGCCGAGCTCGCCGACGGTGATGTCGGCGTCGTCGGACAGGCCGCCATCGTCGGAAAAGCTGTCGGCGTCGGACTCGTCCTGCGCCCAGGCGCGATGGCTATGACCAAGCGTCAGCACACATAGAACTGTCAGAATGAAGAGGCCGCTTCGCCGCACGGGATCACACTACAAAAAAGTTCCACGGGCACTGCCGCCGCGCCGCAATCTAGTGCGGCGGTGCTGCCGTTCACAATAGTTTCCGCGATCATCCCCGCAGAATTTCACGCAACGGCCGAATGAGGAGCGCGATGGCTCCCGCGGCGATGGCGGAGACCGCTGCCATCAACAGGAAGAAGGCCGGCCTGGTCATGCTTGACCAGAAGGTTCCCAAATAACCGGCGAGAAAACCGCCGAGGAAACTGGTCGACAGCCAGACGCCCATCATCATCGACAACAGCCGCGCCGGCGCGACCTTGCTCACCAGCGAGAGGCCGACCGGCGACAGGTAGAGTTCGCCGGTGGTGATGATGACGAAGTAGAAGAGCAGCCAGAGCCAGCTCGCTTGTCCGCTACCGGCGTTCCAGGCGGCGAAGGCCATCAGCAGATAGGACACGGTGTTGAGTGTACAGCCGATCGCCATCTTGGCGACGGTGGATGGCTCGCGCGCGCCTTGCCGGTGCCACAGGGCGACCACCAGCGGTGTGAAGGCGAAGATCATGAACGGGTTGAAGGACTGAAACCACGTCACCGGAATTTCAAAGCCGAAAAAGAAGCGATCGGTGTTCTGGTCGGCCCAGAGCGCCAGCGTATTGCCTTGCTGCTCATAGGTCGCCCAGTACAGGCTCACCGGCAGCATCAGTGCGAGGATGGCGAGGATCGAAAGCCATTGGTCGCGGCGCATCGGCGCGCTGGTCTGCTCGCGCCGCACGAAGGCGTCCGGCGGCAGCGACGGCGCGGCGAGTAAATAGGTGACAAGGCCGATGGTCATGCCGACGCCGGCGGCGGTGAAGCCGAAGTGCCAGCCGTAGCCTTCGCCGAGCGTGCCGCAGACCAGCGGCGCAAGAAACGCGCCGAGATTGATGCCGACATAGAAGATGGAGAAGGCGCGGTCGCGCCGGCGGTCGCCGGACGCATAGAGATGACCGACCTGGGTCGAGATGTTCGGCTTGAACGCGCCGTTGCCGAGAATGAGGATAAGCAGCGCCAGCAGGAACAGATGTTCGAAGGCCATCAGTAAATGGCCGACGGCCATCAGGCTGGCGCCAATGATGACGGTGCGGCGCTGGCCGAGCACGCGGTCGGCCAAGAGGCCGCCGGCAATCGGCGTCAAATACACGAGGCCGGTGTAGATGCCGTAGATCTGCGAGGCGAAAGGTTGCGGCGCCAGCGGCCCGAACACGGCTTCGAGGATACTGCGGAAGGTGGCGAGGCCGGCGACGCCCGCTGCGTGCTCCGGCAGCAGGAGATATTTGAGCATGTAGAGCACCAGCAGCGCCCGCATGCCGTAGTACGAGAAGCGCTCCCACATTTCCGTCGTGAACAGGAACGTCAGGCCGCGCGGATGGCCGAACAGGTCCGGCGGGACGGGGGAAAGGCGGCTCATGGGCCGATCACGGGCGAGGTGGGCGTTGCACAGGCAAATCGTAGCACAGCCGCGAGGGGCATTCCCGAAGCGTTGAGCCCGGTGTAGCCTTTGGCCAACAACCCCGGGGCAGCGCACGCCACAACGGGGATCGGGGGGACGATGACCAAGACACGCCACAGCTTTGCCGGTGCTTTCGCGCTGTTTCTGGCGCTGACCGGCGCCGCCCACGCGCAGGCCGATTTCCCGAGATCACCGATCCATTTTGTCGTTGGCTTTGCCGCCGGCGGCGGCAACGACCTGTTTGCCCGCGTCGTGGTGCAGAAATTTCAGGAAAACACCGGCTGGACCACCGTGATCGACAACAAGGTCGGCGCCGGCGGCCGCATCGCCGCGGAGTATGTCTCGCGCGCGACGCCGGACGGCTACACCGTGCTGGTCGGCGCGAGCGGCCAGATGTCGATCGCCGCCGCGATCTATCCGAACCTGACCTATCACCCGACCAAGAGCTTCATCCCGCTCAACATGATCGCGTCGTTCCCGCTGGTGCTGGTGGTGCCGTTCGATCATCCGGTGAAGGACGTCAAGGACATGGTGGCCTACGCCAAGGCCAATCCCGATAAATCGAACTACGGCACGTCGTCACCGGCCTTCACCATCGCCAGCGAGTTGCTCAAGCTCAAGACCGGCATGCCGGCGGTCGCCATTCCGTACAAGAGCAGCAACGAATCCAATCTCAGCGTCATCGCCGGGCAGAGCCTGTTCACGATCTCCGACGGGCCGCCGGTGATTCCGCTGGTCGAGGGCAAGAAGATCCGCGCGCTGGCGGTCACCGGTTCCAAGCCGTCGCCGGAACTGCCCGGCGTGCCGAGCATGGCCGATGTCGGCTATCCGGAAGTCTCGACGCAACTTTACAGCGGTCTGTTCGTCCCGGCCGGGACGCCGGCGCCGGTGGTGGCGAAGCTGACGGCGGAATTCGCCAAAGCCATCGCCGATCCGGCGGTGCAGACGGCGCTGAAGAAGATGGCGGTCAATCCGGGTGGCCCGACCGGCGACGCCTTCAAGAAATATGTCGACGACGACATCAAGACCAACAGCGACGTCGTCGCCGCGGCGAAGCTGAAGTTCGAACAATAATAACTCCACACTTCGTCTAACGCGGCGCGCGTCCGGCATCAGATCAATTGCCGATGCGCGCCGCACTGCTATGCTCGACCCGTCTTCGAGTCGGGTGGGGTGTTACATGCGGTGTGCGGCGGCGTTACTTGTTGGCTTGTTGCTGGCCAATAGCGCCGCGGCGGAACCGGAACCCGCGCCGCCGTCACTGTCGACCGAAAACGTCTTCCGCACCTTCGGTCTGTTCGGCGACTGGGCGCTCGACTGCAAGCAGCCGGCTTCGCCATCCAATCCGCATGTCGCGATTTCCGTGCCGAGCCCCGGCCTGGTGCTTGAAGAGCAAACGCTCGGCGATGAGTATGCGGTCAACCGCTACAGCGTCGAGCAGGCGGTCAAGCTGTCGGCCGACCGCATCGCGGTCGAGGTGGTGTTTTCACCCGGTACCGAGAACGAGCAGCGCCAGAAGCTGATCTTGCAAGTCCGCAAGGGCACGCGCCGCACGCTCTTCAATCAGCCGGAAGGCGACGAGGTGCGCGTCAAGGACGGCATCGCGCTGTCGCACGGCACCAAGACGCCGCTGCTGAAGAAGTGCAATTAGCCGCTTCTTAATCCCTCACCCTAAGGGGGAGGGTGGACGCGAGTGAAGCGAGCGGCCGGGTGGGGGATTGGTGCAATGCCGAGAACAAACCCCACCCCTATTACGCTTCGCGCAATCGACCCTCCCCTTGCAGGGGAGGGATAAGAACTTAAACGTCCAGCAATTCCTCGCCGGCGAATTCGGCGTTTTCCTGGATGAAGGCAAAGCGCGTTTCCGCCTTGTTGCCCATCAGGTTCTCGACCGACAGCGCGGTGGACTTAATGTCGGCTTCCGCCAGCATGACCTTGAGCAGCATGCGCTTGCCCGGGTCCATGGTGGTTTCCTTCAACTGCGCCGCCATCATCTCGCCGAGGCCTTTGAAGCGTGAGACCTCGACCTTGGCATTGGCGTTGAAGTCGGACTTGAGCAATTCGTCCTTGTGCTTGTCGTTGCGCGCATAGGCGATCTTGCCGCCGTGCTGGAGCCGGAACAACGGTGGCACCGCGAGATACAGACGCCCGGCGTCGATCATCTTCGGCATCTGCCGGTAGAAGAAGGTGATCAGCAGCGAGGCAATATGCGCGCCGTCGACGTCGGCGTCGGTCATGATGATGATCTTCTCGTAGCGCAGATCCTTTTCGCTGTAGTTCAGGCCGGTGCCGCAACCGAGCGCCTGCACCAGATCGGCGAGCTGCTGGTTCTGCGCCAGCTTGTCCTTGCCGGCGGAGGCGACGTTCAGGATCTTGCCGCGCAACGGCAGCACGGCCTGCGTGCGGCGGTCGCGCGCCTGCTTGGCGGAGCCGCCGGCCGAGTCGCCTTCGACGATGAAAAGTTCGGAGCCGTCTTCGGCCGTGCTCGAACAATCGGCGAGCTTGCCGGGCAGGCGCAGCTTGCGCACCGCGGTCTTGCGCGAAATTTCCTTTTCCTGGCGGCGGCGCAGGCGATCCTCGGCGCGCTCGACGACGAATTCGAGCAGCTTGTTGGCCTGCAACGGATTGCCGGACAGCCAGTGATCGAACGGATCCTTGATGGCGTTCTCGACCGTCTTCTGCGCCGAGGCGGTGGCCAGACGATCCTTGGTCTGGCCCTGGAATTCCGGTTCGCGCACGAACACCGACAGCATGCACCCCGAGCCGACCATGACGTCTTCCGACGTGATGGCGGCGGCGCGCTTTTCCTGGCCGGCACGCGCGGCGTGATCCTTCAGGCCGCGGAGCAGGGCGGTGCGCAAACCGGATTCATGCGTGCCGCCATCCGGCGTCGGAATGGTGTTGCAGTACGAATTGAGAAAGCCGTCGGCGTCAGCGGTCCAGGCGATCGCCCATTCCACCGTCCCCTGACGGCCGGTCTTGCCGACCGCGCCGGTGAAGATGTCGGGATGCACCAGCGTCGAACCTTCGAGGCTTGAGGCCAGATAATCCTTCAGGCCTTCGGCGAAATGGAAGGTCGCCGTCTCCGGAATGTCTTCGCCCTTGAGCAGTTCGGGCGCGCAGCGCCAGCGGATTTCGACGCCGCCATAGAGATAGGCCTTGGAGCGCGCCATCTTGAAGATGCGCGCTGGATCGAAATGCGCCTTGGCGCCGAAAATCTGCGGATCGGGATGAAAGCGGATCTTGGTGCCGCGGCGGTTCGGCACGCGGCCGAGCTTTTCCAGCTTGCCCTTCGGCGTGCCGCGCTCGAACACCATCTTATAGAGCTGCTGCTCGCGCGCGACTTCGACTTCCATGCGGTCGGACAACGCATTGGCGACCGAGACGCCGACGCCGTGCAGACCGCCCGAGGTCTCGTAGACCTTGGAGTCGAATTTGCCGCCGGCGTGCAGCGTGCACATGATGACTTCGAGCGCCGACTTGTTCTTGAATTTAGGGTGAGGATCAACGGGTATGCCGCGGCCATTGTCGTTCACAGACAGGAAGCCGTCGGCGTCGAGTTCGATCTCGATCCAGTCGGCGTGGCCGGCGAGCGCTTCGTCCATCGAGTTGTCGATGACTTCGGCGAACAGGTGATGCATCGCCTTTTCGTCGGTGCCGCCGATATACATGCCGGGACGGCGGCGGACGGGCTCCAGACCTTCCAGCACCTCGATGTGCTTGGCGGTGTAGCCGCTCTCCGCGCTCGCGCCGCGCGAGGCCTTTTCGCGCACGGGCTTTTCAGCCTTCGCTACCGGCCGCGCCGCGGCCTTGGGGGCGTCGCCGCCGAACAGGTCGGCTTGTTTGGTTACTTTTTTGGTCGCAGATTTAGCCATTGCAGCCTTCAGGTAGGTACGAACCGAATCATTGCCAGCACTATGCCACGGCGGGCCCAAAGCGAGCCCATCATGGGCGCCTGACGGAATCCCCGGCGGCAGGGGGCCGTAACGGCGGTTAATGGCGGCCTAAAGGCAACCAATTCGGGGGTAAACCGTTATTGGCGGGAACAGCGCCATATTGAGGCGCGGGGGATGACTGTGGCCACCGAACAAAAGCGCGAAACCACCGACGGCGCCCGGAATGCGCGCCGCGCCGGTCTTGGATTCAACGACCTCAAGCCGGTGACGGAAGTCTCGCGGGTATGGCGCACGACGTCGCAAGTGGCGACCATCGGCATCTTCGTAATTCTCCTCATCGCGGCTCTTGAATTTGCCCGGCCGCTGCTGCTGCCGGTGGTGTCCGCCTTCGTCGTCACGATGATGCTCGGGCCCTTGTCGTCGCGCGCCGACCGTGCCGGCATTCCGTCGCTGCTCACCGCCATCGTGTTGTGGATTCTCGTGATCGCCGTTTTCTACGGCGTCATTGTCCTGCTCGCGGGCCCCGCCATCGACTGGGTCGGCAAGGCGCCTGAAATCGGCAAGTCGATACAAGACAAGCTGCGCGTGCTCGACCGGCCGCTGGCCATGATGCAGGACCTGCGCAAGGCGCTGATGGGCGACGACGGAAAAAGCGGTGTCGGCGTGGACATCGCCTCTTTCGCCGCGCCGTTGTTCGCGGTGGTTACCCCGGCAATCGGCGAAGTTTTTATTTTCTTCGGCGCTTTATTCTTCATGCTGATCGGCCGCACGCAGTTGCGACGGGTCACGGTGGCGCTGTTCGAGGATCGCGAGGCGCGGCTGCGCACGCTCAAGATCATGAACGACATCGAGCATAATCTGACCGGCTATCTGAGCATGGTCGCGGTGATCAATGTCGCGGTTGGCGTTGCCGGTGGCGTTGTCGCTTGGGCCGTGGGATTGCCGGACCCCGTGGCGTGGGCCGTGCTCGCGTTCATTCTCAAC
>CAIYTE010000181.1 GCA_903929045.1 uncultured Hyphomicrobiales bacterium
ACCGCCGGCGGTTTGTTTGCGTCGCATCTCCAACGCACCGCCGGCCACCGCGTCCCGCCCAACGTCTGATGACGCTGATCAAACGCCCCTCGTTAGATTGGGCGGGATGGAGAGCATATAGGCCTAGGTAGGGATTAAAGTCAATACAGGTTAGGAATATTTTTAAAGGCGGCGCGCGCGCAAACCCTCATCCTGAGGAGCCGAGCGCAGCGAGGCGTCTCGAAGGATGGAGAGCCCGGATGCTGCGGGGGCCTTCATCCTTCGAGACGGGCCTTCGGCCCTCCTCAGGATGAGGGGTAAGAACGCTTTCGCGGGAATGACTGGAGGACAAAGCCGGGCCTTCATCCTTCGGGACGCCCGCCATCGCTAAAGCTTCGGCGGGCTCCTCAGGATGAGGTCGAGAGCGCTCTGCTCAGCATGAAGTGCGACAGCAATTCTTCGCCAATAAGACAGCGCTATCGCGCATAGCCAAAAGTGCAGCCCGCAACATCGGGAGAATAAAAATCACTCCCATTCAATTCATCCATTCATGAATGACGATCATCAAACCTCCGTTAGCTGAACGCTTTTCTTTGGAGGGAAACTGAGGCAATGTCCCGGCCAAATAAACGCCAGATGGGAGGGTTTCATGAACTACCTCAAGATTGCCGCGGCCGGCTTGCTCGCCAGCGCGGTTGGCCTCAGTGCCGCACAGGCGCAAGAGACCGTGAAGATCGGCCTCGTCATCGCGATGACCGGCCAGCAGGCCTCGACCGGCAAGCAGATCAAGGCCGCCGTCGATCTCTATATGAAAGAGCATGGCGACACCGTCGCCGGCAAAAAGATTCAGGTCATCCTGCGCGATTCCGCCAGCGTGCCCGACAACAGCAAGCGCCTGGCGCAGGAACTGATCGTCAACGACAAGGTCAACGTGCTGGCCGGCTTCGAAGTCACGCCCGCCGCCATGGTCGTCGCGCCGCTTGCGACCGAAGCCAAGGTCGTGGAACTGGTGATGGCGGCCGGCACCTCGGTCATCACCGAGCGTTCGCCCTACATCACGCGCACCAGCTTCACTTTGCCGCAGTCGTCGACCATCATCGCCGACTACGCGCTGAAGAAGAACATGAAGAAGATCGTGACGATCGTCTCCGACTACGCGCCGGGCGCGGACGCCGAGAAGTCGTTCACCGATACGCTCAAGGCCGGCGGCGGCAGCATCGTCGAATCCATCAAGGTGCCGCTGGCGAGCCCGGACTTCGCGCCGTTCCTGCAGCGCGCCGCCGACGCCAAGCCGGACGCGATCTTCGTGTTCGTGCCGTCGGGCCAGGGCGCGACCTTCATGAAGCAATATGCCGAGCGCGGCCTCGACAAGGCCGGCATCAAGGTGATCGGACCCGGCGACGTGACCGATGACGACCTGCTGCCGCAGATGGGCGATGCCGTGCTCGGCGTCGTCACCGCGCACATCTACTCGGCCGATCACGACTCGGCGATGAACAAGAAGTATGTCGAGGCCTTCACCAAGGCCAACAACTTCCGCCCGAACTTCATGTCGGTCGGCGGCTATGACGGCATGCACCTCATCTACGAAGCGCTGAAGAAGACCGGCGGCAAGGCCGACGGCGACTCGCTGATCGGCGCGATGAAGGGCATGAAGTGGGAAAGTCCGCGCGGCCCGATCTCGATCGATCCGGAAACCCGCGACATCACGCAGAACGTCTACATCCGCGAGGTCAAGAAGAAGAACGGCCAGCTCTACAATGTCGAGTTCGAGACGTTCAAGGACGTCAAGGATCCCGGCAAGATCAAGAAGTAAGTCGATACTGGTTATTCCGGGACGCGCGTCTTCGACGCGCTATGGCGCGGACCCGGAATCCAGAAATACATTCTCAAGCACTGGATTCCGGGTTCGCAAGCTGTCGCTTGCGCCCCGGAATGACAGCAAGTCCCGCGTGACACAGCCATGCTGACAATTCTGTTCGACGGCGTCGCCTACGGCATGTTGCTGTTCGTTCTGGCGTGCGGCCTGTCGGTCACGCTCGGGCTGATGAACCTGATCAATCTGGCGCACGGCGCCTTCGCCATGGCGGGCGGCTATGCCGTCGTCATCCTCAGCAACACTTACGGGGTGCCGTTCGCCGCCTCGCTCGCACTGTCGTTTTTGATCAGCGCCGTGATCGGCCTGGTCATGGAGCGCGCCTTTTACGTCCACGTCTACCGCAAGACCCATCTCGAGCAGGTGCTGTTCACCATCGGACTTGTGTTCATGTCAGTGGCGATCGCCGACTACGCCATGGGATCGTCGCAGGTCTTCGCGCGCACGCCCGTGGCGCTGCAAGGCCAGTTCAATGTGTTCGGCGTCGGCATCGGCCGCTATCGCCTGCTCATCATCGTCATCTGCGGCATTCTCGCGCTCGGCCTGCAATCCATTCTCGTCTTCACCCGCTTCGGCAGCCGCTTGCGCGCTGCGGTCGATGATCAGCGCGTGGCGCGCGGGCTCGGCATCAATGTCGACCGCATCTTCGCGCTGTCCTTTGCCTTCGGCTCCGGTCTCGCCGGATTGGGCGGCGCGCTCGGCACGGAAATCCTCGGCCTCGATCCGACCTTCCCGCTGAAATTCATGATCTCGTTTCTGATCGTGGTCGCCGTCGGCGGCACGTCGAGCATCACCGGCCCATTCGTCGCCGCCTTGCTGCTCGGCATCTGCGACGTCGCCGGCAAATATTACGTGCCGAAGGCCGGCGCCTTCGTCATCTACACCATCATGATCGTCATCCTTATCTGGCGGCCGCACGGGTTGTTCTCGCGCGCGACGGCGAAGTGAGGACGGTATGACCGATCAAACCGCGTCCCCGCTCGCCCATCGCGCCGCCAACGGCCTCGCCGCCCGCACGCGCTGGCGGCCGCTGGAAATTCTGTTTTGGCTCGCCGCGCTGGCGACGATCTGGCTGGCGCCGACGCATCACCTGCTGCTGGCGGAAATCGCCATCCTCGGCCTGTTCGCGCTCTCGCTCGATCTCATCCTCGGTTACGCCGGCATCATCTCGCTCGGCCATGCGGCCTTCTTCGGCTTCGGCGCCTATACCGCCGCGCTGCTGGCCAAATATGAGTTCGTCAACGAACCGGTGCTGGCGCTGGTCGTGGCCGGCCTCGCCGCGGCGCTGCTCGGCTTCGTCACCAGCTTCCTCGTACTGCGCGGCACGGACCTGACGCGCATCATGGTAACGCTCGGTGTCGCGCTGGTGCTGCGCGAACTCGCCAATCAGAACGGCTGGCTCACCGGCGGCGCCGATGGCCTGCAGGGCGTCACCATGCAGCCGATCCTCGGCCGCTTCCGCTTCGATATGTTCGGCCACAACGGCTACATCTATTGTCTCGCCACCTTGTTCATTTTGACGATGGTGGCGCGGCGCATCGTCAACTCACCGTTCGGCCTGTCGCTGCATTCGATCCGCAACAATCCGCTGCGCGCGGCGGCGCTCGGCATCAACGTCAATGCGCGTTTGATCGTGGTCTACACCATCGCCGCGTTCTACGCGGGCGTCGCCGGCGCGCTGCTGGCGCAGACGCAGGCCTTCGCGTCGCTGGCCTATTTCGATTTCGACCGCTCGGCGGATTTGCTGATGATGCTGATCATCGGCGGCACCGGCTATCTCTATGGCGGCGTCATCGGCGCCATCGTGTTCAAGGTCATGCAGGACTACCTGTCGATGCTGACGCCGCAATACTGGCTGTTCTGGATTGGCCTGCTGCTGGTCGTCATGGTGATGGTCGGCCGCGACCGCATCGCCGGCTGGACCTCGCCGGTGCGCGACCTGTTCCTGAAGCTCGACAACGCCATCCGCCGCACCCGACCGGAGCGGCCGTAATGTCGGTCGTTCTGGAAACCGTTCACCTCGAGAAGCGTTTCGGCGGCCTGACCGCGACCAACGACGTCTCGATCAAGATCGAGACCGGCGCGCGTCACGCCTTGATCGGCCCGAACGGCGCCGGCAAGACGACGCTCATCAACCTTTTGACCGGCGTGCTGAAGCCGACCCAGGGCCAGATCCTGCTCGACGGCAATGACATCACCGCGGTGCCGCAGCACAAGCGCGTCGGGCTCGGCATGGTGCGCACCTTCCAGATCAACCAGTTGTTCGGCGATCTGACGCCGCTGGAAACGCTGGCGCTGGCGATTTCGGAGCGCAATGGCGACGGGCTCAACGCCTGGACGCTTGCTGGCCGCAAAGCCGAATTCATGCCGGAGATCGCGGCGATCCTAGAACGCTTTCGCCTTGCCGACGTCATGAACGAGCGCACCGCGATCCTGCCTTACGGCAAGCAGCGTTTGCTGGAGATCGCCGCCGCGATTGCCTGCAAACCGCGCGTGCTGCTGCTCGACGAACCGGCAGCCGGCGTGCCGGAAGGCGAGCGCCACGAGATCTTGGCCTCGATCGCCGCGTTGCCGAGCGACGTCACCGTCGTGCTGATCGAGCACGACATGGACATCGTGTTCTCCTTCGCCAAGCGCATTTCGGTGCTGGTCAACGGCGCGCTTTATGTCGAAGGCACCACCGACGAAGTGGCGAACGACCCGCGCGTCAAAGCGGTCTATCTCGGCGAGGCGCACGATGCCTGACGTTCTCACCATCGAGAAACTGTCGGCGGGCTACGGCGAAGCCGTGGTCTTGCGCGAGGTCTCGTTCACGATTCCCGAAGGCAAGTCGCTGGCGCTGCTCGGCCGCAATGGCATGGGCAAGACCACCCTGCTCAACACCATCATCGGCGTCACGCGCTATCGCGGCGGCCGCATCGTGCTCGACGGCAAGGACATCACGAAGATGCGGCCGGACCAGCGGGCGCACGCCGGCATCGGCTGGGTGCCGCAGGAGCGCAACATCTTCAAATCGCTGATGGTCGAGGAAAACCTCACCGCGATCGCGCGCGACGGCGCCTGGACCCTTGAGAAGGTCTACGACATGTTCCCGCGGCTCAAGGAGCGGCGCGGCAATCTCGGCAGCCAGTTGTCCGGCGGCGAGCAGCAAATGCTGGCGATCGGCCGCGCGCTGATCCTCAATCCGCGCATCATGCTGCTGGACGAGCCGCTCGAAGGGCTGGCGCCCATCCTGGTCGAAGAACTTCTGGTTGCGCTGCAGCGGATCATTCGCGAGGAAAAGATCTCGGCCATCCTCGTCGAGCAGAACGCCAAGAAAATCCTCGGCATTGTCGATCTCGCCGTCATCATCGAGCGCGGCGGCATCGTGCACCAGAGCGACAGCGCCACCTTGCGCAACGACCAGGCGACGCTGGAAACCCACCTCGGCGTCGCCCACACGCAGGCCGCGCACTAGGCCGCTTTCTCGTCGGGCATATGCGGCATGTGGCGGACCGGGTTGCCGGGCCCCTCGGGATCGGCCAAGCTTCATCAGCCGTGGTCTGTGAAGCTTCTGAAGTGAGGTTCCGTTCATGTCCGTGATGATCCCGCGCGAGCGCAACGAATTTTCCGCCATCGTCGACCGCCCGCTGCTGAAACTGCCGGGCGACGCGCGCATCGTCTTCTGGACCATCGTCAATTACGAAGTGTGGGACATCGCCAAGCCGATGGCGCGCCAACTGCTGCCGGCGCCGACCGGCGTGCCGCTGCAGCCGGACGTGGTGCACTGGGGCTTCCACGAATACGGCATGCGCGTCGGCTGCTGGCGCTTCTTCGAGCTCTACAAGAAGCTCGGTATCCGCCCGACTCTGTCGGCCAATGCGCGCATCATCGAGGACTACAAGCGCGTCGCCGAAGAGGCGCGCGACGCCGGCTGGGAGTTCATGGGCCACGCCTATGAGCAGGGACCGATCCACAAGGAGCCGGACCAGAAGGCGATGATCAACCGCTCCATGGACATGATGGAGAAGTTATGCGGCAAACGTCCGGTCGGCTGGCTCGGGCCGGGCCTGACGCAGACACTGGAAACGCCGGACCTGCTCGCGGAAGCGGGCGTGAAATATATCGGCGACTGGGTCTATGACGACGAACCGACCGTCATCAAGACGACGCACGGGCCGCTCGTCACCCTGCCCTACACCATCGAGACCAACGACATCCCGGTGATGATCGTGCAGCACCACAACAGCGATTACCTGTTCGACATGGTGAAGAACCAGTTCGACCAGCTCTACAAGGAGAGCGCCACGCGGGCGAAATTCGTGGCGCTGGCGATCCATCCGTATATTTCCGGCCAGCCGCACCGCATCAAGTATCTCGAGCAGATCTACGACTACGTGAACAGCCACGCCGGCGTGCTGCACTGGAACGGCGAGCAGATTCTCGACTGGTACAAAGGCGTCGCGAAAATCTAATGCCGCTCGTCCCCGCGAAAGCGGGGACCCAGCACTTTCTGTTTTTGCAGCCCTGGATTCCCGCTTGCGCGGGAATGACCGGAGGTTAGGCTAACCTGAGACAAAAGCCGCAAGACTTATAACGCGGCATTCGGGGAGAACGACCATGCGCAAGATATTTGCGGCGGCGATGCTGCTTGGCCTGATGACACAGACCAATGCGCAGGTTCCCGAAATCAAGCTCGCCAAGCAATTCTCGATGGGCTACCTCCAGCTCAACGTGATGGAGCGCGACAAGCTCATCGAGAAACACGCCAAGATCTTCGGCATTCCCGAGGTGAAAGTGTCGTGGCTGACTTTCAACGGCCCGGCCGCGGTCAACGAGGCGCTGCTGTCCGAGACCATCGATATCGGGTCCGGCGGCGTGCCGGCGCTGCTGCTGCTCTGGTCGAAGACCAAAGGCACACCGCAGGAGGTGCGCGGCATTACGGCGCTGAGTTCGCAGCCCTTCCTGCTCAATTCCCGCGATCCGAACATCAAGACGATCAAGGATTTCAAGGACAGCGACAAGATCGCCGTGCCGGCAATCAAGGTCTCGGTGCAGGCCATCACCTTGCAAATGGCGGCGGCGAAAGCGTTCGGCGCGAAGGATTTCACCAGGCTCGACACGCTGACCGTATCGCTATCGCCCCCAGATGCGACGATTGCGCTCATCGGCGGCAAGACCGAGATCACCGCGGCGTTCAGCGTGCCGCCGTTCCAGTATCAGCAGCTCGAAAACCCGGGCATTCACACCGTGCTGAACTCATACGAGGTGATGGACGGTCCGCACTCCTTCACTGTCGCCTGGACCACGGCGAAATTCCGCGACAAAAACCCGGCGCTCTACAAGGCGCTGGTCGCGGCGCTCAACGAAGCCACCGACATCGTCAACAAGGACAAGGCGGCCGCGGGCCGACTGTGGATCGAGGATTCCAAGTCGAAGCTCGCGCCCGACATGGTAGCGAAGATCGTCGCCGGGCCGCAGGTGACATGGACGACAACGCCGGAAGCGACGATGAAGTACGCCGACTTCATGACCGCGGTCGGGTCGATCAAGACCAAGCCGTCGTCGTGGAAGGATTTCTTTTTCCCGGAGGTCCATGACCTGAAGGGGAGTTAGTTGCTCGTCGTCCCCGCGAAGGCGGGGACCCAGCCCTTAATAAGAGCTGGATTCCCGCTTTCGCGGGAATGACCGGGAAAAACGCAAGATCGTCACAAGAACAATACACTGAGGAAACACCCGTGAACTTCCCCAAGCCGCCCGTCGGCATGCTGCCGCAAGAACGCCTCGACTACTCCGCCATCGTCAACCGCAAGCCGCTCAAGCTGCCCGGCAATGCGCGCATGGTGGTGTGGACCATCACCAATGTCGAGGAATGGGACCCGACCGCGCCGATGCCGCGCACGGTGCTGACGCCGCCGGCCGGCGGCTCGCCGATCCCGGATATTCCGAACTGGTGCTGGCACGAATACGGCAACCGCGTCGGCTTCTGGCGGCTGTTGCAGGTCTATGACGACTTCAAGGTGCCGGGTGTGATGAATATCAACGGCACCGCGGCGCTCGCCTTCCCCGAAATCGTGCAGGCCTGCGTCGAACGCAAATGGGAATTTCTCGGCCACGGCCACACGCAGAAGAACATGCAGAAGGTCGCGAACGAGCGTGAGGACATCGTCGCCTGCGCCGCCGCGATCAAGAAAGCGTCGGGCCAGCGGCCGCGCGGCTGGCTCGGGCCCGGCCTGACCGAAACCTGGGAGACGCCGGATATCCTGAAAGAGGAAGGCTACGATTACGTCGCCGACTGGGTGCTCGACGATCAGCCGGTCTGGCTGAAGACGCGCGGCAAGCCGATCCTCTCCGTGCCCTACACGCAGGAAAATAACGACGTCGCCATGATGCTGATTCAGCACCACAAGGCGTCGGAATATTACGACCGCGCGATGGATCAGTTCGAGCAGATGTACAAGGACTCGAAGGGTGGCCCGCGCTTCATGGCGCTGTCGGTACATCCCTACATCATGGGCGCCGCGCACCGGGTGAAGTACTTCCGCAAGATATTCGAGAAGATCCGCAAGAAGAAGGACGTGCTGTTCTGGACCGGGTCGCAGATCGCCGATTGGTACATGAAGGTGGGGCCGAAACCGCCGCAGTAGCTGTCATTCCGGGGCCGATCCGACAGGATCGGAACCCGGAATCCAGAGTTATGCACCGGGTCTGGAAATGGTTTCTGGATTCCGGGTTCGCGGGCTAAAAAGCCCGCGCCCCGGAATGACAGCCATTACGAGACCGCGCCATGACCACCGAATTCCTCGACAAAAAGACCATCGCCGAGCTGACCGCGCGGATGTATCTCGACACCGGCGCGGTGCGGTTCATGACCGACAAGCCCTTCATCTTCACCTCGGGCTGGGCGAGCCCGGTCTATAACGACTCGCGCTGGCTGATCTCGTTTCCGGCGGTGCGCTCGGCGCTGATGAATTTCACCGTCGACGGCATCACCCGCGACATCGGCCGCGACAAGCTCGACGCCGTCGCCGGCGGCGAGACCGCCGGCATCGCATTCGCCGCCTGGGTGGCGGAGCGCACCAATCTGCCGATGCAGTACATCCGCAAGAAGGCGAAGGGCTTCGGCCGCGGTTCGCAGATCGAGGGCCAGATGCTGCCCGGCCAGCGCGTACTGCTGGTGGAAGATCTCGCCACCGACGGCCGCAGCAAGATCAACTTCGTCAACGCCATCCGCGACGCCGGCGGCTCGTGCGATCACTGCACCGTGCTGTTTTTCTACGACATCTATCCGGAAGGCCGGAAAATCCTCGCCGATATTGGCGTCACGCTGCACTACCTGACGACGTGGCACGACGTGCTGCGCGTCGCCAAGGCCAGCGGCAAGTTCGAGCCGAAGATGCTGGCCGAGGTCGAGAACTTCATCAACGATCCGGCCGGCTGGTCGAAGGCGCATGGCGGCGTCGCGACGGCGGCGGAGTAGTTGTTATCTGTCACCCTGAGGTGCGCGCACTTGCGCGCCTCGAAGGGCGACGGCCCAACTCTCGGCCGCTCATCCTTCGAGGCTCGCCGCAAGCGCGGCTCGCACCTCAGGATGACGGGTTAAGTTTCCGCTTCAACCTCGTCACTGCCAGATCCAAGGCTGACAAAAATCGCGAGATGTCCTGCCGCGACAAAGGCGGCGGGCCGCGTGTCACGGCACCGGCGGAACGCAGATCCGTCATCAGATCGCGCATGCCCAGCGCCATGCCGATGGAATTGTCGTCGAAGGGCTTGCCGGTCGGCGAGATCACCGTGGCGCCGTTCTTCACACAGCGCCCGGCCAGCGGAATGTCGGCGGTGATGACGATGTCGTTCGCCGTCGCGCGCTCGGCGATCCAGCCGTCGGCGACGTCCGGGCCTTCACTGACGATCACGCGCTCAATCATCTCGCTGCGCGGCACGTTCATGAACGAATTGGCGACGATGAAGACCTTGAGCCCGTAGCGCTCGGCCACGCGATAGACTTCGTTCTTCACCGGACAAGCATCGGCATCGACAAAGATGCGAATGGCGGGTGTTTCCGAGTCATCAGACATGGCTGTCAGATCGGACAAATCCCGTGGCGCGTCAATGGTGGCCCATCGTGGCCCATGACGGTGGGCACAGCCCGCCGATTGATTTTCTATGTCCGCAGGCGCAGCTTTGCATCCGAGGCCCGCCGTATTTCAGGCCTTCAAGAATGAACGCGCACAGCGCGACAAATCGGGGAGCGACACAATGAACAAAAACGGAATCGACCGGCGCACCATGTTGACTGCAACCACGGCGCTGAGCGCCGCGAGCCTTCTGCCGAGCCGCGCTCTCGCGCAAGGCACATCCGGACCTTCGGCAACCTTGCCGACACGCGGCGAATTCGTCGTGCGCGGCGCTTATGTGCTGTCGATGGACGACGCCATCGGCGATTTGCCCGTGGGCGACGTGCATGTGCGCGACGGCGCGATTGTAGCGGTCGGTGCCAGTGTGACGGCGCCGGGCGCGCAGGTGATCGAGGGCAAAGGCATGATCTGCATGCCCGGCTTCGTCGACACGCATCTGCATCACTGGACCAGCGTGCTGCGGCCGCTCATGGAAGCCGATAATCCAAAGATGACCTACTTCCCGGTCACCGGCGCCTGCGGTCTCGTCTACACGCCGCAGGACAGCTACCGCAGCGTCATACTCAGCCTCGCGCAGTCGCTGACTGCCGGCATCACCACGACCCAGAACTGGGCGCATAATGTGCGCAGTCCGGCGCATGCTGACGCCGAGATGAGCGCGATGCGCGACAGCGGCATCCGCGGCCGCTTCGCCTACGGCAATCCCGGCCTGCATCCGAACGACAAGGCCATCGACCTCGACGACCTGCCGCGCGCCAAGCGCGACTGGGTCGGCAAGGACGGCATGATGCTGATGGCGATCAATTCCCGCGGCGTCGACAATTTCAATACCGGGCGCATCGGCATCAATCCGGATATGGCGAAGAAGGAATGGGGCGTCGCGCGCGACAACGGCCTGCCGATCTCCATGCACACGTCCGGCGTCGGCGGCATCAAGACGCTCAATGACGCAGGGCTGCTCGGCCCCGACGTGCAGCTCATCCATCCGCTTGGCACCAGCGAGGAAGACCGCGCCGCGCTGGCCAAGCACAATGTCAGCTATTCGACCTCACCGGTCGGCGAAGCCGGCCGCACCGGCGACATCCAGTTCGTCGAGATGCTCGACGCCGGCATCCGGTTGAGCCTGTCGATCGATCATACGACGACCTATGACTGCAACATATTCCACGCCATGCGCGCGCTGCACACGGTCAACCTGCATCGCTTCGGCGCCAAGAACAAAGTCACCATGAAGCGGCTGGTCCAGCTCGCCACCATCGACGGCGCCAAGGATTTGGGCTTCGGCGACAAGTCGGGCTCGCTGACGCCGGGCAAGCGTGCCGACCTCATTCTGGTGCGCGTCACCGACGGCAACGTCGCGCCGATCGGCAATCCCTACGACGCGCTGGTGATGCTGGCGCAGCCCTCGAACGTCGACACCGTCGTCGTCGACGGCCGCATCCTGCGCCGCGGCAACAAGTTCACCGCGCTCGACGAGGAAAAGGTGATCCGCGAAGCCTCGGACGCCGCGGCGGGCCTCAAGGCCCGCGCCAAGTGGGCGTGACGGATCAAAAAAATGCCCCGGCGTATGGGCGCCGGGGCAGTGAAACCGAACCAACGTCAGGGAGGACAACGGTCGGTTAAATGAAAGCGTCGGGCCTAACCGTTCATGCGGGCCAGCGCGGCGCGATTGCGCAGCACGATGCGGCGCGAAGCCGGCACATCGATCGCCGCGGAATTTTCCAGCGCGGTGAGCGTACGCGACACGGTCTCGATGGTCAGGCCGAGATAGTCGGCGATATCCTGACGCGACATCGGCAATTCGATTTCGGTCGCACCGGGCGTGCGCGCGGCCATTTCCAGGAGGAAACCGGCGACGCGTTCCTGCGCCGTCTTGATCAGCAGCATGACGTGATCCTGCACGCGGCGCAGTTCCGTCGCGGTCATTTCCCACAGCTGGCGGGCCACGTCGGTCTGGGTCGCGGCCAGCGCGATAATGGCGCTGCGCTTGATCACCATCACCTTGCAGTCGGCAATCGCCTCGGCAGAGAACGTATGGGTGTCGCCGACTTCGAGGCCGAACACGTCGCCCGGCAGATAGAAGAAGCCGATCTGGCGGCGGCCGTCATTGAGCACCTTGTAGGTGCGCACCGCGCCGCTGACGATCTTGTAGAGATATTCGGCCGGCTCGTTTTCGCCGTAGATTTCGGCGTTGCGCGCGAAGGGCATCGGCGCCCCCATCAGCTCGATGGTGTTGACCGGCGCCTGTACAGCGGGCCGTGACCGGGGCGATTTGACCGGCGCCGCAGGCTGGCGCAACGAGCGGTCGGAGACCAGGGTTTCGGAGAACATGGCGGCGTACCCGTTTCGGAAAATTGTAGGCTCTGATTAGCCGCCCGGCGTGACCGCAGAAATTCAGATAATCTCCCTAAGGGGTTTCCCTTAGGTCTTTTGATACCCTCCGCCGCCGCTGCAACGAGTCTGGGGACATGGTCCAAGGCCTTCTAAATACAACGATTTACCCGGCCGACCGGGGCTGGCTGTGGCGCTACGCCCTGCCGGTCTTGATGGTCGGGCTGAGCCTGCTCGCCCGGATTCTGCTGCAACCCCTGCTGCAGAACGAAGTCGCCTTTCTGTCCCTGATCCCGGCCCTGCTGATTTCGGCCGGTTTTGCCGGTTTCGGGCCCGGCGTGCTGGCGACGGCCTTGAGCATTCTGGCGCGCTATCTGTTCATTCCCGGCGCCCCGGCGCTGGGGGAGATCGGAACCGTCAACGCCGTCGCCTTCGCCCTGATCGGCGTCGGCATTGCCTGGAGCGGCGAGGTGCTGAACCGCAACCGCCACCGCGCCAACACCATGACGCGCGACGCACTGGCGCGCGGGGCGCACCTGCAGTCGATTCTCGAAACCGTGCCGGAAGCCATGATCGTCATCGACGAGCACGGCGTCATGCAGTCCTTCAGCAGCGCCGCCGAGCGCCTGTTCGGCTGCCGCGCCGACGAAGCCATCGGCCGCAACATCAAGACATTGATGCCGTCACCCTATCGCGAAGGTCATGACGGCTATCTGCAGCGCTACCGCAACACGGGCGAGCGCCGCATCATCGGCATCGGCCGCGTCGTCGTCGGTCAGCGCAAGGACGGCTCGACCTTCCCGATGGAGCTGGCGGTCGGCGAGATGAAGTCCGGCGACCAGCGCTTCTTCACCGGCTTCATCCGCGACCTCACCGAGCGTCAGCAGACCGAAGCGCGGCTGCAGGAATTACAGTCGGAGCTGGTGCACATCTCCCGGCTCACCGCCATGGGCGAGATGGCATCGACTTTGGCGCACGAACTCAACCAGCCGCTGTCGGCGATTTCCAATTATCTCGAAGGTTCGCGCCGCATGCTGGCGGAGACCAAGGACGACAGCCTCACGGTGCTGCGCGAAGCTCTGGACAACGCGGCCGATCAGGCCAAGCGCGCCGGCCAGATCATCCGCCGGCTGCGCGATTTTGTCGCCCGCGGCGAAGGCGAACGCCGCGTCGAAAGCATTACCAAACTGGTGGAGGAAGCCAGCGCGCTGTCGCTGGTCGGCGTCAAGGATCGCGGCATTCGCGTGCAGTTCCGCTTCGATCCGACGGTCGATCTGGTGCTTGCGGACCGCGTTCAAATCCAGCAAGTGCTGCTCAATCTCATCCGCAATGCGATGGATGCCATGGAAGCCGCCCCGCTACGCGAGCTCGTCATCTCGATTGCGCCACATGAAGGCAAGCAGGTGTGCGTCAGCGTCGCCGATAGCGGCCCCGGCATCGCGCCGCAGATTTCCGAGCAGTTGTTCCAGCCGTTTGTGACCACCAAACGCGAAGGCATGGGGGTCGGCCTGTCGATATCGCGCACGATCATCGAATCCCACGGCGGGCGCATCTGGGCGGAGCGCAACCCCACCGGGGGCACCATTTTCCATTTCACGCTCGCTGTCGTCAGCGAGGGGGACGTCGACGATGCAGCCTGAGCAGATCATTTATCTCATCGACGACGACGACGCCGTCCGGCAGTCGCTCGAATTCATGCTGAAGGCGGCCGGCATCAAGTCGCGCAGCTTCGAGTCGGCCAAGGCGTTCATGTCCGTGATTCATGAAATCGGCTCCGGTTGCATCGTCACCGACGTCCGCATGCCGGAAGTCACGGGCATCGACCTGCTGCGCCAGGTCAAGAAAACGCATCCCGACCTGCCGGTCATCGTCATCACGGGCCACGGCGACATTTCGCTGGCGGTCGAAGCCATGAAGATCGGCGCCACCGATTTTCTCGAAAAGCCGTTCGACGGCCAGCAACTCCTCAGCGCGGTGCGCTCCGCCTTGAGCCAGGACGCCAGCATCGCCAAGAACAGGGCCGAGCTCGCGGAAATCGAGGAAAAGCTCGCGGCGTTGTCGAACCGCGAGCGTCAGGTGCTTGAGGGCCTGGTGGCCGGCAGCGCCAACAAGAATATCGCGTTCGATCTCGGCATCAGTCCGCGCACGGTGGAGATCTACCGCGCCAACCTAATGACCAAAATGGCGGCCAACAGCCTGTCCGATCTGGTGCGTATGGCGATGATCGCCGGGATCGCGACCGAGTCCGGCAAGAACGGCCACTGACACGCCGCATCCGCACAATTCCGCGTCGGCCTTGGCCTCTTTTCGTGTGCTGAAACTTCAGGCGGTTGCAGAAGCGCGCGCGTAAGTCGCGCTTATCGCCGTTGCTCCAATGATCGCAATACCTTACCGTGGCCGCCAACGGTCGCTCATAAGAAACAAGCCGTAAACCTTCGGGAGGAGGACCCATGACGAAATCGAATCCCCTATCGCGTCGCCGCATCATCCAGGGCGCGGCTGCGCTCACCGCCGGCATTGCCGCGCCGGCCTTGCTTGGCACGCGTTCCGCCTACGCCGCCTACCCCGACCGCACCATCAAGATCGTGGTCGCCAACACGCCGGGTGGCCCGTCCGACATCGTCGCCCGCATGATTGCGGCGCAAATCCAGGAATCGACCGGCAAGACCGTCATCATCGAAAACCGCGGCGGCGCCGGCAGCAACATCGGCATGGGCTACGTCGCGCGCTCCGAGCCGGACGGCTACACCTTCCTTCTCGCCACCAACGCCTTCTCTATCAACCCGACTTTGTACAACAGCATCCCGTACGATCCGCTGAAGGACTATGTCGCGGTGACCGACCTCGCCAACTCGCCCAACACTTTCGTGGTGCGGTCCGAATTGCCGGTCAAGAACATGAAGGAATTCGTCGCGCTGGCGCAGAAGAGCCCCGACAAGTTCAACGTCTCGACGCCGCCGATCGGCACCTCGCCGCAGTTGCAGGCCGCGGTGCTCAAGGCGGTCGCCAATCTGCCGAAGCTTGAGGAAGTCGTGTTCAAGGGTGGCGGCGAAGCGCTGCAGGCTTTGCTCAGCAACACCGTGCAGATGAGCTCGGGTTCGCTGGCGCCGGCCGCGCCGCATATCAAGTCCGGCGCGCTGAAGTGTCTCGCGGTGTCGTCGCCGACGCGCTGGCCCGATCTGCCCGATGTGCCGACGATGGAAGAGTCCGGGTTCAAGGACTTCATCTATCCGACCGACTGCTGCCTGCTGGCGCCGGCCAAGACGCCGCCGGAAGCGGTGAAGTGGCTGGAAACGGAATCGCTGAAGGCGGTGAACGCGCCCGGCATGAAGGACAAGCTTTATCAGGCCGGTTTCGTCTCGACCGCCAAGGGCGCCGACGCCTGCTGGCAGCGCGTGACCAAGGAAGTCAAGCTGTTCCACGACGTCATCGAGCAGGCCAAGATCCCCAAGCTGTAATTTCTGACGCCCACTATCGCGCCCGCCGTTGTCATGACGGCGGGCGCGTCTGCCAATTTCCC
Organism: uncultured Hyphomicrobiales bacterium; assembly: GCA_903929045.1. Lineage (GTDB taxonomy): Bacteria > Pseudomonadota > Alphaproteobacteria > Rhizobiales > Xanthobacteraceae > Pseudolabrys. The sequence goes on from CAIYTE010000181.1 coordinate 15,821, forward strand.
CCATTCCGATTCTTGGTAGAGGCGATAATGACCGACAAGATTCTGCTGCCTTCCCGCCGCCGTATCATCAAGGGCGCGCTCGCCGCCGGCATCGCTGCTCCCGCTTTTCTCAACTCGCGCTCCGCATTCGCGGCCTATCCGGATCGTCCGATACACGTCGTCGTCGCCAATACGCCGGGCGGTCCGTCCGACATGGTGGCGCGCGTGCTGACCTCCGCGTTGCAGCAGTCGACCGGCAAGACCTTCATCGTCGACAATATCGGCGGCGCCGGCAGCAATCTCGGTATGGGCCACGTCGCGCGCTCGGCGCCGGATGGTTACACGCTGCTGCTGGCGACCAACGCCTATTCGGTCAATGCGACGCTCTACAGCTCCATTCCGTACGATCCGATCAAGGACTTCGTCGGCGTCTCGGAAGTAGCGACCACGCCGGACATCTTCGCGGTGCGTTCGGAGCTGCCGGTCAAGACGATGAAGGAATTCGTCGAGCTGGCGAGCAAGAATCCGGACAAATTCAACATCTCCACCTCGCCGATCGGCACCTCGGGCCATCTGCAATGCGAGATGCTCAAGATCCGCGCCAATCTGCCGAAGATGGAAATCGTGATCTTCAAGGGTGGCGGCGACGCCTTGCAGGCGCTTTTGTCGAACACGGTGCAGATCAACGCCGGCGCCATCGCGCCGACGCTTCCGCATGTGCAGCCCGGCGGCGCGCTGAAGTGCCTCGCCATCACCGCGGAAACGCGCTGGCCCGACATGCCGGACGTGCCGACCATGGCGGAGTCGGGCTTCCCGGATTTCAACTTCGCGGTTGATTGCGTGCTGATGGCGCCCGCCAAGACGCCACCGGAAGCGGTGAAGTGGCTTGAGCAGGAAACGCTCAAAGTCCTTGGCACCGCGGATATGAAGGATAAGCTTTATAAAGCGGGCTTCCTGGTGCGGCCGAAGGGCGCCGATGCGGCCTATGCGCGCGTCACCAAGGAAGTCGAGGTCTTCCGCGACCTCATCAACAAAGCCGGCATCAAGAAACTCTAGACCCAGCGAAGCGTCATGAAAATCAAGTCCATCGAGCCGATCGCCATCTGCCTGCCCATGCTCAAGCCGGTCATCATGGCCGGCGAGGAAGTTCGTCAGGCCGACAACGTGATGGTGCGCGTCGAGACGGACGCCGGCCTGGTCGGCTGGGGTGAAGCGGCGTCCGCGCCGACCATGACCGGCGAGACGATCGAGAGCATCGTGTCGGCCGTGCATTTTCTCGAGAGCACGTTGCGCGGCCGCGATCCGCAGGACATCGAGGGCGCGCTTCACGCGATGGACGGCCGCATGTACGGCAATCACAGCGCCAAGGCCGCCATCGAAATCGCGCTGCACGACATTACCGGCCGCGTCACGGGCAAGCCGGTGCACGCGCTGCTTGGTGAGAAGAAGCGCAGCCGTATGCCGTTGCTGGCGGTGGTGGGCGGCGGCGATTTCGACGGCGACCTGCGCGACGCCGAAAAGAAAAAAGCGGCGGGCTTCACCGCCTACAAGATCAAGGTCGGCATCGACACCGCCGCCAAGGACGCCGAGCGCACCCGCGCGGTGTGTCAGGTGCTGGGCGGCGGCATGCTGATTTCCGCCGATGCCAACCAGGGTTTCGACGCGGCCGGCGCCCGCGAATATGTCCGCGCCGTGAAAGGCTCGGGACTTAATTTCTTCGAACAGCCGGTGAAGGCCGAAGATCTCGACGGCATGGCGGCGGCAGCGGCAGTCGATGCCTCGATCGCGATCGGCGCCGATGAAGGCATCCATTCGCTTGCCGACATTCAGCGCCATCACGACCACAAGGCCGCGCGCGGCGTCAGCCTCAAGTGCATCAAGCTCGGCGGTCTGCGCGGTCTGGTCGCAGCCGGACGGCTGTGCGGCACGCTCGGCATGAGCGTCAACGTGTCGTGCAAGACCGGCGAGTCGAGCGTTGCCTGCGCCGCGGCGCTGCATGCGGCGTCGGTGCTCCCCAATATCGACTGGGGACTGACGCTGACGCACACCGCGCTCGGCGAGGACGTCACCGCGCAGCCGATTCCGACCGCCAAAGGTCACGTCGAACTGGTGGATCACCCGGGTCTCGGCGTCGATGTCGACGAAGATCGCGTGCGCCGTCACCGCGTTCCGATCGCCGTCCGCAGCGTCGCCTAAGGGCGCGGCTGGAAAAGTTTATGCCTCTTTTATAGGCTATTTTCCTCTATTGTATGCAATTCGCATGTCGCTGATTTTGCGGCACTTTCAGGAGTCACTCGCGAGTAAGCCTAACGTGAGCGCCACGGGCACTCTTCAAAAGGCTTGATTCTATTAGCGAAATTTTTCTATCAGAAGCCTTCAGCAAAATTTCAGCGTTTCTTACGCGTCTAATGAGCTCTCTCGCTGTC
>CAIYTE010000182.1 GCA_903929045.1 uncultured Hyphomicrobiales bacterium
AAGAACTGGGTCCCCGCTTTCGCGGGGACGAGCGGTTTACGCTCAAGGCTTCCCGTTACGCCTTCTTCGCGATGAAAAGGCCTTCGCAGAGGCGGAAGGTGAAATCGCCGTCGACGTCCTTCGGCTCCATCACTGTCTGCACCTCGGGCACCGCCAGCTTGACCATGGAGCGCAGGAAGGCCTGCATGTCCTTGTCGTGGCGCGCCGCCCAGCTCTTGAATTCCATGTTCTTGTAGAGTTGCTCTTCGTGCGTGATCGCAAAGCCCGCGGTCTTGAAGGCATCGCGCCATTCCTGCATCGGCCAGGCGCGCAGATGGCTCGGGTCGCGGAAACGCTCGAAGGCGTTGACGAAATGGCCGACCGCGCCTTCCGGCACGACGTTATCGACGATGGCGACGGTGCCGTCGGCCTTGAGCACGCGATGCACCTCGCCGAGGAAGTCGGCGATGGAATCGAAGTGATGCGGCGCGATGCGGCAGGTGACGAGATCGAACGTATTGTCTTCGAACGGCAGCGCCTCGGCCTTGGCGTAGGTGACGCGGACATTGCCGAGGCCGCGCTTGGCGGATTCGGCCTTCACCTGATCCAGCATTTCCTGCGTGATGTCGGTGGCCCACATGCGCTCGACATGCGGCGCGAAGGTGTAGGCGACGTGGCCGCCGCCGGTGGCGACGTCCAGCGCGCGCCAGGTCTTCTGCGGCTTGGTGAGATCGACGAGGCGCTGCAGGCTCTTGCCGAGCGCGTGCGGCGTCGAGGTGAGGTAGCTCGCGGCGGTCTTGCCGAAATGCTCTTGGTTGAGGGTTTTGCTCATCAGGTGTTTCCGCCGTGTTCTTTGAAAGTGCGGCCTATATAGCGCAGGCGCATAAAAAAGCCCCGCATCTTTCGATGCGGGGCAGGGATGCACTGATGACCCAAGGGAGGGCGCGCCAGTGCAATTTTTTCTACGGCGTGACGATCATGCCGGTGAAGATATAGGCCTGGCACATCACGAAGATGCCGACGAGGCAGGCCAGCGCGATCGAGTGCCAGAACACGAAGCGCAGGATGGTGCCTTCGTGGCCGAACCAGTTGGTCGCGGTGGAAGCCACCACGATCGACTGGGCATCGTTCATCTTGCCCATGACGCCGCCGGAGGAGTTGGCGGCGCCCATCAGGATCGGCGACAGGCCGAGCTGTTCGGACGTGATCTTCTGCAGGTTGCCGAACAGGATGTTGGACGAGGTGTCCGATCCGGTCAGCGCCACGCCCAACCAGCCGAGCAGGGTGCCGAAGAACGGGTACAGCACACCGGTCGCGGCGAAGGCCAAGCCCAGCGTCGCGTCGATGCCGGACAGGCGGGTCAGGGTCCCGATCGCGAGCATCGCCGAGATGGTGAGCAGCGAATAGGCGCAGACCTTGATGGTCCGGCCGTATTCGGTGATCAGCTTCACCGGGCCGAAGCCCATCAGGAAGCCGGCGATGATCGAGGCGATCAAGAGGCCCGAGCCGGTGAAGGACAGCCAGGTGAAGGAGAACACGGCGCCTTCCTTGACCGGGGCCTTCACGATCGGCGCGACCTTCTGGATCATCTGGTGCAATTCCGGCACCGGGTAATTCCAGATCGCCCATTTGTTGACGGCGAGCTTGAACATGTCCGTGCCCCAGATGAGCAGGATCACGCAGACGATGATCCAGGGCAGCAGCGCCATCCACATCTGGCCCGACGAGACCGGCTTGATCGGCTTCGGCGCCGGCATGCTGGCGGCCGAGTCATCCTTGGTGCGCAGCGCGGCCGACAGCCACAGCTCTTTCGGCTGCCAGACCTTGAGGAACAGGATGAGGCAGGCCATCGAGATCAGGGAAGCGCCGATATCGACGATCCACGGATTGATGAAGTTCGAGATGAGGTACTGCGGAATGGCGAAGGAGACGCCGGTGACGAGGATCGCGGGCCACACGCCCTTGACGCCCTTCCAGCCGGCGAAGGCCCATACCACCCAGAACGGCACGATCAGCGAGAAGAACGGCAACTGGCGGCCGACCATCGCGCCGAGCAGGAACGGATCGATGCCGGTGACGCTGGCGAGGCCGGCGATCGGCGTGCCGAGCGCGCCGTAGGCGACCGGCGCGGTGTTGGCGATCAGCGACAGGCCGGACGCCGCGAGCGGCGAGAAGCCGAGACCGATCAGGATCGCGCCGGTGACAGCGACCGGCGTGCCGAAGCCGGAGGCGCCTTCAAAGAACGCGCCGAACGAAAACGCGATCAGCAGAAGCTGCAGGCGGCGATCCTGTGTGACGCCGCCGATCGTGTTCTGCAGCGTCTCGAACGAGCCTTTCTCCACCGTCAGCCGGTAGAGGAAGATGACGTTGAGCACGATCCAGCCAATCGGAAAGAATCCGGTGGCGACGCCGAGGATGGACGCGCGGATCGACATGCCGGCGGGCATCGTGAAAATGAAAATGGCGACGAGATTTGCGACGATCAGCGCGATGACGGCGGCGATATGCGCCTTTACTTTATTCGATGCGATCAGCACCAGCAGCGTGACGACCGGGATCGCAGCCGCGATCGTCGACAGCACCGCATTGTCGAACGGGTTGTAGACTTGATTCCACATTGTTCATCCCCATGCGGCCATGAAGCCCGGCCGCTTTATTTTGTTTATTGGAACGTGACGTAGCGCCGCTGTGAGCACGGCTTGCCGACATAACTAAAGGAGACGCGAATATAAAAAACGTGAAATCGGTCCCGCGGACGTTGTTTGCCCACAGGCCGCAATCTTCAGACTAAAGTCGACATCAACAATTCTATCGAATTGAAAATCAAGGTGTTTTGTCGCCGTCGCCGCCACTGAGATCGTCGTAGCCGTGGCGGTTGGAATAGAACACCAGCGCCATCAGCCCGCCGCCGACCAGAAGCGACACCAGGACACCACCGGCGATTGCGACATAGCCATAGGTCGGGATCGGATCGCCGCTCATCTGCACGAAGGCGCTGCCGGCAAACCAGATCGAGAGGGCCAGCAGGGCGAACAGGGTGCCGTAAAGAAGGATGCGCATGCACCGGATATAAGCCGCCGTGTGTCCGATGTCATCGTGCGCCGCACACGAGGAATACGGCGTACACGCCACACGCTTCTATAAGTCCTGAACGGACGCCCTGACCTTAGTCACCGGCAGGTACCAAGGGGCACGGCAGGAGCTAATTGGTTTTTGCGATCTGTGCCGCGTGCGTCATGCGACGCTTCGATCTGCGCCAGACGCTTTTCCGAGTTGTTGCGGCCGATGGTGGCTTCCACCGACTTGCGGTCGAAAGCGCGGACTTCTTCAGTGCGTGCGAGTAGGTTCTGCCGCGCTTCAGCCAGCAGGCGCTCGGCAGTGCCGGCGCGCGACTGCAATGCATCGAGGCGCATGTTCAGGCTGTTGCGTTCGGCCTGATGCTGCTCCTTGGACTCGTCGAGCGCGGCGCCGAGACGGCCGCGTTCGGCATAGGCTTCGGCGAAGCTCGCTTCGACCTTGCCAAGCTGGGCGCGGGTGGCGGTGAGGGTGTTCTCGCTCTCGGTGAGGCGGCGGGTGAGGCGAGCGGTTTCGTTCAGCGTCTGGTCGACGGAGAGCTGCAACTGGCGCTTCTCGTCTTCGAGCAGCGCGAGCTTTTCCTGCGCGGCAGCAAGTTCTGCTTCGAGTTCGCTGATGCGCTGCTCGCTGGTATCGAACTGATCCAGCAACAGGCGCCGCGCTTCGCCAACCGAGCGGCGTTCGGTCGTTTCGTGCGCCAGTTGGCGCTCGAGTTCGGAAATCTGCGTCTGGCGCGCGGCGATGTCGTTCGTCAGTTCGATCTGCGTGCTTTCCAGACCGCGGTTCGACTCGCGCGACAGTTCGAGATCTTCACGCAGCCGTTAGGTTTCGGCTTCGAGCGACGTGGCCTTGCGTTCGATCTGATAGAATTCA
>CAIYTE010000183.1 GCA_903929045.1 uncultured Hyphomicrobiales bacterium
CGATCTGCGTCTGGTACGACAAGGACGCCGAGGCCGCTGCGCGCTTTTACGCCGCGATCTTTCCCGACAGCACGGTCGGCGCCGTTCACCGGGCGCCCAGCGATTATCCGTCCGGCAAGAAGGGCGACGTGCTGACCGTCGAATTCACCGTCGCCGGGGTCTCCTGCATCGGCCTCAATGGCGGGTCCGTCTTCAAGCAAACCGAAGCCTTCTCTTTCCAGATCGCAACCGACGATCAGGCGGAGACCGACCGATACTGGAACGCCATCGTCGGCAATGGCGGCCAGGAAAGTGCGTGCGGCTGGTGCAAGGACAAATGGGGCGTGTCGTGGCAGATCACGCCGCGCGTCCTCACCGAGGCCATGGCGGCCGGCGGTGACGAAGCCAAGCGCGCTTTCGACGCGATGATGACAATGAAGAAGATCGACGTGGCGAAAATCGAAGCTGCGCGCCGCGGCTAGTCTTCGATCTTCACATGCGCGTCGGCGGTGCCCTTGAGCCAGTAACCCGCGGCCTTGAGATGGTGCATTGGGTGCTGGCGTATACCACCGACATAGTCGCGCAAGGTCCGCGCCACATGCGCTTCGGCGGCGATCCAGACGTAGCCGTCACCCGCCGCCCATTCCAGTTTTTGCAGCGCCGCCAGCAGTGGTGCCGCGTCGTCCGCTTTGTCGAGCGGCCGGTGCACCCAGATTGCGGTGTGCTGGGCCTTGGTCGTGAAGCTTTGTTGCTCGCCCGCATTCGCGACTGCGACGACGCTGATCACGCACGCGGTTTCCGGTAGTTCTTCAATGCGCCGGCCGATGGCTGGCAGAGCCGTCTCGTCGCCGATCAGCAGCCACCAGTCGAAGGTCGGCGATACAATGAGCGAGCCGCGCGGGCCGCCGACTTCGATCGTGTCACCGGTGCGGGCGTCGATCGCCCAGCGCGTCGCCGGCCCGGCATCGTGCACCGCAAAGTCCAGCGTCAGCGTACGCTTGGCGGCATCAAAATGTCGCGGCGTGTAATCGCGCTTGTCGGGTTCACCCGATGTGCGGGGAATGAACAGCTTGACGTGATCGTCCGGCGCTGCGCTGGCGAAGTCGGCGAGGTCATTGCCTTCCAGCACCAGCCGGATCATGCCCGGCGTCAGGTTGCTCTTTTGAACGATTGTAAGCTTGCGGCGCTTAGGCTCGTGCCGCTGCCGGGTGATGGAATGCTGCATCGATGCTCCTCAAAGCGCGCTGTTCGCTATCGTCATGTGTTGGCGGCGCGCCGATATTCAAGATAGCAGTTTGGTCGCCCGGCAGGGTGCCGTCAGCCCTTCTATTGGTCGGACGCGGAGTGAAGCATATGCAGCTTGTGCCCGCAGTCGTCGCAAAAGAAGACATGCGCCTCGGTGCTTGTGTCGGTGACGAGCGGTTCGACCGCCCATATGCGCATGTAGGAGCCGCACCGGCACGAAGGACGTTCGATGCGTTTTTCGAAAGGGACGATGACTTGCATGAGTTCTCCTGCGCCGAAACATAGGCGTTAAGAACAGCGGTACAATGTTATTTGCGCGGAAGCTCACCGCGGACGGATGACGGCGTTAATAGTTCTTCACCGCGCGCAACCAAAGTCACGCCTAACCGTAATGCTGTGGCTAAAGAGTTGTGGGTCGTCGTGCGCTTTAATACAGGTTCCGCGCGCGTGTGTTGCAGTACCAACACATTCACGGCGGCGGCTGGGTCGTCAACGGCTCCAGTGTGCGGCCGCGAAAATCGTAGACGGTGGCGTAGACGACGCCTTCACGCTGGACCGTCGCCATGATCGGCGCTTGCAAGTGGCGGCAATAGAATGTGCCGAGCGCCATGGCGAAATCGGCCTTCTTCTGATTATAGGTCGTCTCGAAGTCCGGCCCCAGACTCTGTTCGGCGCCGGGCTGCGGCCCGCAAATCGCGACGACCCATTTGCGATTGCCGGGCGCTTTTTCGCTCGCGGCCAGGCTCAGGCTCTTCTTCAGTTCGGCGGCCGCCTCTTTGAATGCGAGGCCCCAGTAGTCGAGCATGAATTTGTCTTGCGCGTTCTGCACGCCACCGGAGACGAGATTGAACGAGGTGTATTCATAGGGATGCAGCCGGATCAGCTCGACGATGGGCAAAGCCGTGCCGGCAATGAACATCGCGCTGACGAGCCCGAGCGCGGCGACGCCATAGGTGCGCACGCGATGCACGATCCAGATAAACGCCAGTCCGCCGAGCACGGCGAAGGGCGGCACGACGAAAATGAAATGGCGCAAGCCGTTATAGAGCGCGGGCCGCATGATCATGGCTGTTGCGACGGGCAGGATCGCGGCCAGCGCGACCAGAAGAATGGCTGCGCGGCGGTTGATGGCAATACTGGTGCGTGTCGCGAAGACAAGAGCGCCGGCAAAGCCGAGCGTGCCGAGGCCCAACAGAATTTCCGGCAGCGTGTGCACGAACAGAACGGGCAGATAGCTCGGCGGCATGTCCGGTACAGGGATCTGCTTGCCGAGATAGACTTCTTCCCAAGGCTTTTCGAAAAACGTATCGAAATATTCCGCGGCGCGCAGCGGATTGAGCGGCGAGACGATGCCCCACGGCCACAACAGGCCCATGATGATGTAGCCGAGCGCCAATGCCGGCAGCAAAATCCAGACGAATTGTACGCCGTTCAATGCCGCTGCCTTGATGCCGTTGGCGCGAATGTCAGTCGCAACGATCAGCAGCAACGCGACGATTGTCGCGGGCGCCATAACACCCGCGAGCACGCGAGTGCCGAAGGCGAGGCCGAGTCCGACGCCGAGTAGCGCGACGGTGCGAACACCCGGACGCGGATATTCGTCAAGCGCGCGCACGATGCCGAGTAGCATCACGGCCATCGCCATGGCGAAGGGCGCGTCCTTCGCATTCATGAACATGTGGCCGTAATAGAGCGGGCAGACGGCGAGCAGGATGAGCGCGGCCAATCCGGCGAAAGGTCCGCCCAGACGGCGGCCGAGCCGCCATGTCACGAACAATCCGATAATGCCGATGGCGGCGCCGACGAGACGCCGTGTTTCGAACAGGCTGAATGGCAATGCCTTGGCGGCAAGCGCCGCGACCATGTCGAAGCCGCCGCCGTATTTGTAGAGATTGACGAAGGAGAAGACGCGATCGTCGGAAAAGCCCGAGCCGTAGAGCGCGAGCAGCTGGTCGCCATATTGCGAGTGGGTGTAGTCGTCCCAGCCCAGCCCGTAATCGCGGAATGTCAGCGCGGCGGCGATGGCGATGGCTGCCAGCACCGCGATAGCAAAGCGGTCGGCAAACATATTTGCCGACCGCAGGTCTTGAATCGTCAGCGGTGTGAAGATGTGACTTCGCCGTTTATTTGGTCGCGGCTTCGAACATCTCGTTGACGTGATCCCAGTTCACCAAGTGATCGAGGAACGCCTTGAGATAATCGGGGCGGCGATTGCGGTAGTCGATGTAGTAGGAGTGCTCCCAGACGTCGCAGCCGAGGATCGGCGAGGCGCCGTTCACCAGCGGGCTTTCGCCGTTCGGCGTCTTGGAGATGGCGAGCTTGCCGTTCTTCACTTCGATCCAAGCCCAGCCCGAGCCGAACTGGCCGACTCCGGCCGCGGCGAAGTCGGTCTTCATCTTTTCGAGGCCGCCGAGGTCGCTGTCGATCGCGGCCTTGAGCTTGCCCGGGATCTTGTCGCCGCCGCCGTTCGGCTTCATCCACTGCCAGAAGTGCAGGTGGTTGTAGTGCTGGCCGGCATTGTTGAAGAGCGGCGCGTTTTTGCCGTGAGAGGCCTTCACGATCTCTTCGAGCGACTTGCCTTCGAGGCCCGAGCCTTCGAGCAGCTTGTTGCCGTTGTCGACGTAAGCCTTGTGATGCTTGTCGTGATGGTATTCGAGCGTTTCGCGCGACATGTAGGGCGCGAGCGCGTCATGGGAATAGGGCAGGTCAGGCAGCTTGAACGACATCAGCAGGTCCTCCTCGATACATAAAAAATGAGTGCGGAAGTGTCCGTTCCCCACACAGGGAAACCGGAATGTCCGGGGCGAGTTCCTCAATTAACGTAAGTAGGCCGTGGCGCTCGCCGGAGCAACCTTTTGCCGAAATAGACGTCGTAGAGGTGACAACACGGCGATTTCGGTGGCGCGCTAGGTCCGTCCGAGGGGGCGGCGTGTCCCTCCTTGTCCGGCCAAGTCGGCCGCAAGTGTCTGAGTTTGCAGCGTTAATGAAGTTTGAAGGCATTGTTTGGTATTTTAACTTTAACGGTTGTCGCCGTGGCCGGAACGGACCAGAATTCCGTCGCTTTTGGGGCTGGAATTCCTCGTGATTGTAAGCGGTTAGCCGGCGGCTCGGTGGTTATGCCGGTGTAGTAAAGGATGGTACGCGCATGTCGGGTATTTTGTTTGTTGTAGGCGCACTGGCCTCCGTGGTGGGCGTCGCCATGGTCGGGTTCGGCATTCCGGACAAAGAATTCAGTTTCGGCAATACCCTCATTCAGGCCGGCGTGACCGCTGTTGTCGGTGGTTTGATCATCGTCGCGCTCGGCTTTGTCGTCCTGCATCTGCAGCGTCTGGCCGAGGCCCTGACCGCCAAATCCCCGATCCGCTCGACACGGCCGATGGACATGTTCGACACCGCGCGCGCCGGCCGCGTGCCGTTCCCCGCCAAGCCGAAATCGGAAATGCCGGCGCAGGAGATGGCCGACCACGCCGATCATGGCCGGAGCGAGAACGTCGGCACATCCGACTTCGCGCCGGCGCTGCGCAATCCGGAAGAAACCCACGTCACCGTCGAAGACGATGTTTCGCTGTCGCCGCGGCATGGTGAGCATGAGGAAACCGGGCACGACGCGCCCGCTCCTGGTCATCATGAGGCTGACGTGAAGGATCACCAGGACGAAGCTCCCGACGCTGGATGGCGTCCGGCGCCCCGCGCGAACGCCCGTCCGGTGCAATCGGCCTATTTCGATGCGATGTGGCCGTCGGAGACCAAGGACGCGCCGCCAGCGAGCCCCCGCTCGGAAAGCGACTACAAGCCGTTTGAACCCAAGCGCTTTGAGCCCAAGCCGTTCGAGCCGAAGCCGCTGTTCGATCCCAAGCCCTACGAGCCGAAGTACGACGCGCCCAAGTTCGAGGAATCGAAGGTCGAGGAGCACTACGAAGAGCCGGCTCCCGAGCCAGAACCCGAATTGCCGGCGGTCGAGCCGGTCGCCATTCTCAAGTCCGGCGTCGTCGATGGCATGGCTTACACGCTCTATGTCGATGGTTCGATCGAGGCCGAGCTGCCGCAGGGCACCTTGCGGTTCGCCTCGATCAATGAGCTGCGGGCTCACCTTGAGAAGAGCGCGTAACTGCGGACGGCGGGGTCTGAACACCCTAAGGAACAGGTGACTTGACCGTTTTCCTGCAAAAGCCGCCCCTTGGGGCGGCTTTTTTATTGGCGCAAAACCACTGTTTTTCAGTGGCATCACAGCAAAACATGGATCAACACGCTGACTCTTCTTGCTGACATTGAAGTCGGCTAGTAACGTTCCAATATTCGGATTCTGGATCAAATTATTCCGAGGGGCGGGCGCCATGAACGATATCCCCGGCAACGGCAACTACATTGAACTGACGGCGGAGATTGTTTCCGCCTACGTCAGCAACAATACGGTCGCGGCGGGCGACATCCCGGCGCTGATCAATCAGATCCACGCCGCTTTATCGCGGGTCTCCGGCAAACCGGCGGATATGACGGCGGAGCCTCTTAAGCCTGCGATTTCGTTGAAGAAATCGATCACGCCCGAGTACATCGTTTGCCTCGAAGACGGCAAGAAATTCAAGTCGCTCAAGCGCCATTTGCGGACGCAATACAGCATGACGCCGGAGCAATATCGCGAGAAGTGGGGCTTGGGGGCCGACTATCCCATGGTCGCGCCGAACTACGCGGCCGCGCGCTCGCAACTCGCTAAACAGATGGGCCTCGGTCAGCAGCGCCGCCGCCGGTCGAAGTAGCCGGTGCCGTTATCGGATATAAATCCCAAAGGGGATTGTTTTCCTAGACTGTTGTTGCTAGGGAAGTAGTCCTCAACAGAGGATTGCCGATGACGACACACGCCGCCCGAAAGCCTCGTCCTGCCGAACCGCAGCAACCGCACGTCGATCGGTTTCGCAGCCAGCATCTTTCGCTGAACCAGCGCCAGATCCCGACCGAGCACGGTTATGCGCAGGTCACGGTCGATGATGCCGAAAGTCCGCTGGCGTGGCTGGCGCGCCGTCGCGGCCGCGATGGCCGGCCGATGATTGAGCCACACCAGTTCATGGCCGGCGAGCGGCTGCGGGCCGATTTCACCCGCGCCAACCTGATGCCGCGCACGACGTCGAACTGGGACAGTCCGATTTCATCGCGCAGCCAACGCGGTGGCGCGAGCGTTGCGTCAGAGGCGATGATCGCGGCGCGCCAGCGCGTCGGTCAGGCGCTGGATGCGGTGGGACCGGAATTCTCCGACCTGCTCTTTGACGTCTGCTGTTTTCTCAAGGGTCTCGAAGACATCGAGCGTGCTCGCGCCTGGCCGTCGCGCTCGGCCAAGATCGTGCTGCAACTCGCGCTCGACCGGCTCGCGCGGCACTATGGCTACGCGGCGAAAGCGACCGGAAAAGCCAATGCGCCGGCCCGCGCGTGGCTGGCCGACGGCGCCGCATTCAAAGTTGAAAGCTTTTAGTCAGGCCGCTGCGGCCAGCGCGGCATTGGCTTCGGCGCGCACACGCTCGACCATCGAGCGCACGCCGTTGGAGCGCTGCGGGGTGAGACCCTCCCGCAGGCCCAAGCGATCGAACAGCGCGGTTGCGTCGGTAGAGAGGATCTCTTTCGCCGGTTTGCCGGAATAGAGGGCGATCAGAATTGCGACCAGTCCGCGCACAATATGCGCATCGCTATCGCCGTCGAAAGTCAGAACCGGACCGGCCACGCCATCCGGCTGCACATGCGTGACAAGCCAGACCTGGCTGGCGCAGCCGCGGACCTTGTTCGCTTCGGTTTGTTCGCTGGCGGGAAGGCCGGGCAATGCGCGCCCCAGCTCGATGACGTAGCGATAGCGGTCGTCCCACTGATCAAGCAGCGAGAAATTGTCGATGATGTCGTCGATTGCGCTCATGGCGGCTATATAAGCCAGCTCGCGCCTTTCGCCAAAGTCAGGTGGCGCGCGAAACTCCTGCCGTATCAGTCCGCCGGACGGCCCGCGCGGGCCTCGCGCCGCGGCGGCAGCGGAACTGGACCCTGCCAGGCCGGCGCCATATCGCTCTGCGTCAGCGTGCCAGCGGCTGGTCCTTGGATGGGGGGCTGGATGGGCGTGGCGGCTTTGTCGGGAGTAACGGCAGTAACGGCGGCTTCGGTCATCTTGGTGGAGATGAAGTCGAACAGGGTGCGCGCGCCGGCCTCGGCCTTGTGACCGATGGCGACGGCGACCTTGCCGCCGGCGGCGCAGGCGCCGGGCTGGCGATCGCAGAAGCCGCGGGCATCCGACATGGCGGCGGTGGCAAACGACGCGGCCTGCGCGGCATCGATCTGCGCGTCCGCAGGCGTGTTGTTGCTGCCGCCTGGCAGCAGCACACAAACGACGGTCAGCCAGAACGCCATTCGCAAAAGAAAGAACATGACCCTACCCATTTATCCCCGACAGCTTTCCCCGCTGTCTTGAATAAAAACTAGCAGACAGCCTTGAAGCTGTCGTTCGCATTGAAAAGACGTTTTTGGGCAAAGTCGACGCGAATGCGCGGCTTATTCGATTAAAATTTGAAACGCTCGCATTTGATTAAAATTTTAAGCATCTCCACAGGCCCCCGCAGCCGTTGGATATTCCGCGCTCTCGTATGGTTACCGCGCCGGTAAGATTTCGCGTGGCCCCGGACGAACGCAACCGAAACTTCACCATGCGCGCGAAATGGGCCTGCGGAGCGTTCCGAAATGACCCTTGCAGCGGCCCGGCGCGCGGCCGCGCCCTGCGACTTTAGTGTTCGCTTAAGCGGGCCGCCTTAGGGTCATGAGTGAAAAAAGGGGCGCGTCAACTTAAGACGTGAAGCAGGACTCGTGAGTTTCCTCACACCAGTGTGGAACTATGTGGATGCGTTGGTGCACCCGGCGGCGCAGCAGGATGCGCTGACCGCGGCGCGCCACCGCGCCTTCATTGCACCGCGGCTGCTCGGCAGCTTCGCGGCGCTGGCGAGCTTTCCGGTCTACATCGCATTCCGCGGCGTGCCGAGCGCACTCGAGATCGGCGTGTTCGCCTGGCTCGTGGTGCCGATCCTCACGGCCTACTTCCTGTCGCGGACCGGCCGCTACGAGAACGCACACATCTTGTCGTCGCTGTCGCTCACCGGTCTGATCGGCGTGGTGGCGTGGCTCACCGGCGGCATCGGCTCGTTCGCGGCCATCTGGCTCGTCGTGGTGCCGCTCGAAGCCGCGTTGTCGGCATCGCGCCGCGTTGTGGCGCTGGCCTCGACCTTCGCGCTGGTCGCCGCAGGCGTTCTTCTTGTTCTCAGCGCCACCGGCATGCTGCCGCCCGCGACCGAAATCGCCAGCGAGCATGGCGCGCTGGCCGCGCTCGGCATTATTTCCGCCGCTCTCTATTCCACCGGTCTGGCGCTCGGCGCCGAGTCGCTCGCCCGCACCAGCTTCTGGCTGCTCTATGCCGAGGAAGACCGCTACCGTCTGCTGGCGCGCAATATTACCGACGTCATCACACGCCACGGCCGCAACGGCGCCGTGCTCTTTGTATCGCCGGCCGCTGAAGACCTTTTCGGCGTTAAAGCCGGTGAATTGTCCGGCCATGGTCTCTTCGACCGCGTTCATGTCGGCGATCGTCCGGCCTATCTGACGGCGCTGGCCGACGCGGCCGCGCATGGCGAAGTCCGCTCGGTTGAATTCCGCATTCGCCGCGGCGCCGACGGCGATGCCGACGCTGGACAGTTCGTCTGGGTGGAAATGCGCTGCCGGCCGTTCGAGGCCAACACGAAAACGGGCGATAACGAAGTCGTCGCCGTGCTGCGCGATGTCAGCGACCGCAAGAACCAGGAACGCGCCATCGAAATCGCGCGCAAGGAATCCGAGCGCGCCAATGCCGCCAAAAGCCGCTTCCTGGCGACCATGAGCCACGAACTGCGCACGCCGCTCAACGCCATCATCGGTTTCTCGGAGATGATGTTCGACGACTCGATCGTGCTCAACGAGGCGCGCAAGCGCGAATACGCCAAGGTCATCAACGATTCAGGCCGTCATCTGTTGTCGGTGGTCAACGGCATTCTCGATATGTCGAAGATGGAAACCGGCAATTTCGAGATCGAGCCCGAGCCTTTCCTGCCAGCGCCGGTCATCGTCAGCTGCTGCGATCTTCTGGCGCTCAAGGCGCGCGACGCCGGTGTCGAACTCAAGACCCGCATCGCCGATTTGCCCGAGGTTGTCGTCGACCGCCGCGCGCTCAATCAGATACTGATCAACCTGATCTCCAACGCCATCAAGTTCACGCCGCGCGATGGTCAGGTGACCGTCAGCGCGACCTGCGACGGCACCGAGTTCACGATTGCGGTGGAAGACACCGGCGTCGGCATCGGCGAAGAAGATCTGCCGCGGCTCGGCGAGGCCTTCTTCCAGGCGCGCTCGTCTTATGATCGTAAACACGACGGCTCCGGTCTCGGGCTGTCCATCGTCAAGGGGCTGGTGAAGCTCCATGACGGCGACGTCAATATTCACAGCCGGCTCAATCACGGCACGCGGATCACGATCCGCCTGCCGATCGACTGTGAGGGACGCAATCGCGTGGCCGACCCGATCCGGTTGGTCACCCAGCGCGCAAATGAATTTGCCGCGGTCACAAAAGTACTGGTGAAGAAGAGTGCCTAGGCGAGCAAAACCCGTAGAAGTCATCGAACCGCGCAGCGCGACCATGGTCGCGGCGCTGATCGTCGCGTACCCGCGTGAATTCGTCGGGCTGCTGATGGCGAGCATCGCCATGGTGTCGATCTCGACCAATGCGCTGTTCCTGCAAAAGGGACCGCATCCGGCGCCGATCTTCGCGACCCGGCCGGCCGTTCAACCGCAGGCCGCCATCCCGGCGCCGCAGCCGTCCTCCGCCGTGGCGCAGCCGGTCGTCGCGCCGACAGCAATGGCTCCCACAACAACGGCTCCGGCGACAGTGGCGCCCGCCAATCCGGCGCTGGATTCGCCGGCGCTGACCCGCGAGCACTACATCGTCAACATTCAACGCGAACTGAACCGCCGCGGCTTCTACGACGGCGCGGCGGACGGCATCTGGGGCGGCAAGACGGATTTCGCGGTGCGCGATTTCATTCAGTCGACCGGCGTGCGGCTTAACCCGGAGCCGGGTGAACTGCTGTTGCGCGCCATTCTTTCGTCCGGCGCCAAGGCCGTCAAGCCGGCAGCACCCGCGCGTCCCGATCCGATTGCCGATCTGATCGCGCCATCGCAGCGTGTGCTGGCCATCCAGCGAGCGCTGTCTGACTTCGGCTACGGCCAGATCAAGCCGACCGGGCAGTACGATCCGGAGACCAAGGCGGCCATCGAAAAATTCGAACGGGAGCGCAGGCTTCCGGTGACCGGCCAGCTTTCCGATCGCTTCGTGCGAGAACTCGCCGCGATGACCGGTCGCCCGCTGGAATAGCCGCACGCCGCCGCGCTGTGCTACGCAAGCATCCATGCGTTTGAAATCCGGAATCTGGGTGGCGGCCTATGTGCGCCGCTGCAACGTCGAAGGCGCGTTCGTCGCCGTGCGACGCCGCGGCGCGGAAGAAGCCGGCGCGGTTTACATCAAGATCAGCAAGTTGGATGGTACGGCGGTGCTCTATGGCCCGGCGCCGCAAGCCGTGTTCGACGAGGCGCGTCCCGCCGGCCGGATCTTCACGATCATCGTCGGTCGCGACGCGCCGGCGAGCGAGGCCGATGTCGAAGCGCGGCTGGTGCGGGAAATCCGCTACGACCCCGACGTCTGGATCGTCGAGGTTGAAGACCGCGAAGGCCGTCACTTTCTCGACGACGCGATCGTTTAGCGCCCGTTGCCGCGGTTGCGTGTGGGCAGATCGTCGCGGCCGGTGAGGCTGCGGCGTGCCGTCGAGGCCGGCTGTGGCCGCGCACCGCGGTGTTCGTCGTCGTAATGCATCGGCTCGTAAGCGCGCCGCCGCGCCTGGACCGCCTTTTGATCCGACGTGCGCCAGACCGACACCATGTACTCGGCCGCTTCCGGCTTGAGCGTGTTGAACAGCATGGCGAGGTCGTGCACGCGCTCGACCGACTGGCCGATATCCGGATTGAGAAACAGAAGAACCCGCTGCAACACGGCGGCACTCATGCCGAGGGCCTTGGCGGCGATGGTGACAGGTTCGCCGGAGGAATCGCGCACAATGCGCTCCGCGAGCGACCGGCCGACACCGAGCGCGCGCTCGAGGATACGGCCGAACTCACCGGCATTGTGCTGGAGCGCCGCGGCTTCGAGACGGCGCACCACTTCGCCCGACACCGGCGCCGGACGATGCGTCAGCATGGCGGTGTCGATTTCAAGATTGGCAAGGATCTGACGCCGGCCATGCATGCCTGTCGAGAAGAACAGTTCGGTCAGATCGGCGGTCTCGGCCTCGGGTGTGCCGGCTTCAATCGGCGCTTCCGCCGGGACGGCGCCCAGCTTCGCGACGATGGCCTTGGGCGCCGCCGGATAGGTGGCCAGACGGGCCGCGACCGCAGCACGCGTCGCATCGTCGATGCTGTCGATGAGACCGAGCGCGAGTTCGACGTATTGCGCTTCTTCGTCGGCGCTGTGCGCCGGCTTCTGGACGTAAAGGTCGGTCAGGACCCGGATCAAGGTCGGACGGATATCGACGCCGTCGCGGCGGCCCAGATCGAACAGGCCATCCAGATGAGGGTAGGCAGGTAGTTTCATGTGATTTTACGCGGTTACAGAAGCTGATGACGCACTTTAGGCCGCGCGCGTTAGCAGAGCGTTAATCTAAACCCTTCGTAAACCTTTGAATCTATTGGGGTACCTGCGCCGCCATGCGCTGCGGTCTGCGGTATCGAGAAATGCCATATCTGGCGCTCTCTCAAGCCGGGTGGACGTTCCGGAACTGCCGGCCTCTACTTGCCTGAAGTTGAACGAGGCTTCGTGGCATCCAATAAGAGGGCTACATTTTGGGTGTTGAGCATAACTCGACACCATGGATATAGTGCCGAATGCAACTTGACCTTCCCTTTGATGAAACCGTCTCACCCGGCGAAAGCCCGGTCCTTTGGACGCCCCGAGATATTTGGGTGCGGCTAAATCAGCGGATTCTGGAACATCTCAAGGAAGATCGTCGCTTCGAACGCAAGGGCTGCAAAAAGGTCGACCTTGTCGATCTCGCCACTTATCACAGCACATTCTCCAATACGCCTGACGGTGGACTGATTGTCTATGGCGTCGAAAATGACGGCGAGATTGTTGGTTGTAGCTCGCTCAGTCAGGATCAACTTAATAAGATCGAGGCGTGCCATCTAAATCTCTGCCCAATGTCGCGGCCGGAATTCAAAAAAATTCAGGTCGTCGTAAACGGGAAGATCGATTTTTGTTGCGCGATCTTCATTCCCTATGTCGGGAAGCTCGTCGAGACGAACAAAGGCGAAGCTTGGATCCGCTACGGCGAAAGCCGACACCGGATGAGCGAGGAATAAAAGCGGGACTACCGCTCAACGCGACAAGAGCTTTCTTTTGAGCTTGATGTGGCTCCATACCAGTTCCCGGCAGACTTTGATTTGCGGGTCATTCACGATTTCTGCGACGCGTACCGGCAACGCGAGAGCCGCCTCGATTGGACCGACGAAGAAATTCTGATCGACCGGCACTTGGTCAGAAAGGTTGAGGGGGTGATTAAGCCGCTTAATGCCTTGGTGTTGATGGCTGCGCGCGATCCAAGCCTCAGCATTCCGGGTTGCCGCGTTCGCATCCAGCGCTTTGCCGGCGTCGTCGAAGGTACCGGCGACGGATACAGTCCAGTGCGAGACCGGTGGGCAGAGGGAAATCTGGTTTCAATAATTCAGAAAGCGTCCGAAGAAATTAGCGACACGATCAATGACGTTACGTGGCTGAACCGGGACGGAAAATTCGTTACTACGCCGGAGTACCCGCAATGGGCTTGGTTCGAAGCGCTCGTAAATGCGTGCGTCCATCGTTCGTACAGTTTCAGTGGAAGCGATATTACGGTGAAGCTTTTCGCTGACCGCATGGAGATCGAAAGTCCAGGCGGATTTGTTCCCCCGGTGAACGAAAATTCCATTTATCACGCTCGCGCAGCTCGAAATCATCATCTGATGGATGCGTTGCGATATCTTGGATATGTGCGAATGGCGCGTGAAGGAACGCGTCGTATTCGTGAAAGCATGAAGGAGTATGGGCTTCCTGATCCAGTATTCCGGCAGGAGGCTTTGCACGGCGTCGTCGTGCGGGTCACGCTTCGCAACGACCAGGAGTTCAGAAAAAAAGCGACAGATCGCGACGTGGCTGCCCATTTTGGTGTCGAAGTATGGCGCACACTTCAGGACCACGAAGTGAAAATTGCCGCGTATGCATTCCGAAATGGGGAAATTCAGGTGTCCGAAGCTCAACGCTTAACGGGACGAACGTGGGCAACCAGCAAGAAGGATTTAGAAAAACTCGTCAGAAAAAACATTCTTGTATTTGTGCCGGGCCAATACGTACGCGACCCGAAGGCAACTTATCTGCTCGTGAGAAAGGAATCTGGTGACAAAGCATGACAGCGCATGCTTTTAGAACCCGTTGGCAAATGTGGCCTTCCTTTGATACCGCGATCGGCACGACGCATGGCAAAAAATGATTTCAAAGACTTCGCTTTAACAGACCGTTAACCTTGCGCCCCCTTTAATTGATATCGCCAGCCCGGTTTAGTGCCGGGACGGAGAGGGGCTTTGAAATGGGTGAAGTCATCCGATTTCCCGACGAGGCGGGATACGTGCGTGGCGGCCGTTACATCGATGCGCACAGTGAGCCTGCGACCGTTATCATTCTTCCGGTGATCCGGATCGAGCGCGACCCCGACGGGTCGAACGGTCTCGAGCCGAACACCGGCAATAGCGCCGGCCGCCGCCGGCGTCGCCGCGCCGTACGCTGACCGATGACGGTTTGGCGCCGACGCGGTCTCGTGCTCGCAGCCTTGGTGCTGCTCGGCGGATGTTCGAACGGCGACTTCGGCGAAGTGCGTCCCATGCTGGTGCGTGACGACGTTCACGACTGGCTCGGCCCCGCCGCCGTCGCTCCCAAGCTGGCTTCCAATTTCGAAGTGACCGACGAAGAGCGCAAGCTCCGCGATCTCGCTTTCCCCCTGATCGAAGCGCCGCAGAACCGTCAGCGGTTCGACGCCGTCGCGCTGGAATATGGCGGCGACGGCACGGCCGGCGTCACGCCAAAGGGCTACGCTGGCTATTTGCTCGGCTCCGATTTCCGCTCGCCGTCCGGCCGCTATGCGCAGCTGCATGACGACATCCGCAACGATACGACGCGCCTGCCGCAGTTCTTCGAAACTGCCGCGCGCGTGATCGATCTCGACGTCAAACGGAAGAAGAGCCTGGGTTACGTGTCGAGCCTGTCGAAGGCCGAACGCGATGACGCCTTGCGGCGCATCCGCGAGAACAGCGCGCTGGTGGCGCTGGTGCGCACACGGCTGGCGCAGCGCGTGGCGGCGTATCGTTACACGCTCGAACGGCTGGTCATCGCAACGCCGTCGGCGCAGGCGGTCGAAGTCGAACAGTCGCTCAATCAGCTGCAGGCGCAGATCGCGCGGTATCAAAACCCGCCGATGCCGTGGGTGCGAGAGCCGAGCCTGGCGTCGTCGCGATAATCGCCACCCAAAACCTTATCGCTTATCGCGACGGCTTCGGTGCGTCCTGCTGAATGGCGCATTTCGCAGCGGCAATGGCGCTTTGCGCCATCGGCAACAATCCCGGCTCCGGCGCCAGCGCGCGAATGGCAATCAAGCCGGTCGGCGTCGGCGATTCCACGATCAACCGGTCGGCCGCGGTGATGTCTTCGTCTTCCGGCAGATTGTTGTGCTGCTCGGGCGTCATCAGTTCCAGTTCGATGACGCGCCGGCCCGCCGCGCGGTCATTGATCGCGTAATAGGCGACATCGAAGCGCGTGTAGAACGAGATCGACGTGTAGGCGAAACTGACCGGCACGGTCAGCTTCAGCGAGCCTTGCGAAAGATCGTAACGGCACACCGCGCTGGCGAAGGCTGGATCCATGAACGGCATGGTGGCGGCGTCGGGCCCCGGCGCGGGCAGGGCGGTCACGGTATTGACCGGCGCGATCGGCGTCAGCCGCGCATAGGCATCCTGCGTCGCCGTGCGCGGCATGATGATGACGGTCGCCAGATGCACGATGCCGCCAAGCAGCGCGCCGCCGAGAAGCAGAAGCAGCAACCGGATCATGGGCACCGCCTTGTGGTGACGGCGGGCATCGGCACTTCGCGACCGGCCTTGGTCGAGACACCGACCGCGGTGTCATAGAAGCGCAGCACGAGCGCATAGCGGTCGACGCCGCCGGTCGGCAGCCAGTTGCCGCCGCTGGCGCGCGGCGACACCGCGATTTCGAAACTGCCGTCGGCGTTGCGCACGATCTCCTGGCTGGTGAAGCCATAGCGGTTGACGGCGTTGGCGACGAGCTGGCCTTCGACATTGTACAAGGTCAGCGTCCAGAAACGGGCCGCCGGCGTGACGCCGGACAGAAGGACATCGCAGCGGCCGTCGAGGATTTTTCTGGTGTCGTCGGTCTGGGTCGTGAACGACACGCCGTCGCCCAGCGCGACCGGCAACTGGCCGGTGCGCGCGATGCTCGCCCGCGCATACGGGTCGGCATCGGCGGTGCCGGTTTTGGGCCAGGCGGTCCAGGCGCCGATCGTCAGCGAGCCGAAGGCCGCGCCGCGGCTGAGCGCGAGATATGTGGCGCTGAGGCCGACGACCGCGGCAACAACGAGCGCAAATAACGATCCGAGAAGCAGCCGCACGATCGTTCCGCTGGACCTGAAGGAGAAGTGTGATTCGCGTGAGGGAGACTACGCCGCCCCCTGGCAGCGCGGCGAATTAGTTGCGGCTGTCCCGCGGGTCGAGCGCCACGGCGACCGGGCCGGTCACCGGCATCTCGGAGACCTGCTTCTTCTTCTCGTTGGAGACGGTCGGTACGGGCCCCAAGGCGCGCTGGGCGTCGTCCATCATGCGCTCGACGCGCACGAGCACGTCCGCGCCGCGCGTGCTCAGGACGGCGGGGCGGGGCGGCGGCGGTTCGCCGGATTTCGCCTTGGCGTCGGCGACGGCCGGCTGCTGGCGCGCCGGCGGCACGGCGACGCCGGGCAGCTGTTTCACTTCCATGCCCTGGTGGGCGTATTCCATGATCGTGTGCCAGGTCATGGCCGGCAGCGCGCCGCCGGTCATGCGGTTGGTCGACGAGTAGTCGTCGTTGCCGAACCAGATGCCGCAGACGAAGTTGCCGGTGTAGCCCATGAACCAGGCGTCGCGATACGCGTTGGTGGTGCCGGTTTTGCCGGCCGCCGAAATGCCGTCGAGACGCGCGCGCCGCGCGGTGCCGGCCTCGACGACGTTGTTCATCATCTTGATCATGTCGGTGGCGACGCTCGCCGGAATGACCTGCCGGGGCTTGGGGCCATCGCGATCGAAGCGCCAGACCAGTTCGCCGGCGCCGGTGCGCACTTCGAGAATGGCGTGCGGCGTCACCGCCTTGCCGAGATTGGGGAACGTCGCATAGGCGCCGGTGTGCTCGAGCACGTTCACTTCGTCGGCGCCGATCGGCAGCGACGGCGTATCGGGCAGCGGGCTCTTGATGCCGAATTTGCGCGCGGTCTCGACAATGCGGTTGCGGCCGAGTTTCGCGTTGCCGTCGCCGACGGAAATCGACAGCCGCACGGCGATGGTGTTGACCGAATGCGTCAGCGCCTGGATCAGCGTCATCGATCCGCCGTAACCGCCGCCGTAGTTATGCGGACACCAGTTGCCGATACAGATGGGACCGTCGACGACGATCGAGTTCGGCTTGTAGCCGTGCAGCAGCGCGGTCGTATAAACATAAGGCTTGAACGACGAGCCGGGCTGGCGCGCGGCGTCGGTGGCGCGGTTGAACTGGCTGGCGCCGTAATCGCGGCCGCCGACCATGGCGCGCACCGAGCCGTCGTTTTCCATCAGCACGGAAGCCGCCTGCGTCGCGTGATATTCCTGGCCGTATTGGCGCAGCGAATTTTCGACCGCGGCGTCGGCGACCTTCTGCATGTTGCTGTCGAGCGCGGTGCGCACGACGAAGACGCGTTCGGTCATCGACTTCGGGAATGTATCGACGAGCTTCTTCGTCTCGTCGAAG
The DNA here is from genome assembly GCA_903929045.1 of uncultured Hyphomicrobiales bacterium. Taxonomy (GTDB): domain Bacteria; phylum Pseudomonadota; class Alphaproteobacteria; order Rhizobiales; family Xanthobacteraceae; genus Pseudolabrys. The sequence goes on from CAIYTE010000183.1 coordinate 17,378, forward strand.
GCCCAGTCGAGATAATAATTCGGCGAGCGCTCGTCGCGGCGGTCCACCGGAGTCGCCGGACGCCGGCGGGCGCCGAACACCTGACCCTCGGTCATGAACCCGGCTTCGACGAGGTTATCCAGCACGACGTTGGCGCGGGCACGCGCGGCCGGCAGATTGACGTGCGGCGCGAACTTGGTCGGCGCCTTGAACAGGCCGGCCAGCATGGCGCCTTCGGCGAGATTCACGTCGCGCGCCGACTTGTTGAAATAATACTGCGCCGCCGCGTCGACGCCGAAGGCGCCGCCGCCCATATAGGCGCGGTCGAGATAGAGCTTCAAAATCTCGTTCTTGGTCAGGCGCGCTTCCAGCCACATGGCGAGGAAGGCTTCCTTGATCTTGCGGTCGAGCGTGCGCTCGTTCGACAGAAACAGGTTCTTCGCCAACTGCTGCGTCAGCGACGAGCCGCCCTGACGCACGCCGCCGGCCTGCGCGTTGGTGACGAGCGCGCGCGCGGTGCCGGCAATGTCGATGCCGAAATGCTCGTAGAAGCGGCGGTCCTCGGTGGCGAGCACGGCCTTGATCAGGTTGTCGGGGAACTGGTCGAGCGGGATCGAGTCGTTGTGCCGGATGCCGCGCGAGCCGACCTCGTTGCCGTGGCGGTCGAGGAAGGTTACCGCGAGGTCGGACTTCTTCAGCCAGTCGTCGTCCGAGGTGAGCTGGAACGCCGGCACCGCGAGCGCCAGCAGCAGCAACATGCCGACCGTGCCGAGCGTGGCGCCTTCGGACATGAGTTCGTTGGCCCAGCGCTTCCAGCCGGAGACATGGAAGCGGTCCATGAAGGTGGAAAACCGCTCATAGGCCTCGCGCAGGCCGGACAGCGAGCGGAACACGCTGAAATCCACCCAGGCGTCGAAGCCGAGCAGGCGCCGCTTCAGATTGGGCTTCCAGTCCTCAGGAAAGAGATCGCGCAAGGCAAAATCGCTCGTGTTGGCCGGGGGCGGCGGGCACCCCGGATGGGCAGCCCTGCCGCGAAGCAGCAATTTACCCCAGCGGGCCCGGCCAAGCCAATGCCATCAGAGGGTTAATGCACGCGAAGGTGAACGGGAATTGGGGCGGAAAGGGGGGCGGAACCGAGATTTCCGCCGTCATGGCCGGGCTTGTCCCGGCCATCCACGCCTGTAGTTTGTTCCCGTTCGAAGCGGTGGGATACCCGGCACGAGGCCGGGCATGACGATCGGGAGGCCAAATGCTCGCTCGCAAGGCCCTTTCTCACAAGACTCCAACGCGCCCGAGTGCCGTTTACCGCGGCAGCCGGAATGTCTTCGCTGATTTGGATCTGCCGGACGCCGATGGAAGGAAGACCAAGCTGCGGTTGGCTCGTGCACTCAACGCGGTCATCGATGCGCAGCGTCTCACACAGGATGCCGCCGCCGCTCGCCTCCGGCTCAATCAGCCCAAGGTGTCGGCGTTGCGCAACTACAAGCTCGAGGGATTTTCAGTCGAGCGGCTGATGACGCTGCTCAGCGCGCTGGATCGCGACATCGAGATTGTCATTCGCAAGAAGCCAAGGTCGCGCGAGGCGAGGATTAGTGTGGTGGCCGCTTAGAGGGGCGCTTAAGCCGCACGGCGTCACAGCGCCCATCCCCATTAATGGGTATGTCCTTTCGACGCTTAAGTATCCGCGGATATGCGCACATTCGGTCATTTTCCGGTGCAATTCGCCATGATACACCCCGCGCGGGGTCGGCGGATTTCGGGGGGGCGTTCGGCGCATGATTGGAATTGTCCGCATTGCTTTGCGGCGGCCGTACACCTTCGTGGTGCTGGCCCTGGTCATCATGATCATCGGGCCGCTGTCGGCCCTGCGCACGCCCATCGACATTCTCCCCGACATCAAGATTCCGGTCATCGCCGTCATCTGGAATTACACCGGTCTGCCGCCGGACCAGATGGCCGGGCGCGTGCTGACGCAGTCGCAGCGCGGCATGACCACGACCGTCAACGACATCGAGCACATCGAGGCGACCGCCTATAACGGCATCGGCGTCATCAAGCTGTTCTTCCAGCCCAACGTCGATATCCGCACCGCCAACGCGCAGGTCACGGCGGCCGTGCAGAGCCAAGTCAAGCAGATGCCGCCGAACATGACGCCGCCCGGCATCCTCAACTACAACGCCTCGACCGTGCCGATCATCCAGCTCGCGCTGTCGGGCTCCGGCATGTCGGAGCAGCAGCTCGCCGACCTCGGCCTCAACGTCGTGCGCACGCCGCTGATTTCGGTGCCCGGCGCCGCCATCCCGTTTCCCTATGGCGGCAAGACGCGCCAGATCCTGATCGACCTGGATTCCGACGCCATGCAGGCGCGCGGCCTCTCGGGGCAGGACGTCGCCAATGCGCTCGCCAACCAGAACCTGATCACGCCGGTCGGCACGCAGAAGATCGGCGCCTTCGAATATGTCGTGCAGCTCAACAACGCGCCGGCGGTGATTTCCGAACTCGGCGACCTGCCGATCAAGGCGCAGAACGGCACCGTCATCTATGTGCGCGACGTCGCGCAGGTGCGTGACGGCAACCCGCCGCAGACCAACATCGTGCACGTCGAGGGCAGCCGCTCGGTGCTGATGCAGGTGCTCAAGAACGGCCAGGTGTCGACGCTGGCGATCATCTCCGGCATCAAGGACAAGGTGGCGGGCTTGAAGGAAATCCTGCCGAGCAACCTCAACATCGCGCTGATCGGCGACCAGTCGGTGTTCGTCGAGGCGGCGATTTCCGGCGTCGTTCACGAAGGCATCATCGCGGCGGCGCTGACCAGCCTGATGATTCTTATCTTCCTCGGCTCGTGGCGTTCGACCGTCATCATCGCGGTGTCGATCCCGCTGTCGATTCTGGGCGCGATCACGATCCTGTCGGCGCTCGGCGAGACGCTCAACATCATGACGCTCGGCGGCCTGGCGCTTGCGGTCGGCATTCTGGTCGACGACGCGACGGTGACCATCGAAAACATCAACTGGCATCTGGAGCAGGGCAAGGACGTCGAGACCTCCATCATGGACGGCGCGGCGCAGATCGTGACACCGGCTTTCGTGTCGCTGCTCTGCATCTGTATCGTTTTCGTGCCGATGTTCTTCCTGCCCGGCGTGTCGCGCTTCCTGTTCGTGCCGATGGCCGAAGCGGTGATGGCGGCGATGGTGTGCTCGTTCCTGCTGTCGCGCACGTTGGTGCCGACCATGGCGAACTATCTGCTCAAGCCGCACAAGCCGCATACCGACATGCACGGGCTCGACGGTGCGCTGCCGCCGTCGCGCAATCCGCTGGTGCGCTTCCAGCGCGCCTTCGAGCGCCGCTTCGAGCGCATCCGGCTCGCCTATCGCGAATTGCTGGTCATGGCGCTCGGCCGCCGCGCCGTCTTTGTCACGGTGTTTCTGGCGCTTGTGGTGTCGTCTTTCGCGCTGACGCCGTTCCTCGGCCGCGACTTCTTCCCGGCGGTGGATTCCGGTCAGATCCTTATGCATGCGCGGCTGCGCGTCGGCACGCGCGTCGAGGAAACCGCCAATCAGTTCGCCGAGATCACCAAGACGATCCGGCAGCTCATTCCGGCCAAGGATATCGCGACCATCGTCGATAATATCGGCTTCCCGGTGTCTGGCATCAACGTCACCTACAACAACACCGGCACCATCGGTTCGCAGGACGGCGACATCCAGATCAAGCTGACGCCGGAGCACACGCCGACCGCCGAACTGGTCAAGATGTTGCGTGAGGAGCTGCCGACGAAGTTTCCCGGCGTAACCTTCTCCTATCTGCCGGCTGACATCGTCAGCCAGATTCTCAACTTCGGCGCGCCGGCGCCGATCGATCTGCAGATCCGCGGCAGTAACGTCGCCGCCAACTATGCCTATGCGCAGAAGCTGTTGCTGGCGGTGCGTCACATCCCGGGTCTGGCCGATGCGCGCATCAATCAGTCGCTCGACGCGCCCGGTATCAACGTCGATCTCGACCGCACCCGCGCGCAATATCTCGGCGTCACGGCGCGCGACGTCACCAGCAGCATGGTGGTCAATCTCGCCGGGTCGAGCCAGGTGGCGCCGACCTACTGGCTCAATCCGGACAATAACGTGTCCTATTCGATCGTGATGCAGACGCCGCAGTATCAGGTCGATTCACTCAATGCGCTGCGCAGTCTGCCGATCTCGCCGACGGGCTCGGTGGCGCAGGCGCAGATCGGCAATCAGGCGGCGACGCTGGGCGGCATGTCCGAACTCAGCCGTGTCAGCCGCAGCGCGGTGGTGTCGCAGTACAACATCGCGCCGGTGATCCAGATCTACGCGACGACGCAGGGCCGTGATCTCGGCGCCGTAGCCGCCGACATCCAGGCCGTTGTCGACCGTCTCGCCAGTGAGCGGCCCCGTGGCGCGAACATCGTGCTGTCAGGGCAGGTGACGACCATGAACAGCGCCTTCCAGGGCCTGCTGTTCGGTCTCTTGGGCGCCATCGTGCTGATTTATCTGCTGATCGTCGTGAACTTCCAGTCGTGGAGCGATCCCTTCGTCATCATCACGGCGCTGCCGGCGGCGCTGGCCGGCATCGTCTGGATGCTGTTTGCTACCGGCACGACCCTGTCGGTGCCGGCGCTGACCGGCGCCATCATGTGCATGGGCGTCGCCACCGCGAACAGCGTGCTCGTCATCACCTTCGCCCGTGAGCGGCTCGAGGAACTCGGCGACCCGATCCAGGCTGCGATCGAGGCCGGCTTCGTGCGGTTCCGTCCGGTTCTCATGACCGCGCTCGCCATGATCATCGGCATGGCGCCGATGGCGCTGGGCCTGGGTGAGGGCGGTGAGCAGAACGCGCCGCTCGGCCGCGCCGTCGTCGGCGGTCTTATTTTCGCAACCATCGCAACGTTGATGTTCGTGCCCGTGGTGTTCAGCCTCGTGCATAAACGTGTCGACAAATCCACCGTTCCGTCGCCGCTCGGAGTGCCGCATGTCGCCTGATCAAGAAAAGCCTGTTGTCACGCGCCGCGGGCTGCGCATTGCCGCCGCCGCCGGTGTTCTCGTGGCGATCGGTGTTGTCGTCGCCGGCATCACGACGCGGCGGATTGCCGACGCTCACCTGAGCGAATGGACCGAGAGCCAGGCGCTGCCGGTCGTCGCCGTCGCCAATCCCGACGCGCGCGTGAAAAAGGCGTCGCTCGATCTTCCGGGCCGGCTGGAGGCCTATTCGCAGGCGCAGATGTTTGCCCGCGTCAGCGGCTACATCAAGGAACTCAAGGTCGATATCGGCACGCCGGTGAAGGCGGGGCAGTTGCTCGCCGAAATCGATGCGCCGGACCTCGACCAGCAGATCATGCAGGCTGAAGCCGACGTTGCCGCCGCGCAGGCGAATTTGACGCTGGCGCGCGGCATCCTCGAGCGCGGCCAATCGCTCATCACGTCGGGTGCGGTGTCCAAGCAAGTGCTCGATCAGCGCGCGGCCGATGCCGAAAACCGGCAGTCGCTGGTGAAGTCGCTGCAGGCCAATCTCGAACGCCTTCGCGTGCTGGAGAAGTACAAGCGCATCACCGCGCCTTTCGATGGGCTGGTCACATCGCGCACGACCGACGTCGGCGCGCTGATCAATGCCGGCTCGGCCGCCGGCGCGGCGCTGTTCGTGGTTTCCGATATCACCAAGCTGCGCGGTTACATCAATGTGCCGCAGAACTACGTGCCGAGCCTCAAGGTCGGCACCAAGGCCGACGTTTCGGTGCCGGAATATCGCGGACGTACGTTCCCGGCGACGGTGGAGGCGTCCGCCCAAGCCGTCGATCCGACCTTGGGCACGACGCGCATGCTGCTCGTTGTCGATAATCCGGCCGGTGAACTGATGACCGGCGCCTACGCCAATGTGCGTCTTATTTTGCCCAGCGCCGAAAGCACCGTCAGCGTGCCGGCCAGCGCCCTGATCTTCAATCAGTCAGGACTGCGCGTTGCCACTGTTGGCGCCGACGGCCGGGTGATGCTCAAGACGGTGACGATTGCCCGCGATCTCGGCAAGGAAGTCGAACTCGGCACCGGGCTCGTCGCCAGTGACCGTTTGATTACCAGTCCGCCGGACGGCATCGCGGCGGGCGACCAGGTGCGCATCGCCGGCGAGAACGGGCTGCCGAAGGCGGCGTCGGACACGCCCAAGCCGAAACCGCGCGGCTGAGTAGCCTAGCAGCCGGAACAATTCTCCACCGGACTCCGGTTTTGCCGGCCGCCGCGTGCTTCTAGCCGCGGCGGTTTCCGGCTAGAAGGCGGCATGCCCCCATTCGATTCCAAATTCAGGTCGGCCGTCACGCCCGAGCCGTTCTGGCGGACCAAGAAGATGTCCGAGATGACGGCTAAGGAGTGGGAGAGCCTGTGCGACGGCTGCGGCCGCTGCTGCCTCAACAAGCTGACCGACGTCGATACCAACGAGACCGTTTACACCGACGTCGGCTGCGTGCTGCTCGACGGCCAGACTTGCCGCTGCACCGACTACAAAAACCGCCAGGCCAAGGTCAGCGATTGCGTACGGCTGACGCCGCGCAATGTCAGCCGGCTGAGCTGGCTGCCGCCGACCTGCGGCTACCGGCTCATTGCCAATGGCGGCGACCTGTACTGGTGGCACCCGCTGGTGTCGGGCGATCCGGATACGGTGCATACGGCCGGCGTCTCGGTGCGCGGTCGCGTGGCGGATAGCGAAGCCAATGTGCCCGACGAGAAGCTCGAGGATTACATCGTCAGTTGGCCCGGCAAGTGGCCGCGCGGCAGCAAGCGCAAGACGGCGTAGAGCTCACAATCACCGCCTCGCAATCGGCACGTCGTAAGCCGGCCCCGGGCGACCGAAACTGAAGTGCCACCACTCGCGAAAATAGTTGGTGAAGCCCTGCGCGCGCATCGCATTGCCCAGGGTGGTGCGATTACGTTTGGCCTGCGCCGCAATCGAAGCATTCGCGGTGTGGCTCTTGTCGTCGAAGCAATCGTAGCCGGTGCCCATATCGATGCTCGTATCGGGCGCGCGGTCCGCCGCGGTGCAGGCGCCATAGCTTGCGCGCGGGTCGTAGGCAGCAACGTGTGGCTCGGGCAGGGGCACGACAGTGAGATCGACCGCGGTGCCGGTCGAATGCGCGGAGCGTGACGAGATGTAGCCGGAGAACAGCGTGCGCTTGTCGAGCGTCGGATAGAAACGTTTGGTGTGGTTGTCTTCCGGCGCTTGCGCCCAGCGTGCCATCGCGGTGACGGCGCGGGTGGGGCGGTAGCAGTCGTACACCTTCAGCGAGAGACGGTGAGTAACCAGCGTGGCCTGCGCCTTGCGCAAGGCCTCCGCTAGGTCGCGGCGCAAAATGCATTCGGGCGCGTCATAACCCGGCAGCCGATTGCCGGTAAAATTGTTGGCGCTCGCATAACGCATGTCCTGCGCAATGCTCGCGTCGATGTCGCGCAGATAGACGAGCCCGCCGGGCAGGTCCCTGGCAGCGGCAGGCCGTGCGGTCACGGCAAGAGCAGGGACAAGAGCGAGAAGAAGCGAAAGGCGCATCGATTCGGGTTCCGAAATATGACAGCCACTGTGCGCCGCGGTGGCGTCTCATACCACCCCCGCATTCTGCGGCATTGCAAATGCGGGCTTAAGGCGTATCACACCGCCCTAACAAGAAGGACCGGGGATGGACGCGAGGACGGATGAAAAGCCCAAGGCGCAGAAGGCGAAACACGCGGAGCCAAAGCCGCGGACGCTGACGCATGCCGAGATCAAGACCATCGTCATCGGCATCATGTTGACGATGTTTCTCGGCGCGCTGGATCAGACCATCGTCGCGACGGCGCTGCCCACCATCGGCCGGCACTTCAATAATCTCGACGACCTGTCCTGGGTTGTCACCGCGTACCTCCTGACGGCGACGGCCTCGACCCCGCTTTACGGCAAGCTGTCCGATATCTACGGCCGCCGCGTTATCATGCTGATCGCGATTGTGATCTTCGTCGTCGGCTCGATCGCCTGCGCCATCGCGCCGAGCATGACCGCTTTGGTGCTGGCGCGCGCGCTGCAAGGCCTCGGCGGCGGCGCCTTGATGGCGCTGGCGCAGACCATCATCGCTGACATCGTCAGCCCGCGCGAGCGCGGTCGCTATCAGGGTTACATCAGCGCGGTGTTTGCGATCTCGTCGGTCGGCGGCCCGGTGCTCGGCGGATTTCTCACCGAACATCTCGACTGGTCGCTGATTTTCTGGATCAACCTGCCGCTCGGCGCGGCCGCCTTCGCGGTGAGCTGGGTGACGTTGCGCATGGTGCCGTACCACCAGCGCAAGCACAGACTCGATATTCTCGGTGCGTTGCTGCTCGTCGTCGCGTCGGTGGTGTTGCTGTTGGCGCTGTCGTGGGGTGGGCGGAATTACGACTGGATCTCGCCGCAGATCGGCGTGCTGTTCGCGGGCTCGGCACTGGTGTGGGGCCTGTTTGCATGGCGTCTGGTGGTGGCGGAAGAGCCGTTCCTGCCGCTGACCGTGCTCGGCAATCCGGTGGTGCGCTGTGCGGCGCTTGCCGGCGCCTGCTGCATGGGCGTGCTGGTCGGCATGACGATTTTCGTGCCGTTGTATTTCGAAGTGGTGCTGCATCTGTCCGCCAGCCAGTCGGGCATGGCGCTGATCCCGCTGATGGGCGCGAGCGTGGTGTTCTCGACCATCACCGGGCGTCGAATGATGCATGTGGAGCACTACAAGCGCATTCCGCTGTTCGGTCTGCCGGTCGCGATCCTCGCATTGGTGCCGCTGGCGATCTGGCCGGGCTCGATCAATTTCGTCATCGTGCTGGTGCTGCTGTTTGCGGTGGGCGCGGGGCTCGGCTGCGTATTCCCGGTATCGACGGTGTGTCTGCAAAACGCGGTGGCGCGCTCGCAGATGGGTATCGCGACAGGCGCGGCGAATTTCTTCCGCGCTCTGTTCTCGGCTCTGGTCGTTGCCGTTCTCGGCGCGATCGTGCTCGGCGGCCTTGGCGGTGTCACTGGCATGTCGGTCGAGATGCTGGCGCGCAACGCCTCGGTCACCGAACTGAGTTACGCCTTCCGCTTTGTCTTCATCGCCTGCGGACTGGTGCTGTCCTTCGGCATGTCGTTCATCATCTCGATGGAAGAGAAGCCGTTAAGAGGACCGGCGCAGGCCGCCGCCGCAGCGCCGACGGCGCCGGCCACGCCGATCCCGGACGATCTGGGCTCGGGCAAGGGGCCGCGCGGCTAACGCCGGCTTTGTTACGGATATGAAAAACCCTGGCCTTGCGGCCGGGGTTTTTGTTTTTGACGATGTGCGGTCAGTTCTTGATGAAGCTGCCGTTACGCAATTCGCTCATCGCCTGCCGCAACTCGGCCTGCGTGTTCATGACGATCGGCCCGTGCCAGGCGACCGGCTCCTGGATCGGCTTGCCTGACACCAGAAGAAACCGCACGCCCTGATCGCCGGCCTGCACCGTGATCTCGTCGCCGGAATCGAACAGCACCAGCGAGCGGTCGCCGACGGAATCGCGCACCACGATCTCCTGGCCGTTGACATCCTTCTCCAGCAGCACACCGAAGGGCTTGGACGAGTCGCGGAACGTGCCGGAGCCTTCGAACACGTAAGCAAAGGCGTGGCGTTCGACTTCGACCTTCAAGGTCTTGCGCTGGCCCGGCGGCACGAAGACGTCGAGATAACGCGGATCCGCCGCGACACCTTCGACCGGACCTTTCTGGCCCCAGAAGTCGCCGCACACGACGCGCACCTTCGTGCCGTCATCGTCGGTGATCTCCGGGACTTGTCCGGCCTTGATGTCCTGATAGCGCGGCGCCGTCATCTTCAGCGACGAGGGCAGGTTCGCCCACAGCTGGAAGCCGTGCATGCGGCCTTGCGCGTCACCCTGCGGCATTTCCTGATGCATGATGCCGCTGCCGGCCGTCATCCATTGGACATCGCCGGCGCCGAGCGTGCCGCGGTTACCGAGACTGTCGCCATGTTCGACGGTGCCGTTGAGCACATAGGTGATGGTCTCGATGCCGCGGTGCGGATGCCACGGAAAGCCGGCAAGATAATCCTGCGGACGATCGTTGCGGAAATCGTCGAGCAGCAGGAAGGGGTCGGTCTCGCCGGTGTCTCCGAAGCCGAAGGCCCGGCGTAACTTGACGCCGGCGCCTTCCATGGTGGGTTGCGATTGGACGATACGCTTGACGGGGCGGATCGACATGACGTTCTGCCTTTCTGTTTACGCGGCGGCGCGCGATGCGGGGGTGGCGGCGAAGCGCGATGCGAATGCGCTGAAGTTGTCGATGAAAGCCTTGAGGAAACCGCGGACGCTTTCGTCGGCGACGTTGTTGTCGGCATCGACCAGATCGGGCTTGAAGGTAATGTAAGCCTCGCCCCCCAGAAGATGCAGACCCTGCGCGCCGAGCACGGATTTCAGATGCTGCTGGACGACGGCGGCGCCGATCGCGCCGGGCGACGTGCCGGTGACGGCGGCGGGTTTGTTTGGCCATGAGGTCTTGCCCCACGGACGGCTGCCCCATTCGATGGCGTTCTTCAGCACCGCCGGGATCGAGCGGCTGTATTCCGGCGTGACAAAGAGCAGCGCGTCGGACGCCTCGACCTCGGATTTGAAGCGCACCACGCTGGCCGACAGACGCAGGCGGCGGTGCGCAAGTTCAAGGACACGACCGGCAATTATCTGTGGCAGCCGCCGGCGATCGCGGGCGGCAAGGCGTCGCTGATGACCTTCCCGGTGATCGAGGCTGAGGACATGCCCGACATCGCGGCGAATTCGCTGTCGGTGGCGTTCGGCGATTTCAACCGCGGCTATCTCGTCGTGGATCGCGCCGGCGTCACGGTGCTGCGCGATCCCTATATGGCGAAGCCCTACGTGATGTTTTACACGACCAAGCGCGTCGGCGGCGGCGTGCAGGACTTCGAC
>CAIYTE010000184.1 GCA_903929045.1 uncultured Hyphomicrobiales bacterium
CACCGGCGACAGATGCACACCAAGCGCGACAGGCTCCAAATCCTTCATGGGATCGAAGGGCAACTTGTCGTAAATGTGCTGATTGATGACAAAGGGCGAAGGATCGGAGAACATCAGCGTGTAGCCGTCGGGTGCTGAGTTTGCGACGTAATCGGCGCCGATCGACGCACCCGCGCCGGCTTTGTTTTCGAAGATGACGGCCTGTTTCCAGAGTGCCGATAACTGCGATGCGATGGCCCGTGCGACGGCGTCCGTCGCGCCACCCGCGGTGTAGGGCACGATGATCTTGACCGGACGGTCGGGGTAGTCGGCGTATGCTTTGAGCGGAAGTGCGGACATAAAGACGGCAACAAGCAACGCAGCAAAGCGCGCGATCATCGGTCTCTCCCCAGATTATATTTTTATCGTTGCGATGAAATTATCATCGATGTCGGGGTCTTGCCATTGAAACTACGAGGCAGGCGCTCGATTGGCCACTGCTGAAAATGAATGCAGGGCATATTTCGCCGGGCGAAACAGAACACGCAGCACCAATTTCGATTGAGAAAAAACGTCGCAGCATTTAATGATGATGCGGAAGACGTCGATCGACAATCAGCGCACCGATCAACAAGCGCAGCGGTCGATGTCGGAGGAAACATGCGTATGCTTCGCTCTGCGCGAAAGCGTTCGGCTTTTTTGCGCGCGCTGATTGTCCTTGCCGTGAGCTTCGCGCCTGCCGTCGTTACGGCGGCTGACTTTCCGTCGCGCGTCGTGCGCCTGATCGTGCCCTTTGCGCCGGGAGCATCGACCGATCTGGTCGCGCGTTTGATCGGGCAAAAGCTTTCGATCGAATGGGGGCAGGCGGTCATCGTTGAAAATCGCGGCGGCGCCGGCGGCGGCATTGGCGCGGATGCGGTCGCGAAAGCCGAACCCGACGGTTACACCCTGCTGCTAACCAATCAGGGGCCGCACATTCTCAATGCGCTGTTGCGCAAGGACGCGCCCTACACGGTCGACGATCTGGCGCCGATCGTGGAAATCGGTTCGACGCCGCTGATCATTGTCGCCAATCCGAAATTCCCGCCGAACGACGTCAAAGAACTTGTCGATTACGCCAAGGCCCATCCCGGCAAGGTGCATATCGGCAGCTCCGGCACGAACAGCAACGTGCACATCGGTCTGGAGATTCTGAAGTCGGCGACCGGCACCGATATGGTTCATGTGCCGTATCGCGGCACGGGGCCCTCGTTGAACGACGCCGTCGCCGGCACCATCGAGGGCGCTTACACCACGACGGTTTCCGCGGTCGGTCTTGTCGAGGCGGGCCGCCTCAAGGTTCTCGGTGTCGCCGCCGGCAAGCGGGTCGCCGTCGTGCCGAAGGCGCCGACCTATCGGGAGCAGGGCATCACCGGCGCCGATTCCGATCTCTGGATCGGTCTGGTCGCACCGGCGAAGACGCCGAAGGCGATCATCGACAAGGTCAATCGCGATGTGAACAAGGCGCTGCAGGACACGGAAGTCCGCCGCCGTTTCGCCGAATGGGGTCTCGAGGTCGAGGGCGGTACGCCCGAGGATTTTGCGAAAGTCGTCAAAACCGAAGCCGAGCGTATCCGCGCGCTGGTTGCGGCGAACAAGCTGCAAGTCGAATAGATCAAATCACCACACGAGACCGTTCCGGAAATCCCGAGGAAGTGACCATGGCCAAGAACACGCAACCGTCGCAGCCGCGCGACATGAAGATGATCATCGAGAAAGACGTGAAGATCCCGCTGCGCGACGGCGCGATCCTCTACGCCGACGTGTTCCGGCCCGAAAACGGCGGCGAGACATTTCCGGCCATCATGAGTCTTGGTCCCTACCAGAAGGACAAGCTCTGGATTCCGCCGGATGATATCGAGGAAAAGGCCAATCCCTATATGGCGTGGGAAACGGCCAATCCGCTGTGGTGGTGTCCGCGCGGTTACGCCTGCGTGCGCGTCGATGCCCGCGGCTCTGGCAAGTCGCCCGGCAAGTCGGAGCCGAACTCCTATCAGGAAGCGATCGACTACTACGACGCCATCGAGTGGATGGCGAAGCGCGGCTGGTGCAACGGCAATATCGGCACGCTCGGCATTTCATACCACGCCAACTCGCAATGGCGCGCCGCGAGCCTGCAGCCGCCGTCGCTCAAAGCGATCATTCCGTGGGAAGGCCGCGCCGATCTTTATCGCGACCAGGCGTTCCACGGCGGCATTCTCGCGCTCGGCTTCATCAATACCTGGATCTCGACCAACATGGCTCATCACCTGATGGGCAAGCCGCGCGAATACAATCCGGATGCCTTCAACAACAACATGTTGTGGGAATGGATGAGCCACAGCCTCGACTCGGACTTCTGGCGCATCCGCAGCGCGCGTTGGGAGAAGGTCACGGTGCCGATGTACAGCGTCGGCAACTGGACGGGCAACGGGCTGCACCTGCGCGGCAACACCGAAGGCTACATGCTGGCGGCGTCGAAAAACAAAAAGCTGCGCTTGCACACCGGCACGCATTTCCACCCCTTCCATTCCGAAGAGGGCCGCCTCGACCAGCTCCGCTTCTTCGATCATTGGCTCAAGGATCACGACACCGGCATCATGGAAGAGCCGCCGGTGAAACTGCAGATCCGCACCGGTGGCGGTCTGAAGGATTATAAATTCCGTTTCGAGAACGAATGGCCCATTGCGCGCACGAAGTGGACCAAGATGTTTCTCAAGATCAATTCGGAGAAGCAGAACAAGGATGGTTCGCCGGAAGGCGACCTCGTGCTTGAGCCAATCGCCAGCGAGAAGACATCGACTTATGCCGCCAGTCCGCCGACCCATGCCGGCGTCGCGTCATCGGCGCCTTCGGTGAATGCCGGGTCGGTCGGCCGCGTCGGCATCTCGTTCCAGACGGCGCCGCTGACCGAGGACATGGAAGTCACCGGCCCGATGGTGCTCGTGTTCTGGGCATCGAGCTCGTCCGAAGACATGGATGTGTTCGCGACCATCCGCAACATCGACGCCGACGGCAAGGACGTCTGGGAGGCCGGTCAGCAGGGGTGGGACGAAGTGCCCGTCGCCAAGGGCTACCTGCGCGTGTCGCACCGCAAGCTCGATCCGGAGAAGTCGCTGCCGTACCGGCCGTATCACGCGCATACCGAGCGCCTGTGGCTCAAGCCGGATGAGGTGGTCGAATGTCAGCTCGAAATCTGGCCGAGCTGCATGGTATTCAAGAAGGGCCATCGCATCCAGCTCGACGTTCAGTCGAAGGATGGCGTCGGCTCGTCCGTCTACCGGCACTATCCCGCCGACTACAATATCGGTGCTAGCAACACGATCCACTCGGGCGGCAAACGCGAAACCTATCTGCTGCTGCCGATCATCCCGGCGAAGTAAAAATGCGAATCGTCGATCTCAGCCGCGAGCTGTATCACCGCTCGCCGAGTTATCCGGGACAGCCGCCGATCATTCACGGCGTCTGGCAGACGCATGAAGAAGGCTTCGTCAGCGCCGGAAGCGTGTGGGGCTGCACGGTCAATTACTTCTCCATGCCGGATCATGGCGGGACGCATATTGACGCGCCCCGTCACTTTCACGAGACCGGCGTGCCGATCGACAAGTATCCGCTCGAGAAGTGCATCGTTCGCGGCATTTGCCTCGATCTGCGGCATATCGCACCGCGCGCCGAAATCACGCCCGCCGACTTGCAGGCGGCGGTGGCAAAGACCGGATTGTCGATCCCGAAAAACGGCACGGTGCTGCTGTGCACCGGCCATCACGCCCGGACGTTTCCGAAGGCGGCCTACGCCACCGATAATCCTGGCGTCAATGTTGCCGCGACCGAATGGCTGGCGCAGCAAGGCATCGTGCACTTCGGCATCGACTCGATGCGGCCCGGCCCTGAGGGACGCGAGAACTTGTTGGTTCACAAAGTGTGCCACGAACTCGACATCACGCACATGGAAAGCCTCTGCAATCTGGAAGAACTGATCGGGCAGGGCGAATTCCAGTTCATCGGTCTGCCGCTGAAGTGGCGTGAGGGCTCCGGTTCGCCGATCCGTGCCGTGGCGGTCTTCGAGAACTAAGGATGCAGATGAAAATTCCGCGCCGGCATTTTCTACAGCTCGCAACCGCTGCGGCGGTGCTGCCGTCGCGGACGAGCTGGGCGCAGACCTATCCGGCGCGGCCGGTCCGGATCGTCGTCGGCTTCACGCCGGGCTCGTCGTCGGACGTTAGTGCGCGCCTGATCGGAAGATGGCTATCCGAGCGTCTTGGCCAGCAGTTCATAGTCGATAACCGCCCCGGTGCCGCCAGCAATATCGCCACGCAGCACGTCGCGAAATCCGATCCGGATGGTTACACGCTGCTGTTCGTCAATACGGCCAACGCCGTCAATGCCACGCTCTATAAAGACGAGCTCAACTACGATTTTCTGCGCGACATCGTCTCGGTCGCCGGCGTGTCGCATGTGCCCGCGGTGATGGAGGTGAGCAATTCGCTCCCGGTCAACAGCGTCGCCGAATTCATTGCCTATGCCAAAGCCAATGGCGGCAAGATCAATATGGCGACCAACGGCCCCGGAACGGCGCAGCATCTTTACGGCGCGCTGTTCATGATGATGACCGGCATCGAGATGGTGCCGGTGCATTACCGCGGCTCGTCGCAGGCGATAACGGATCTGATCGCCGGCCGCGTTCAGGTGATGTTCGATATCATCGTGTCGTCGATTGGCTACGTTAGGTCGGGCCAAATCCGGGCGCTCGCTGTCACGACGGAAACGATACAAGAGGCGCTGCCCGGCTTGCCGACGGTCGGACAATCCGTGCCGGGCTACGAAGCCGCTGGCTGGCAAGGTCTCGGGGCACCGCGCGGCACACCGGTCGAGATCATCCAGAGAATTAACGCCGAGGTGAATGCGGCTCTTGCCGATCCTGCTTTCAAGGCGCTGCTGACCGATCTTGGCGGCCAGCCTTTTGTATCGACGCCCGCCGAATTCGGGACGTTCATGGCCGGGCAGACCGAGAAATGGGGCAAGGTTATTCGCGCGGCAAACATCAAGCCGACTTAAGCTTGTAGGCCTTCACGCAGGCCTCACATTCAAGCTGCAAAGTGTCGCCGCCTGTTTGCTCTCTATAATGTGGCTCGGGAGTGCCGAACTGCACCCCGATCCGAGCGCAGGGTCTTAGATCGCTGGACCGCAAAGGCTTCCTAGATAGACGGCCCGATTTTCGTCCAGCTTCGGAGGGCAACGCTCTATCCAGCTGAGCTACGGGCGCGTGGCCATTTCCATAGACGAGTCGGCGCGGGGCGGCAACGCGCGGGTTTTTGGCCCTTGTTTCAAAGGTTTGGCCCCCGTGGATCAGGAGCAAGCGCTGCCCGCGCGCGATCGGCTGCCGGTTCCGCTTTTACGCGTTCTTTGACGCGACGCTCATCCACCACTGCTGCACGACTTCGGGGCTTGTCAGCTGCGTGGCGGCCGAGGTTTCCATCTGCGACTTGCGATAGTCGCTGGCGGTGACGCCGAAGCGGGCGCGAAACGCGCGGCTGAAATGGGCCGTGCTGTTGAAACCCAAATCGGCGGCAATGCGCGACAGCCGGCGGGTCTCCAGCGGATCGCTGAGAGCCGCTTGCACCGCGAGCAGGCGGCGTTCCTGAACATACTGCATGATGCCGCCGTCATTGGCGAAGATCCGGTACAGCGACGCGCGCGATATGCCGAGCTTTTGCGCCAGCCAGTCCGGCGACAGTTCGGCGAGCGCAAGATTGTCGCGGATCGCGGCTTCGGCCAACGCCGAGAGGTCGTCGTCGGCTTCTTCTTCTCGCGGGCGCACGGAAGAGCCCTCAGACAATAACCGGGTCAGAAAAGTTGCCGAGGCCGACACCGTGGCTTCCACATCGGCCTCGGTCAGCTGCGTGCTGCGCTCCTGAAGAGAGCGGATATGGGCGGCCAGGAGATCGTTGCGGCGTTGATCGAGGCGCGGCGTGAGGCTGTTCAATGGCGCGTTCGCCAACAGCTTTCGCGGAACGATGAAAGAAATCGTGCTTGAGGCGAATGCTTGCGTTCGCACCTCGCGGGCGAGATCGATCACCGCGACTTTGCCGGGGCCGATCGTCGTCTGCTGTCCCGTGATCGTGCCATTGAAGCCGCCGCTCAGATAGAGATGCAGCAGGATGTGATCCGGCGTCACCGCGATGCGGCCCGCGTCTCTGACGAACTCCTGCGCCGCGAATGCGACCTTGGCGATGATCATGTCGCCGATAATCACACCCGAAGCCGAGCCCACCGGCTGCTTCGTGCTGCGATCCCACGCACGCGGCTCGAACAGCGGCGCCAGCACCGCGCTCCAGGTTGCTGACGCGCGGTCTTCATCGAGACCGGTCGTGACATAATAGAGGCGTTGAAGAAGCGGCATGGTTGATGAAGGGACTTTGAAACGTTGCGAGGGATGAGCCGGCGCGGGCCGAGAATTCAATGTGACGATCTCAGGAGCAAAGGCCGCACCACCAGGTTGGTTCCCTCTTTCAAAGTTCCATCCAGGAACGTTTCAGCGCCGATGATTGACCATCAGATGCGGCCGTTGGCAAGGAGCGGACACCTCATGTGAGTTCCGTTCAGCAGGTGAACTCCATGAAATGCACGCCACCAATGATTGCGTATGTCAAAAGACGTATCGCCGCGTGCTGTTCTGAAATAGTTCCGCGCGTGAGACGGTAGATCAAAAGAAAAAATGGTTACCGCGGAGCCGCAGCGGTTTTCACCTACCAAGCGCGCCCGAAGCAATGTTAGGCCCATTTAACGAACGCTTAAGACTTTCGTTGCGTCCAGCGTGATGCACGAAAGCCGCGTCGAGAAAGCCCGCAGCCAAAGGCTGTAGTTGCGTCGAGGAATGGTCTTGGCTGACAACGTCATCTTTTACGGCAACATCATTCCGCTGGACCGGGACACGCACCGGGACCTGCTTTTTGACGTCAGCGATGACCGCTTCGGCTTCGCCGCCGGCTCGCACATCGTCCCCGCCGTTTTCGACGAGTTTGTCGCGGCTGCGCCGCATCTGCCGGTGGTGTTCCTGCCGGGCGTCAATGCGCCGGTCGCCGTGTTTCTCGTCGGCTTGCGCGCCGGCAAGAATGCGTTGGTGAGCGGCGACGGCCGCTGGCTTGGAAATTACGTCCCCGCTTATCTGCGCCGCTATCCGCTGATGTTTGGCGAGATGGAGGGGCGCGACCCGATCACCTGCATCGATTCAACGTTCTCTTTGCCGGTCGGCAAGTTCGGTGAACGCATCTTCACGTCGGAAGGCACTGAACTGCCGGCGCTGGTCGAGCGCATGACGCTCATGAATGAGTTCTTCCTCGCTGCGAAGCGCGGCGAGGCTGCTGTCGCTACCTTGGTGCAACTCGACCTACTGCGGCCGGTCACCATCGACGCAAAATTCGAATCCGGCGAAACGCTGGCGTTGCACGGCATGCTGACTGTCGATGCCGGACGTCTGAACGCCTTGTCGGGCGATGATTTCCTGCGGTTGCGCAACGAAGGGCTGCTGCCGGCGATCTACGCTCACATGATGAGCCTGACTGCGATCGACAACATTCGAAAGCTGAGCTGAACGAGCCGCGCGAAGCGTCGCTGAAACGACGGCTTCCGCTGCGGTGCTGACTGTCATTGTGCCCGCGATCCTGTCGAGAAAGGCTGAGATGATCGCCACTATACATCGCGTCGGTTCGCCGGGCCGTTTGAGCCGGGCGTCGCTGTTGCGCGGCGTCTCGTGGCTTCCGCTCGTCACCGCTGCGTTGGTTGCGAACACCGGCGACGCGAAGGCCCAGGCGGTCAATATCGGCGGCGGCCAGCCGCGGATGTCGGCGCATGTGCGTAATTTCGACCGCACCGTGCCGGCGGGCGTGCAGCGTCAATCGCCGGGCAACAACATCGTCACCGACGGCCAGACCGCGACCAAGGTATGGGTCAATGGCCGCAACACGACGATCACGACGTCGACGATCAGCAGCGGCAACGCTTTCAATTCCTTCAAGACGTTTTCGGAAGCCGAAGGCAATACGGTCAACCTGATCGTGCCGAATTCGGCGGGCAAGCTCGTCAATATTGTCCGCGAAGGTTCGGTCAATATTTTCGGAACGCTGAATTCCTACAAGAACGGCAAGATCGGCGGCAACGTCGTGTTCGTCGATTCCTACGGCATGGTCGTGGGCAAGAGCGGCAGCGTCAATGTCGGCAGCCTGTCGGTCGTGACGCCGACCCAGGACACGGTCAACCGGATGATTTCCGGCGGCAAGGTCAACGACGCGCTTGTCGCGCGCGTTGTCACCGGCGACGTGCCGCTGTCGCCCGATGGATCGGTCATCATCAGCGGGCGCGTCAACGCCTCGCAATTCATCAAGATCACGGCGACGGATGTCCGCATCGCCGGCTCGTTGCAGGCGGCGCAGCGCGCGGCCGAGCAGAAGGCGCGATTTGCCGCCACCGTGAACACGCGCGGCTGGACCGGCGGCGGCATGCTGGTATCCCGCAACGGTCACGTATCGATCGGCGGCGGCGGCGTTTCCGGCGGCGCTGTCCGCACCGCAAGCGCGCGTCACAACGGTGCGATTTCCATCAAGGCGGCGCGGTCGGTCGAGGTCACGGGTTCGATCAAGTCCGCCGGCACCAAGGGCCGCAATGGCGGTACCATCGACATCACCTCGGGCGGCAACATCGCCATCGAGAAGACGGCCAAGCTGGATGTGTCCGGTGCCGGCAAGAATTCCAACGCCGGCACGATCAAGGTCAAGGCCGACAATAACCTGACCGTGGCCGATGGCGCCGCCTTCAACGCGCGGGGCGGTCTCACCGGCGACGGCGGCTTTGTCGAACTGAGCGCGGGCAAAACCGAGACTCTCGGCACCATCACCGTCGATCTCGGCGCCACGGCCGGCAAGGCCGGCACCTTGCTGCTCGACCCGACCGACCTCGTCGTCGGTGCGGTCAATCACAATTATTCGAGCTTCACGTCGAACGTTCTGACGGCGACCGGCAACGTCATCCTGCAGGCCGACAATTCGATCACGCTGGCGTCGGACGCGATCATCAACACGACGAACGGCGCGTATGACGTCACCCTGACGGCGCCGCACATCGCGCTGCTCGGCGGCTCGAAGATCCTCTCCAACGGCACCGTCACGCTGACGTCGGTGGCGGCAGCGTCCGGCCAAGCCAGTGTCGCGATCGGCGATACGTCGGGATTGCGCGCCACGATCACGGCGGCCAATCTGCTCATCAACGCGACGGCGAATGGCACCGGCGATACGGCACAGGCGACCGTGCTGGTGAAGAATGCCGATGTGACGCTGACCGGCGATCTTGATGTCACGGCAACAGCGGCCCTGACCAAGAGCCTCAATTCGGTCGGCGCGCTCGCATCGACGAGCGTGCTGGCGGCTGTCGATGTGCTGGATGGCGCCATTCTCCAGGTCGGCGGCCATGCGACGCTCAGTGCGTCCGCGGCGACGACCATCAATGCGTCGGGCGCGCAGAACACCGCGTCGACCAAGAGCATGGACGTCGCGGCGTCGATCGTCGACGCCACAAGCGTGGCGCGCGTGCATGTCGGCAGCGATGCCATCGTGCATGTCGACGGCGCGCTGAAGCTCGCGGCGGACAACACCGTCGACATCACCAGCACTGCTGATGCGAGCAATGCGTCGCGCGCCGGCGCCAGCGTTGCGGTCAGCATTCTCGACGCCGAGACGACCGCGCTGGTCGACGGGGCGGCCCAGATCACCGCCGGTTCGCTTGGGCTCGACGCCACGTCGAGCGTTGCCGTCAGCACGATCGCGAAAGCCGCGGCGGAAGGCGCCGGCGATGCCGACAGCAGCAGCAAGAGCGGTCAGTATCTGTCCGACGGGAAATACTCGCAGTACGAAAAGACCAGCGATGGCGGTGTGAAGGCCGCCGGTGCGCTGGCGATTGCCGACGTTTCCGCGACGACGCTGGCGCAGATGGCGTCGACCAACAAGGCGACGGTCACCGGTGCGACCGCGCTGAAGAGCACGGCGGAAAATTCCTCGATCGTCGTCGCCGACGGCTCCAGCGCCACCGGTTCGACCGGCGTCGGCGTGGCGGTCGGCGTCGGCATTGCGCGGATCTCGAACAAGGCCTCGCTGGATCAGGACATCGACACGGGAGCGCTGACGCTCGCGGCGACCATGTCGGGCACGGCGGCTACCAATCAATTCTCGGTCACGGCGACCTCGGGCGCGGCGGCGAGCAATGTCGGCGTGGCCGGCGCGCTGGCGACCAACTTGCTGGATTCGGAAAGCTGGGCGCGCTTTGGCTCGTCGGCGGCGAATGTGTCCGGCGGCGACGTTTCGGTCACGGCCGCGGATCTGTCGACCGCCAGCGCGATTGCGGGTGCTGCCGGCGCGGGCGTCTCGGGCGCCAAGGTCGGTATCGGCGCTTCGGTCGCGCTCAATCTCGTGGCGACGCGATCGACTGCCGAACTCGCCGACGACTCCAAGCTGTCGGGCGCGGGCGCTGTGACCCTGCAAGCCACCGGCGGCCATGCCGTTGTGACGCACGCGGAGCAGGGCGCCGATGGCGGCGTTGCGGTCACGCCGGTTATCGCCACTTCGATTGTTTCCGACCGTACCATCGCCTCGATCGGTGCTTTGACCGGCGGGCTGACGACGAGCGGAGACATCACGGTCGAGGCGACGCAGCTTTCCACGGCATTGACGGAAGCGAGTGGCGTTGTCGCCGGCGACAAGGCGGCCATCGGCGCGGCCATGGCCATCGCCGTGCTCGACGAACAGACGATTGCCACCACATCGTCCAGCCTCAAGACGACCCACGGCGCGGTGAGTTTTTCGGCCAAGGGTGCGTCGCTCACGGCGACCACCGCCATCGCCAGTGCGACGGGCGGCAAAGGCACCGACGATTCGGGCCAGTCCACGGACAGCGACGGTTCTGTCGACGACAAGGTTCAGAAGCAGACGAGCGGCAGCAGCCAGCGCATGGCCGCTGCCAACATTGGTGACAGCAAGCAGCAGAGCGCTGCTGCGGCGGGCGGGCAGAGCGCCGGCGGCAAGGCGTCCACGAGCGAAGGCGGTGTCGCCGTTGCCGCCGCCATCGCGGTCGATGTCTCGACGGTCAACGTCCAGGCCTACGTGCCGGTGTCTGTCGGCATCTCCGCCGCCGGCGCGCTCTCTGTTGCATCGGTCTCGAATGTCGATGCCAAGACCAGCGCCGACGGTTCGACCGGCGCATCGGGTTCAGGCTCAGGCGATAGCAAGGTCGGCGTCGGCGCGGCTGTTGCGATCAACGTCATCAATGCCACCAACAGCGCCGAACTCGGCGCCACGCCAACCTCCGTCAAGAGCGGTCAGATCAATACTGTCACGGCCGGTCAGTATGCCGCGTCGGCGCTCAACGTCTCGGCGTTGAAGACCGATCTCGGCTTCACCGGTCCGGTCGCTTCCAACGATGCGGATTTGCCGCAGGCGCCGTCGGCGACGACATCGCTCGGCCGGCTCGATCAGATTGTGGCCTACGCCAAATCCGGCGCCAGCGGCGCCAAGGTCAGTATTGCCGGCTCGCTCGCGGTCAATGTGCTGACCAGCAAAAGTATTGCCGACATCGACATCGACACCGGCGCCGATGTCACCATCGCGTCGGGCGGTGCGGTGGTGCTGGCCGCCGACCATGAAGCCTATGTCGCGGCCGAGGCCGTGCCCGCGGGCGACGGCGCGAGCGGTTCGAAGGTTGGCGTCGGTGCGTCGGTCGCGCTCAACACGGCGCTGACCACAAGCGAAGCATCGGTGAAAACGAATGCCGGTTTGAGCGGCGCCAACTCCGTTTCGGTCAAGGCAGGCTCGCACCTCGACAGCGAAGCACGCGCTGAAGCCGGCGCCAAGGGCGGCACCGCGCTCGACGCGGTCGTTGCGCTCACGATTCTGTCCGAAACGACGAAGGCTTCCATCGAGTCCGGTTCGCTGCTTTCGGCCGGCGATTTCGTCGAGGTGCACGCCACCAGCAACGGCACGCACACCGCCGTCGCCTCGGGCTCCAGCACAAGCTCCGGCAGCGGTGGTACGGCGATCGGCGGCGCGGCTGCGCTGATCACGGGTACGAATTTGTTCAATCTCCTCACCGGTCAGGGCGGTCCTGTCACCAGCGAGACCACGGCGAGCATTGCGCGCAGCGTCAACGCCGGTGGCGATCTCGATGTCGTCGCATCGGGCACGCATACTTATTCGGCGTCTGCCACCGCGACGGCGTCGGGTGGCTCCGATCTCGACAAGGGCTCTGACGGCGGCAGCAAATCGACGAGCTCGAAGACGCTTGGCTCGGCGCCTGCCGGCGACAGCATGCAGCAGGAGCAGAAGGGGCTCAGCGACAATAAAGGCGGCAGCAGCGGCGGCAAGCTGTCGGTCGCCGCAGCGGTGGGCGCGACGATTGTCGGCGACAGCGTCAAGGCCAGCCTCGGCAATTCTCTGACGTTCCACGCCGGCAGCGTGTCGGTCAAAGCCGACAGCAACGATCAGGCGCAGTCGCTTGGCAACGCAGCCTCGGTCTCGCTGCAGCAGGATAACGGCATTGGCGTTGGCGCCGCGCTGACCATCGTCGGCAATACCACCAACGCCAGCATCGGTAATGCCGCGCACCGTCCTCCGTTTATCTCACGTCGGTCGGCGGCGGCCTGAGCTACAATCCCGGCAAGTACTGGGTGGCGGATGTCTCGATCGGCACGCCGTTAAGGGATGCCATTCCGGATCGTCCGAATTACTTCGCCTATTTCCGTCTGACGGCGAAGCTCAGCAGCGACTATTTCAACTGACGGCCTGACGGCTAGCCGGTCTTCGCCATCATCTCGAGAAACGCGTGCACGGCATTGCTGTCGCTGCGGTCGCGATGCTTGAGCAGGACGAAAGGCCGCGCCAGCGACATGAACGGCACCACGCACAAGGTGTGTGAGAGCAGGGCGGACTTGACGACGAGCTGCGAGATCGCCGTCGCGCCCGCGCCGGCTTCGACGGCGGACCGCACCGCCTCGTTCGACGGCAGTTCCAGCGCAATGTCGAGTTGCTCGGGCGAAATGCCGTGGCGCGCCAGCGCCTGCTCGAACACCGAGCGTGTTCCGGAGCCGCGCTCGCGCAGTACCCATTTCGTCTGCGTGATCTCGCTGGGTTTGAGTTCGCGCACTTTCGCCCACGGATGCTTGGGGTCGACGACGATCATGAGGTGATCGACGTCGACCTGCCGCGCTTCCAGTTCGGTTTGGTCGAACGCGCCCTCGACGAATCCGATTTCGACGCTGCCGGAGTGAACGGCGAGCGCGACCTGCTCGGTATTGCCGATCTCCAGATTGATATCGATGTCGGGATAGGTGTTGTGAAATCGCGCCAGCCGTTCGGGCAGCCAGTAGGCCGCTGTCGTCTGGCTGGCATGGATGCGGATGGTGCCGCGCTTGAGCCCGCGCAGCTCCAGCAGCGCGAGTTCGGCCGCGGCGGCGGCGCGCAGCACCGATCGCGCTTCCTGCAGCAGAACCCGGCCGTCCGCCGTCAGTTCGATGCGCCGGCCGATGCGATGGAACAGCGATATGCCGTGGCGCGACTCCAGCGCCTGGATGGCGCCGCTGACCGCCGACTGGCTGAGCCGCAACGCCTCCGCGGCGCGCGTCATATGCTCGCACTCCGCCACCGTCGTGAAAATGCGCAGCTGTTCGAGGGTCACGGGTCTCGATCCATTATCCGATAAATCTATCGGTAAAACAGATCAAATCAAACGATATTATCGTTTTGACCGTTGAATGGAGGATGTTTATCCCTCGGATGCCTCAGTGTGAGTAAGGGATTTCTACGGTGACGGTAGCGCAGATGAATATGTCGCGGACCTTTCCGGCGTCCGCCGCCGTCCTGGTGCCCGGCATTGCCCTGTCGGCAGTGGTGGCGGTCGGCGGCTATCTCGCCGCGCCCTATGTTGCCCGCGCCGTGCCGATCCCGGCCATGGTGCTCGCGCTGTGCCTCGGCATGATGCTCAACCCGATTGCGGCGCGGCCCGCGGTGCAGCCGGGCATGGCCTTCTGTGTCCGCACGGTGCTGCGCTGGGCGGTCGGTTTGTTGGGATTGCGCGTCGCGCTGGCCGACATCGCGGCGCTCGGTTTTGAGACGGCCAGCCTCATCGTCGGCTCGATGGTGGTGACGTTGTGCTCCGGCTTTGTCTTCGCGCGCTGGAGCGGCCGCTCGCCCGGCTTTGGCGCCCTCATTGGCGCAGGCACCGCCGTCTGCGGCGCGTCGGCCACGCTCGCCGTCTCGACGGTGGTGCCGAACTATCCGAGCAAGCAGGCCGACATTGCTTTCGTCGTCGTCGCAGTGAATGCCTTCGCCACGATCGGCATGGTGCTGTATCCGCCGCTGTGTGCGCTGCTGCATCTCGACCAGACCGCGACCGGCGTCATGCTCGGCGGCACCATCCACGATGTCGCCCAGGTGGTCGGCGCGGGCTACGCCATATCCGAAACCGCCGGCAACACCGCGGTCATCGTCAAATTGTTCCGCGTGTTCCTGCTGCTGCCGATCGTGCTCAGCGTCGGCTGGTACCTCAGCCGGATCGGTGAGCAGCACGCCGAAGCCCGCGTGCCGATGCCGGTCTTCGCCATCGCGTTTGTTCTGCTGTGCGCCTTGAACAGTGCGATGCCGCTAGCGCCGTCGCTGATGCCGCTCTACGTGCCGATCAAGAACGGGCTGGTCGAAGCGTCGAACTGGGGCCTGCTGCTGGCCATCGGCGCGCTGGGCCTTGGCACCTCGATCAAGACCATCGCCGGGCTCGGCTGGCGCCATGTCGCCAGCGTGCTCGGCACGACTTTGGTCATTTTGCTGATCGTGACCGCCGGCCTGTTTCTGATGAAGCCGCTGTAACGCGGCGCGGCGTTCGTATCGTCCCTTTGCCGGTTATGCGGCCAGCGCGCGCATCACCTTGATCAGGTCGGACTTGCCCTCGAAGCCGATGCCCGGCAGCTCTGGCATGGTGATGGTGCCGTTCTCGACCTTCACGCCGTCGGGGAAGCCGCCATAGGGCTGGAACAGATCCGGGTAGCTCTCATTGCCGCCCAAGCCCAAACCGGCGGCGATGTTGAGCGACATCTGATGGCCGCCATGCGGAATGCAGCGCGACGGCGACCAGCCGAATTGCGCCAGCACATCGAGCGTCCGCAGATATTCGACCAGTCCGTAAGACAGCGCGCAGTCGAACTGCAGGTAATCGCGATCCGGCCGCATGCCGCCATAGCGCAGCAGATTGCGCGCGTCCTGATGTGAAAACAGGTTTTCGCCGGTCGCCATAGCGTTCGGGTAAAACTCCGACAGCGCCGCTTGTAACGCGTAGTCGAGCGGATCGCCGATCTCCTCGTACCAGAATAGCGGATACTCGCGCAGCATCTTGGCGTAGGCGATGGCGGTTTCGAGATCGAAGCGCCCGTTGGCGTCCACCGCCAACTGCGCTTGGCTTCCGATCTCGGCGAGCACGGCCTCGATGCGGCGCTGATCCTCGGCCATCGGCGCGCCGCCGATTTTCATTTTCACGACCGTGTAGCCGCGGTCGAGATAGCTGCGCATCTCGGCGCGCAATGCGGTGTCGTCCTTGCCGGGATAGTAATAGCCGCCGGCGGCATAGACGAAGACGCGCGGATTGGCCTCGCGGCCTTTCTGGTCGGCGAGCATGCGGAACAAGGGTTTGCCGGCGATTTTCGCGCAGGCATCCCAGATTGCCATGTCGAGCGTGCCGACGGCGACCGAGCGCTCGCCGTGACCGCCGGGCTTCTCGTTGGTCATCATGGCGGCCCAGAGCTTGTGCGGGTCGAGATTGTCGCCGGCTTCGTTCAGCACGCTCTTGGGGTCAGCTTCCAGCAGACGGTTGCGGAAGCGCTCGCGG
The DNA here is from genome assembly GCA_903929045.1 of uncultured Hyphomicrobiales bacterium. Taxonomy (GTDB): domain Bacteria; phylum Pseudomonadota; class Alphaproteobacteria; order Rhizobiales; family Xanthobacteraceae; genus Pseudolabrys. The sequence goes on from CAIYTE010000184.1 coordinate 15,904, forward strand.
ATCAGGCCGCCCTGGCCGTAACGGCCGTTCGAGTTGAAGCCGTAGCCGACGACGCGCCGGCCATCGCGCTCGACGTCGGTGACCACGGCGACGAGGCTCGCCGTCATCTTCGAGAAGTCGATATAGGCATTGCGGATCGGCGAGGCGATCGGCTGGGTGATTTCGCAAACGTCGACAATGCGCATGATCGAAACTCCTCGGGAAGCGCCGCGACGCCGCTGGCGCGTCAGCGCGCTTTATTGCCACTGATCGTCAGCTGGGGATAGGTGCTGGTCCCGGCGATCAGGTCGCCGGTCACGGCCTTGGTCCATTCGACGCCGACAATGGCGCCGCGCTTGCTGCCGGTGATGAGATTGTTGGCGATCACCGCCGCGCCCGCGCCTTGCGCCAGCGACACGGTGATGCCGATGCCGGCCTGCCGCACCACATTGCCGGTCACGGTGACGTCGCGCAGATAGGGGCCCCAGCCGGCCTCGATACCGATGGCCGGCGCGTTCTCGATGGTGTTGCCGGTGACGGTGGTGTCGGCCTGCACGGTGATGCCGGTGCCGTGGCCCCGATTGGCCTCGGTGCCGTCGGGCAGATTGCGCGTCAGGTTGCGGATGACGTTGCCTTGCACGGTGGCGAGCCGGCCGCCTTTGTCGAAGTTGGTCACCGAAACGCCGACGGCCGCGGTATCGACGATATTGTTGGCGATCACCGCGCCCTCGAACTCGAATTCCGAATAGAGCGCGACCTCGCCGACATTGATGCAACTGTTGCTGGCGATGGTGATGTTCGACGCCGAGTTGCCGCGCACCGCGGAGAAGGCGGCGTTGCGGATGCGATTGCCGCGCACGGTCACATGGGCGGCGCGAAAGACATTGATGGCATTGCCGTTCTGTCCGGAGCCGCCGTCACGCGCCAGCGTGTCCTCGATCTGGTTGTCGGCGACCAGCGAACCGTCGTCGCGTTTGTCCGAGGTCCAGATCCAGATGCCGCCATTGCCGGAGCGGCGCACGATGTTGCCGCGCACTGTCAGCCGCCGCGCGTTGTAGGAGTGGATGGCGATGTTGGCCGCGTCGGTGACGGTATTGCGCGCGATGTCGCCTTCGACCTGCTCCAGCAGCAGCGCCGTGCCGCCGGCGCGCGCGATTTCGCAGTCGTTCACGGTGACGTCGCGCGACGCGGTCAACTGGATGAGTCCGCGTCCGCGTTGCAGCGGCACGCCGCCGCCGTCGAAGGTGAGACCGGATAACTTCAGGGCATCGGCCTGGCTGGCGTAGAGCAGCGACGGTCCATTGGTGAAGATGAGCCGTGTCGCGCCGCGCACGCCGGTGAGATGCGCGCCTGCCGGCAGTTTCAGATTGCCGACACGATACGCGCCCGGCGCCAGCGCCAGCGGCGCGCGTGTCGCCGCGGTTTGCTCGAGCGCGCGCTGCAACGCTGCGGTCTGATCGGCGCTGGTGTTCGGCCGCACACCGTATTGCGCAGCGTCGACGCCCAGCACCGACACCGGCGCGGGCCGCGGATGTCGCGGGGCTTGCGGCGATGGCGGCCGCGCTGCCGAGGAGAAAGTGCCGGCGATCCAGCGTCATGAGAAGCACGTCGTCGATGTGAAGGTCCGGCCCTTTGTACACGAAATGCCGTTGATCCGCGCTGGCGCAGGGAACGAGATGACGGGCTCGGTGTTGTCACGGCAGCAGCTCGAACGCCTAGCGACGCTGGGGAAGCTCAGTCCGATTAGAGCGAACGAGACAAGAGCCCGGTCCCTGTGACCGGGTTCTTTGCGTTAAGCATGCGGTCATCGCGTCACGCGGCTGTGATCGCGGCGCATCATCCAGCGGCGTCGTCGCCTCGTATTTCCATCAGTGACCAACAAACACGATGGAGATTGAACGATGAACATCACCGCCCGACTGATCGCCGCCACTGCGCTGACCGTGGCTTTCGCCGCGCCCGCTTTCGCCATCGAGCCGCTGTCGCAACAGCTTGAAGAGCGCAACACCTATACCAATCCGGCGCAGTCCGGCTGGGCCGCTTCGCCGATGGAGATGCGGTCGCATCGCACCGCCATGCACATGCAGGCGCACGCCTGGACGCCGTCGACCAATGTCAGCCCGGCCTCGATGGACTCCGGTCTCGAGCAGCAGCGCTAGTTTCGGCAGGCACTGCATCCGTGTCTCCGCGGTGCCTGACGACTTTCGTGCCCGGCATTCCCCCTGCCGGGCACGGTTCATTTTAGCCGCATCGCAAAAAGCACCGTTTTCTGTGGTTAAATCGCCGGTCGGTGCACGGAATGCTTTGCGGCACAAGGCGAATCTCATAAGTGTCACGCTTTCACGAGCGCATGGTGCGCAAGAGGGAGATGACGACATGGCGGTAGCCGCAGCGAAAACGAAGGCGGCAGCAGCCGCGAAACCGAAGGCCAGCAAGCCGGTCACCACCAAGCACCTAGCCTACACCCTGGCTGATCAGCACTCGCTGACCAAGAAGCAGGGCACCCAGATGCTCGAAGACCTCGTCGGTCTGATCACCAAGCACCTTAAGAAGGGCGAGCGGGTCAAGATCGCCGGTCTCGGCATCCTCCAGGTTCGCAAGCGCGCCGCCCGCATGGGCCGCAACCCGGCCACCGGCGAAGCCATCAAGATCAAGGCTTCGAAGAAGGTCGCGTTCCGCGCCACGAAGGAACTCAAGGAAGCGATCTGATCGCTTTAGCGATTGTTTCGATGAAAACCCCGCCGTTTCGGCGGGGTTTTTGTTTTCTGGGCGCCTCATCGTCACGCGGGCGCTTCTGATATCCTCATCCTGAGGAGCCCGCCGTCGCGTAGCGAAGACGGGCGTCTCGAAGGATGAAGGCCCGGCTCGCTCCTCCGCTCATCTCCGCTTTCTTCTCTTACCCTCCCCTGGTGGGGGTGGGTCGAGCGCTTGAGCGACGCGAAAGCGGTCGGGGTGGGGTGATCTCTATATGAAG